>CACWIO010000009.1 GCA_902760855.1 uncultured Eubacteriales bacterium
GTCCTCCTGTCGACGCGGCAGCTTCTACTGCACCGGCAAACTCAGGTTTATATCCCGTGTCTTTCATCATAGGTATGGTAACAGATCCCGTTGTAACAGTATTACCTACGGATGATCCCGAAACCATTCCGCAAAGCGCTGATGATATTACCGCTACCTTAGCCGGACCGCCTGCAGCCCATCCCGCAATCTTGTTAGCGAGGTCAATAAAGAACGCCGAGATACCGGTACGCTCGAGAAATGCACCGAATACGATAAATACTACGATGAATTTTGCACATACCTGAGCAGGTGTACCTATAACTCCTCCGGTTGAAAAGAAGAGCGTATAAATCAGTCTGTTAATCGGCAGGCCCGTTGCAAATGTATAGATGAGCAATGCGCCGAGCACGCATAGTATAGGAAGACCTACGCATCTACGGCAAAGCTCAAACACCGCGAGAAGACCGAGTATGCCGACTACGATATAAAGGGGCGTCATCTTGGCTGCGCTCGTAAGCGACCTCGACAGAGTCGGATACTTAAAGCAGTAAAAGAAAAAGCTTCCTGCACCGACTATCATAATAAGCCAATCGTACCAAGGCATATGATTTGGTCTTCCATTGTTTTTCTTGGCAGGATAATAAAGGTATCCCATTATGATTACGCCTCCGAGAAATGCCGTAAGACGTATCTCAAGTGCCGCGGTTGAAAACAATGTGGACCAAATGCAGTACAGGGAGAATAAACTCATAACAATTGAGATGAGTTTCTTTGGTGTCCCCTCCCATATCCTAATATTTGATTCCTTGTCATATTTTTTCATGACTTCGTCGAAGTCAACAGCATCATTATGGATTGCATCTGCCTCAATCTGTGCTGACTCGACCTTTTTCTTTCCGAATAACGGCATGCCGTTCTCCTTCCATTATTTTGAAATAGCGGCCAGACCTGACCTTTGTGTCATGTTTGGCCGCTAAACTCAATTCTTATATTTAAATTTCTTATTTAGTCTTTACGCTTATACCCTTCTCTTCGAAGTACTTAGCAGCGCCCGGATGATAAGGCACATCGGTAATGCTGGATGCGAACTCGAGTGAAAGTTCAGCTCCCTTAGCATGGGCCGCTTCTACCTCAGGGAGATTCTCAAAGATTGATGATACGAAGTTGTAAACATCGCCTTCAGCTACATCATCGCGGGCGATAACAATAGCGCCAACTGCTACAGTCTTTACGTCCTCAGGAGTACCATATACATCCTTTGGAATTGTATATTCTGAGTAGTATGGTGATTTCTCAATCAGAGCCTTAGCATGCTCATCATCGAGGGATACGAGGTATACCTGACCACCTGTTGAAAGGTCAGTGATAGCTGTTGTAGGTGCTCCTGCTACGATGAATGCTGCGTCAATCTTACCGTCCTTGAGGTTATCGGCAGAATCAGCGAAGTTGAGGTACTGAGCCTTGATATCTTCCTCAGTCATGCCATATGCACCGAGTACGTCAAGTGCGTTGAAGTATACGCCGGAACCGGAAGCTCCGATGGATACGTTTCTGCCCTTGAGGTCTTCTACTGTTTTGATATCAGGATTCATTGTTACGATCTGAACCTGCTCCATATAGAGAGCTCCTGCAACTGAGAAGCTGTCAATAGCGCCAACTTCTTCAAACAGGTTGGTTCCCTGATAAGCGTAGCTCATAACGTCGGACTGTGCGAATGCAAGCTGTGCTGCTCCTGCGTTAAGGTCCTCGATATTAGCCTGCGATCCGTTACCTACAACAGCAGTTACGGATGTATCAGTCTTATCGGATACATGCTGAGCGAGAACCGTACCGAATGCATAATATGTTCCGGCTTCTCCACCGGTAACAAATGTCAGGTTGCCGCCGCCGCCTGTTGCAGCAGCTTCTTCGCCGCCGCCTGCCTCGCCTGAGTCAGCGCCGCCGCCACCGCCACAAGCTGTGAATGCTAAAGTCATGGCCAATACCATAATCAATGCTAAAAATTTCTTCATAGTCCTATTCTCCTTACATAATTCTTTACTATGATAACGTATTAACAATACCTGTAAAATTATACTAAAAAAGTATATAAAAATTCAATGTTTTCGTCTTATCAGCCTGGTTTCTGTCACGACTGCATCTACCGGGAAATCATAATCGCATGTAGGTATTTCCGCAGATTTCTGAAGCTCATACGCTGCGGCTATGATCTTCGATTCCGTGCATTGCGGCATATACCTGTCATAGAAACCGCCTCCCATACCAAGCCGTCGGCAATCATCATCGAAAGATACGCAAGGGCTTATCACTAAATCAATTTCTGACGGATCGATTACTTTACCCTTTTCAAGGACAGGCTCTGAGATCCCGGCAAATCCCTTCTTCCAGGCTTCATCTCCGGATCCCGGTTCGATTGCCAGCATTTCCGTTTTACTTATGCAGAGAGGATATATAAGCCTCTTGCCGTCTGCTGCTGCCTGAGTTTCGAGCCTATCGAGTTTTACCTCTGCATTAAGCCACTTGTACATAAAGATTGTTTCGGCCGATGCATATTCAGGCGTCTCCAGTATCCTTTCGCATATAGCCACAGAAAGCTTTACCCGTTCCTCTTCTGATAGCGACTCCCTGGCTCTTATCTTTTCTTTCCTGAGATCGTTTTTATATGGATCAAGTGTCATTCGTTCTGCACTCTTGTCTGATTGGCTATTCTATCCCCTTTTTATTGAGATACTCGATTATGTCACCGACAGTTTTCATTTGCATTATTTCTTCATCAACAATTTCTATATCGAATACATCCTCGAATTCCCCAACCATAGACACGACATCGAGAGAAGTGAGCATCAAATCCTGTGTTAGTGATAAGTCCTCTGTAATACTCTCCGCCTCAGTATATTTGCTTATGATTTCTTTAACCTTGTCGAACATCATTGCTCCTCCATTACCTTATCTGTAATATCTTTTACCTTCCGGCTGTCATCACAAATCCCCTCAATCAGTATCGCAGCAGATTCCTTCACCAGACGCTCTGCCTTTCGATCCGGATATTTCACGTTATATTCGAGTTGCAGGATGATTCTGTCATCTCCTCCGTCGATGATTTTAAGCAGCATAACCGGACCCATAACAGGCTGTTGATACTGCTCGATCCTCGCCTCAATATCACCATCAAGCGATGCTGTCTGATAACTGATCCAAATGTCATATGGCTCTTTGCCATTAGCATAATAACTCATGCCGGCCTTCTGATGCCTGTATCCGGACAGTCTGGAAAGGCTGACGGAGTTTATGCTCTCTTCGAAGCTTTCCTCAGGTTTTATGCAAATTCTGTTAGCAACTCCAAGTGCAAATGCTCCGACCGTATTCTTTTCTCTAATGCCCGCGCGGTTCAGAGCAGTGGTACCTATATAAAAATCGTCACGTCCGAGCATTTTGCTCATCCAGATGCAGACTGCCGTGGAAAAGAGATTGGCTTCGGCAACTTTATGCGTCTGTGCATAATCTCTGACTAGTGCCACCTCGTCTTTCGATAGCTCATATGCCCTCATGTGCTTTTCAAGAGAAAAAACAGGCTCAGGTGACAGATGTGTGCTCACCGGCAGAGTCTTTTCCTGCTCAGCAAAGAATTCAAGGTCTTTTTTGAAACGGGATGACTGCTTGTACTTAATAGCATTCTCAACGAAATCTCTGAACGGATATGTCTTGACCTCCTCCCCGTTCAGAATCTTTATAAACTGACTGCATATCAGGAACAATGTCCATGCATCTGAAATTATGTGGTGAACTCTTACGAGAGCCCCATAAGAGTCAGGCAGCATAACAATCTGCATATCAAACAATTCATTGTCAGGACCGAAATCAAGAGGCACTGAGGCCCACTCTTCCCTGCCGAATTTGCTTAGCTCCTCTTCGCTGCTGAACTCCCTAACTTTGAAACTGCGCTCTTCAAAAGGAGCGATGAATTGCATAGGTTCTCCGTTTTCATCGGTGCTCACTCTGACCCTGATGCCTTCATTGATACGGACGACCTCGTTTGCTGCATACTGCAGCTTTTCAAGGCTCTGTGATCCCTTAAAAACAGCGCTCCCACTCAGTGTCAGAGCCATTCCAAATCCCCTGATCTGTTCATCATACATATATCTTTGTTCATCGGTCAGTGGATATGATTCTATCTTCATTACATCGCCTCCTATGCGATCATAATTATCACTGATTCAGAAGATATCGTTTTATCTTCATTGTTGTCGTTTTTTCAAATGGTATATCTCGGATTTTCACACCGCTTATGTTCTTTTGCATAGGCATTGTGCGATTAAATATATCTATATCTTCTTCAAGCCTGCTGCGCGCATCCGTGAAATGTTCCTCGTCCAGATAGAACTCCGCCGTTATGCTTCCGTTCTCCTCGTAGCAAACCACATCAAGCACATATTCCAATCTCTCAAGCTTCATCTCAAGCTCTTCCGGCATCACATTTTCACCGTTCGAAAGAATTATGAGATTCTTCTTGCGCCCGGTTATAAAGAGGAATCCGTCCTCATCTATCCTGCCGTAGTCGCCTGTTCTGAACCATTCACCGGAAAAGGCCTCCTCTGTCGCTTCGGAGTCCTTGTAGTAGCCGAGCATGACATTGCTGCCTGCTACCATAATCTCTCCAATCCCATTTTCATCAGGATCGTCTATCTTTATCCTGTTGCAAGGAAGCGGAAGACCAACGCTTCCGAATTTATAATGATGATTGCGGTTCACCGAAACAATCGGAGAGCATTCCGTGATTCCATAGCCGTTCAGCACTTGTATACCAAGATCATCCAATCCTATTTCTGTTTCCGGGTCAAGAGCAGCGCCACCGCATATTATGAGCGAAAGCCTGCCTCCGAAATTCTCATGCACTTCGCGGAAAAGACTGCGTCTTCTGTCAATTCCAAGCTTCAGCAGAAACCTACTGAGCCTTATACCTCTCTTTAGCCTTTTCTCACTGCCGCTCCTTCTCGCTGTATCCCATATGCTTTTATAAAGCATATCTACCATCATCGGCACCGCCGCCACATTCTGCGGACAATTACGCTGAAAGTCCTTTAGAATGTGCTTCAGGTTCCCGTTTATATGCAGATCTTTTATGTAGATAAAGGCTGCCAGCATCTGCGACGACCAGGCAAATGTATGATGGAGCGGAAGTAGTAATTGTGCGTTATCCGCCTCCGCGTTACGGCAAGCACCTACGGTATCGCTTGCGAGATTGCCGTGTGAAAGCATCACGCCTTTCATCCTGCCGGTAGTGCCGGATGTATAAACAATGCTCGCAAGAGTGTCTCTGTCTATGCTCTCTCCTGCATCTTTAAACTGTGTATTTCCCTCATCAAGCAGCCGCGTTCCGTCTGCCACATATGTATCAAAATCCGAAAGAGGAATATACATTATGTCTGAATATGGTTTTCCGAGATCACGGAGAAATCCTATCGCTTCCTTGCACTTTTCGGAATATATAATCGCTCTGCAGTCGCAGTGAAGTACGAGTTCTGCCAGATCTTCATTAGGCAATCCTCTGTCAATAGGAACCGCTGCATTGCCGCTGTTTGTAACCGCCAGAAAGCTCAGCACCCATTCCGTTGAATTCTCTCCGATTATTGCTATGTGATCAGAATTAAGACCTAGTGAAAGCAGATACGTCCCCAGGCTCTCAATAATTCGGCTGCATTCACCGAAAGTGATGGGCTGGTCGTTATTCCTGCCCCTGTAAAATGCTGTTACGGATTCGCCTTTATCTCTGCCGTTTTCTACCAGCTCCCGCAGTGTGCACACATCGGGCATTTCATATAAAGGATATGCTTTATTATTCATTGCGAAGTAATCTCGTTGATCCTGTTTTGAATATTATTTTATGTCGTTTTGCTACATATATCAACGTTATGAAGAAGAATGACGTTCTTGGCAATCTATACCAGCCCAATGTCCCATATTGCCTCTTTGAATTAGGCTCTTTGTAAAAGCGCAACGCATTCTATATGCTTGGTGAGCGGAAAATTGTCATATGTCTTCAGTTGCTTGATCTCGTATCCGAGTTCGCGGAAGAGATCGAGATTAATGCAAAGCGTCTTCGGATTGCAAGATACATAGACTATCTCCTCTATTCCGTATTCGCAGAGCATCTTGACGGCCTTATCGTGAATACCCGCTCTCGGCGGATCAACAACAATTACATCCGGTTTTTCGGGTATCTCATCGAGCTTTTCCTTAACATCTCCGCAGATATAATGGCAATTCTTAATTCCATTAAGCTCCGTGTTGGATATCGCAGCATCGATTGAGTCCTGCACTATGTCTATCCCGTATACGTCATTGGCCTTCGATGCCATGAGCTGAGAAATCGTGCCTGTGCCGCAATACAGGTCATACACCGTCTTGCCCGATACATCGGGCACCACATCGAGCACATCGCTGTAAAGCCTCTCTACAGCATCGATATTCGTCTGGAAGAAGGCAAATGTATTAACCTTGAATTTGAGTCCGAGTATCTCTTCGTTGTAGTAATCGCGGCCGTAGAGTATCTTGTGGCTCTCGTCAATTACAGCATCGGCTAACGCATCATTAAAGGTACGCATAATACCGACTATTTCCATATCGAGCTCCTGCTGAAGTGCCAGCAGCATTTCTTTAAAGCCTTCCTCATCAAACTCTGCGCTTGCCGTCACAATGTTTATAAGAAGTTCATTTGTCCTCACCCCGCATCTAACCACGAGATTTCTCAAAAGGCCCTCGTGAGTCTTGCGATGGTACGGTCTGTATCCCTTAGAACGGCAGAATTCAAGCGTAGAGCGCAGAACTTTATTAAAGTCAGCCGGTACAAGCTGGCATTCGTCCGTCGTTATAATCGACATAAAACGCCCTCTGTAGTGCATGCCGAGTTCGAGCTCACCGCCCTTCTCCAGATCTCCGAAGGTATACTCCATCTTATTTCTGTATTCATAGCATGAAAGAGCCGGCTCCATCCCAAGATAGACCGACTCATCAATATCGTGCTTTGTTAGCAGTCTGCGCACGCCCTTATCCTTTTGCGCAAGCTGCTCCTCATATTTAACTCCCTGGTATAAACATCCCCCGCAGTGCTCCGACGCAGGACAAATCCCTCTATTTACTTCCGCCATAATATTTTGCGTAAAACTCCTTTTTGAATTCCGAGAATCTATCCTCGTCAATTGCCTTCCTGATATCTTCAGACAGTTTAGACAAGAACCTGAGGTTGTGCTCGGAGAGCAGCATATGCGACATTGTCTCCCCCGCCTTGTAAAGATGCCTGAGATATGCCCTGCTGTAATTGCGGCAGGCATAGCAATCGCACTCAGGATCAAGTGGACTAAAGTCCCTCTCATACTTCGCATTCTTGATGCTTACCCTGCCTTGGCTCGTCATGGCCATTCCGTGGCGAGCAATTCTCGTAGGCTCCACGCAGTCGAACATATCGACCCCGTGCTCAACGGCCTCAAGTATGTAGTCCGGCGTTCCTATCCCCATTACATAGCGAGGTTTATTCTCAGGCAAGAGATCCGGTGCGTACTCGAGCACTCCGATGTACTCCTCCTTAGCCTCTCCTACAGAAATGCCTCCGATCGCATAACCCGGAAGATCATACTTTACGATGGACTCCGCGCTCTCTTCTCTGAGATCCTTGTGGAAGCCTCCCTGCATGATGCCGAAAAGCGCCTGATCATCAGGTCTCATATGCGCGGCAATCGACCTCTCGAGCCATCTCGTGGTGCGAGCCTGTGACTTTGCGACATAGTCTTTGGTCGCATCAGGAGGTGCGCATTCATCGAAAGCCATGATGATATCCGCACCGAGGTCGTTTTGCACCTGTATAGATTTCTCCGGAGAAAGCATATGTTTGCTTCCATCTATATGAGACGAGAAGTTTGCCCCCTCCTCCGTAATCTTTCTGAGATGTCCGAGGCTAAACACCTGAAAGCCTCCGCAGTCTGTGAGTATAGGCTTATGCCAATTCATAAATTCATGAAGTCCACCGGCTTCACGCACGATATCGCTGCCCGGTCTGAGCATCAGATGATATGTATTGGAAAGTATAATCTGGGCTCCCGTATCGTTAACCGACTCCGGCTTCATGGCCTTTACAGTAGCCTGAGTTCCGACAGGCATAAACACGGGCGTCTCAATAACGCCGTGAGGAGTTGTAATCCTACCCCTTCTGGCTTTGCTGCCGGCATCCTTTTTCAAAAGTTCAAATTGTAAAGCTTTGCTCATCCCTTATCCTTTTTCCTTTATTTAATCAGCATGGCATCCCCATAGCTGAAGAATCTGTACTTTTCATTTACCGCAATCTCGTAAGCCTTAAGTATCTCTTCCCTGTCATATAGGGCTGAAATCAGCATGATAAGAGTGGATTTCGGCAGATGGAAATTGGTAATTAATGCATCGACTATCTTAAATTCGTAGCCCGGATAGATGAAGATGTCCGTCGCTATTTCTCCCGCTCTGACTCTGAATATCTTAGTCTTATCGTCAGCGCCTTTAAAAGGCTGCATAGGCATGCCTGCCATGCTCTCGAGAGTCCTGGTGGATGTAGTACCCACGGAGATAATACGGCCGCCTTCCTCGATAGTCTTGTTGATAATCTCGGCATCTTCGGGCTTAATCATGCATTCCTCGAAATGCATCTTGTGATCTTCAACCACATCGACCTTTACCGGCCTGAATGTGCCAATTCCTACATGAAGCGTCACATAGGCAATTCTGACGCCTTTGTCCTCTGCCTTTTTAAGAAGTTCCTTCGTGAAATGCAGTCCCGCCGTAGGCGCAGCTACGGAGCCGTCAATCTTGCTGTAGACGGTCTGATACATCTCCTTATCCGCATCCTCTGCAGGCCTTGTGATGTAAGGCGGAAGAGGCATTGAGCCGATTTCCTCAAGCCTTTCCATAAATATGCCGTCATACTCAAACTCGACAAGCCTCGTCCCGTTGTTTTCATCATATATTCCGAGTATATGTGCGGCAAATCTGCTTTCAATACTATTCACAAGAGTGTATCCGCTCTCCGGTGCATCTTGTCCGGCAGGTACCGTATCCGTCCTGCCTGCCAGTATGACCGTATCCCCTTCACGGAGACGTTTGCCCGGCCTCAGCATGCATTCCCACTTATCTCCTTCAATTCTCTTAATCAAGAGGAGCTCAATATGGGCGCCCGTGCCTTCTTTAAGGCCATACATCCTTGCAGGGATTACCCTTGAGTCATTAAGAACAAGGCAATCGCCAGAGTTTACATAATCTAATATATCGTAAAAATGACGATGCTCGACCGTTTTATTAGTTCTGTCGAGCACCATTAGTCTGCATTCGTCTCTCTTATCCAGCGGAGTTTGTGCTATCAGCTCCTCCGGCAGATTATAATCAAAGTCTTCTAATCTCATTCCTATTCAAGTTCCAATCTGAGTTGCTCTGTCTCGGGTTCCTTATACATGTCCATAAATCCGAGGTGCTCATAGGCCGCCTTGGATGCAACTCTACCCTTTTGAGTTCTGTACAATAGCCCAGCCTGAATCAAATAAGGCTCATTTGCATCCTCGAGAGTAACTCTTTCCTCTCCTATAGCAGAAGCTATAGTCTCTATGCCTACAGGTCCGCCGTTAAAGCCTCTGATAATCGTCTCAAGAATATCTCTGTCGAGCTTCTCAAGTCCGAGCTCGTCAACGCCAAGAGCATCTAAGGCTTTCATAGTTATCTCTTTATTGATGTCTCCGCCGCCTATGACAGATGAGAAGTCTCTGACTCTCTTAAGAAGCCTGTTTCCTATACGTGGAGTTCCTCTAGATCTCAGCGAAATCTCGGTCATCGACTCATCGTCAATCGGAGTATCCAGCACATGTGCTGTTCTCCTTAGTATCTCCTTAATCTCAGCAGGTGTATAGAACTCGAATTTCTCCACGATTCCAAACCTGTCTCTCAGCGGTCCCGAGAGGCTTCCTGCCCTCGTAGTCGCACCGATAAGAGTGAACTTCGCGATATCTATCCTGAGGCTCCTGGCTGCAGGGCCCTTGCCGATTATGATATCTAAGGCATAGTCCTCCATCGCAGAATAAAGAACTTCCTCTACAGAGCGATTAAGCCTGTGAATCTCATCTATGAACAGAACGTCGTTATCATTCAGATTTGTGAGAATTGCCGCGAGGTCTCCCGCGCGCCCGATCGCAGGGCCGGAAGTAATCTTGATATCTACACCAAGCTCGTTGGCAATTATTCCTGCCAGAGTGGTCTTACCCAGCCCAGGAGGCCCGTAAAAGAGCACGTGATCAAGAGGCTCGCCTCTTAGTTTGGCTGCCTCAATATAAATTGACAAATTGTCCTTAACCGCAGATTGCCCGCAGTACTCGCTGAGATATTGCGGTCTGAGTGTAAGCTCTCCCGCGAGCTCCGACGGCACGGCTTTAGTCTGTGTAATCCTGTCTTCCATTTAATTACTTAATTCTTTCTATTTGCTTTCGTCTGCGCTTGCAATATTGGCTGCAATTGCACCTGCCACAGCAACCACGACTATAATAGCAAGTATGCTGTATCTGAGATATGTTTTATATTCTTCCATCGGATCCTCCTTTTACAATAGGAACTTAAGTGATTTCTTGACATATTCCTCAGCGCTCAGGTCTTCCTCCGGAACTGAGGCAACCGCCGACTCGGCTTCTTTCTTACTATAGCCGAGCGTTGTCAGGGCAATTACAGCCTCGTTCCTCTCTCCTGACGCCATATGCACCGCCGCTGACGTCGAATCTGCAGTCAGCATATCCTCAGGAAGGGCCGAAACCTTATCCTTGAGTTCAAGTATGACTCGTTCGGCTGTTTTCTTACCTACGCCCTGTGCCTGTGAAATAGACGCTGCATCACCTGATGCTATTATACCCTTAATCTGTCCGGGGCTTCCGAGAGACATTATGGCAAGCCCTGCCTTGGGACCGACTCCGTTCACGGATATCAGCTGCTCGAATAAAGAGAGCCCGTCCTCATCGGCAAATCCGTAAAGCGACATTCCGTCCTCTTTAACCTGCATGTAAGTATATACAGAAAGTTCCTCGCCCTCGCGCGCGGTCAGCAAACTGCTGGTGTCCGATACGAAGATTCGAAATCCGATTCCGGCAGGAGTCTCGATGACTATTGCTCCGTTTTTATAATATAAATATTCTCCTCTGATAAATCTTATCATATCAATCCTTTTCTAAGATTCAAAGACACTCTTGTGTAGCCAAAGATGTCACTCAAGTGGTCTCCGTCCGCCCGCATGGTGAGCATGGCATATCGCAGCGGCAAGCGCATCAGCGGTATCGTCAGGCTTTGGCACCTCAGAGAGTCCGAGTATCATCTTGACCATGGCCTGCACCTGTTTTTTATCCGCTCTTCCGTATCCCGTAAGAGCAGACTTAATCTGAAGCGGTGTATATTCGCAAATTTTGATGCCCGCCTTGGCACAGGCTAAAAGCGCCATGCCTCTGGCTTCTCCTACCATAATTGCTGTAGTAGCATTTGTGTTATAAAAGAGTTCTTCTATGGAAGCCGCCTCCGGTCTGTACTCGGCTATAATCCTTCCGAGTTCGTCATAGAGTTTCATCAGCCTATCCTCATTCGGTGTATGCGCCTCCGTCATGATTGAGCCGTAATAAACAGGCGTAAACTTACTGCCCTTGTAGTCTACTATGCCCACTCCCATAATTGCATATCCCGGATCGATTCCGATTATTCTCATGATATATCGTGCTTCCTCTTCTCTTTTATCCGTACAAATTTTACACTATGAGCCTGCGCTTGTCTATGTTCGATTTTTGTTCTTTTTTGTGAAACAAGTTTTGCACTCAATACGACAATAAACTCCCTTTATCCTGCAAATAATGCACTCCTTATTTGTATTTATACAAACTTGCGTATTTTTATGATACAATCTTTGCGTAGATTATTCCTTTCCAAGCTAAGCGTGGAGGTTATGATATGAGATTATCCAGACAGAATAAGATACTCGAAATAATCAAGACAAATGAAGTCGAGACTCAGGATCAACTGCTGATATTGCTGCGTGAAGCCGGATACAATGTCACTCAGGCTACTGTCTCAAGAGATATAAGAGAGCTACAGCTTATTAAGGGGCAGAGCAAGGACGGAAAGTATAAATATATAGCGGGCAATTACGACAACCGCCCTATCTCAGACAGATTTATCAAAATCTTCAGAGAGACCACACTCTCTTACGACAGCGCGCAGAATCTCATAGTTGTTAAAACCCTGCCCGGCTGCTCGGGAGCTGCAGGAGAAGCTATAGATTGCCTATGCCTCGATCACATCGTAGGCTCGGTTGCCGGAGATAACACCTTGCTGGTCATCGCAGACGACGCATCGAACGTGCCATATATCACTTCTGAATTCGACAAGATACTCAGCTCACAGGAGCAATAACCCTCACAACTATTAATTGAAATATGATAGATCGTATTATAATCGACAATTTCGCAACTATAGAGCACCTCTCCTTTGACCTTGGGGATAAACTCAATGTCATCACCGGAGAGACGGGAGCCGGCAAATCCGTCCTCGTCACAGCTGTCAGCACCGTGCTTGGCGATCGCGCAGATACCTCGCTCGTCAGAAGCGGTCAGGATAAGGCTTTTATTCAGATTGCCGGCAGTAAAAATGATGAGGATGTTATTATTTCGCGTGAAATACTTGCGTCGGGCAAATCAATATCCAAGCTCAACGGAGAGATGATCACGCTCGGACAGCTTCGCGAGTTTTGTGCGGACTGGGTGGATATACACGGGCAGTATGATAATCAGCAAATACTCGATCCTGATAATCACATTAGCATAACAGATAGATTCCACTCTGAGAGCATAGCGCCAGAGCTCGATAAGCTATCTAATCTCTACTACGATTACAAGTCGTCCCAAAAGGAATACGAAGATCTTCTAAAAGCAGAAGCAACTGCTACTCAGCAGCAGGATTACTACAATTACGAATTTAATTACATTGAATCTCTCGCTCTTAATCCCGGTGAGGATGAGGAGCTAAAGGAGAAGCTCATCCTGATAAAAAACAGTGCCGCCATATACTCTGCCGTTCATTCATCATATGAATCCTTATACGGCATGGACGATTCCATTTTGAGCGGTCTCGGCAAGATTTCAAATGAGCTCTCTTCAGTCGAGTCATACAGCGAATCCATCGGAGCGCTTGCATCCGAGACGAATGAGGCATATTACAATTTGCAAGATATAGCCGAGCGACTTCGCAATATCGAGAGTTCTCTTAGTTTCTCAGAAGCCGACATGGACGCTATATCCGAAAGGCTCTCTGTAATTGAAGATGCAAAGCGCAAATATAATAAGAGCATCGATGAAATACTCGAGTATAGAGATGAGCTCTCATCCAAGCTCGAAATGATACTCAATTTCGATAGCGAAAAGAACCGTCTCGCAGATATAGCTCATAAAAAAAGAACGGCTCTCGAAGAGCAAGCCGCACATGTAAGTGAAATAAGGCATATAATCGCAGCTAATTTGCAGTCCGCTATGGAGCGTGAGCTAGCTGACCTTGATTTCGCCAACTCTGAATTCGCCATTGATATAAAGAGAAGTGATGAGATAGGCCCTCTAGGTTTTGATAAGCTTGAGTTCCTTATATCCACCAACCCGGGTGAGCCACTGATGCCTTTGGCTAAAATCGCATCAGGCGGTGAAATATCCAGGATAATGCTCGCGTTTAAACACATCATAGGTGAAAGCGACAGCGTAGAGACTATGATTTTCGATGAAATCGATACGGGTATCAGCGGCAAGACAGCGCTGGTCGTAGGTAAGAAGCTCAGCGAAATAGCCGATCACAGGCAGATCATATCCGTTACTCACCTGCCTCAGATCGCAGCATACGGAGACGATAATTATCTGATTACCAAATCTATAGACTCATCCAAGGCCTTTACGGATATAGAGCATTTGGATGCCGAAGCTAAAGTTCATATGATAGCAACTCTGTTTAGCGGATCAGATGACAGCAGCAATGCGCTTGAAGCCGCCAGAGAGCTTATATCTGGCAGCTCGAGATAAAAGCATCCCCTTTCAATCATACTTAAAATGCCGCGTTAGCTCGCGGCATTTATTACGAATAATTCTAATGCTGAATCCTTATCTATCTCTCCGCTCTTTATCTTTCTGTCATCTTCATAAAGATCCAAAAGCATACTTTTGATTCTGTCTATTCCGTATCTCCTCGCGGCAGTGTATGCCTTTTTAAATCTGTATTCGTTGACACCGGTGGACTTAGCCATCTGTCCCATGCTCATGCCCCTCTCCGATAGTTCAAGGGCATCATACATTATTTCGAATTGTTTAGTCAGAAGTGCGAGCACAGCCATTGCTCCATCCTCATCGCGTATTATAGTCTCGGTGATTTCCAGTGACTTTGATTTGTTCCCCGCAACCATCGCATCTATGAGCCCGAAGACGAATTTATCTCCGTCGCCCATCATGATTTCATCTATGAGCTTGATATCTATGGAATCATTCTCGCAGGCTCCTGTTAGCTTGGCAAGGTCCTGATCCATATGGCTGAGGAAGTATCCGCTGTCCCTGTTATAATAACCGGTCACATCTATCAGGTGAGAGAGCTCCCTGCTTCCCAGCATCTTACCTGCCGACCTGATTCTCTTATTTATAAATGAATTGAGTTCTGCTCTTTCGAGTCTTGCGAACTCATATGATTTACAAGTTTTAATCAGTTGCTTGGCGTAGGCAGTAAGGCTTCCCGAATGCATGCTCTCAACTGCAAATACCAGTATAGACGGGCTCTCATCGGGTGCTGTCATAATCTCAGCTGCATATTCTTGCAATTCTTCCATTCCGGCATCGGCAGTTTTTCTGTACATCGGCAGGTAATTCTTGACAACTACCACTCTCTTCGCTGAGAACATGGAATATGCCCTGGCTTCGCTTAGTATGTCATAAGCAGAAGCCGTCTCCCCGTCGATAATTCTGACATCGAGCTCTCTTGATTCCTCGTCCACATTATCCGCAATTATCTTGTCTATGGCCCATGAGGTCAGGAAATCTTCGGCACCGTAAAGCACCATTACGCTCCCTGTATTATTGTCCTTGTAATCCTTTAAAAAATCCTGATATGCCATCTAATCCGCCTCTGTCTCTTTACTTGTGCCGCTCAATTCTAACACAGTCCCTCGCATTGTATCCACTCTGATATTCCCATTTCTTTTAATATCTATACCGACAGCACCGTTTATATCGGTTCTGTATACTTCAATTCCGCGCGCTTTGAGCCTGTCCAGAGTTTGTGCGTGAGGATGTCCGTATATATTATTCCTGCCCACCTGAATTACGGCAATCTCAGGCTTTGCAGCATCAAGGAACTCCTCGCTGCTACTCGATTTGCTTCCGTGATGAGCTATCTTAAGTATATCGCATTTAAGAGCATTAGTCCCTTTGTAGTGATTGCACATTTTAAGCTCGTCTTCTTCGAGTAAATCCCCCGTCACCATAATCTTTAAGCCTCTGTAATCAATCATATAAACCATATTGTGCTCGTTGGGATCATCGATATCTATTCTTTTCGTCTCACTCGCCAAAGGCCATAAAGTTCTGACAGATACATCTTCCCCGATACTGATTTCGCTCTCACCTTTTATATAGATAATCTCATCGGCAGCGATATCTGAACCTCCTTTGGAGTAAGCATAAATTGAAGGTACGCCTATAGCCCTTACAGGGTATTCCATGCTAAGTTCTTTAATTCCAAGGAAATGGTCTTTATGTAGATGTGTTATGAATGCCATGTCCACATCCGGCGCACCCGAGCTCAGGAGATATGGCATCAGTATCCTCTCTCCCGTGTTTATAAAGTCCGAGCCGCCTCCGTCGATCAGCATATCTTTATCACCACTTCTTATATGCACTGAATCGCCCTGACCGACGGACAGAAATACGATCTCATCATCTCTAAAACTATTAAATAAAGAGCTACAAATCATTATCAGGGGAATTGCCATCAAAGATATCAGCTTTTTTATCTCCTTGTAGTCCTTTCTTATAAGATTAATTCTCGTCCATTCGCAAGTCGCAGCGCCTATTATGAGATAAAAAAGAATTGTGAGAATAGGACTAATTCCTGCTACCAGATTTGAGAATGAATAGTCGAAGCTAAGTATATGATTAATCATCACCAAGCTTTCACAGCAAAAATCTATAAATTTGATTACAAATCCCGGCAGATAAGCTATCGCAATATCTGTCATCAGTGCCAAAATGCAGAGCGGAACTAATAGAGACGATAACATAATTATCGGAACATTTATTGCAAATGCCAGTAGATTCACCCTATGATAGCTCATTGCTATTAACGGAATTGTGCCAACCTGCACAGCAAAAGTAACGCCCAGCAAATTTCCGAATAGAGCGGATAGTCTTTTACCTAAAAATGCAATTGCCAGCATTGCAGCGAACGAAAGCTGGAATCCCGCATTGAAAAGCATGTATGGTCTGCATATCAGTATTATGATTGCAGCCGATGCCAATGAGCTAAGCAGATCGAATCTCCTGTTCAGATTAAATGAGAGCAGATTAATGCTCATAACTATAATCGCCCTTACTACAGACGCGCTCCACATTGTCATTTCAGCATAAATTAACAGCACTGATATAATTGCCACGCTAATAGGCCAGGTCGTTTTGCTTCCCGAGAGCAATCTCAGAAGTGCATATAAGAATCCTATGTGTAATCCGCTGACTGCCAATATATGACCGCTCGAGTTTAGATTAAACTCCTTGAGTACATCCTCTTCTATCTCGGATTTGTCTCCGAATACTATTCCTTTAAGGAATGCTCTGCTATCTTCACTGAAATATCCGAGGAATCTTTCTTTTGCTTCAAATAAGGCCTTTCGAAATCTCGTAATGAGGCTTTGATTATTCTTGGTTATTCTTATGCTGTCAGCTTTGAATGCTCCGGATATCCCGAGGCTGCGCATATAGATTAGATAATCAAAGCAGCCCGGATTATCTGCCCTGTATAATTCTTTGGGCTTTCCATGCGCTTCTATATCGGCTCCGATTAAATCCGCAATCGAGTCTTGCATTTCGGGATTATAAGCGCTATCAAGAGATATTTTTCGTCTGCTACTTTCTTCCCGAATCGTCAGTCTGTAGTATTCACCTTTATCTGCAGCATTCAGCACTCTGCCCAGCAGCACTTCATCAGATATATCTGCAGACTCGAAATTAGCATATGCAGCTGCAAAGATTATAAAACCGATCAATAAACTAAGACCGCATTTTATTCTCTCCTCTTTAGGAAAGAAGAATGCGGACATAATGCCCACTCCGCACAAGAAAGCAATTCCGCTAAGCAATCTCAGCTTATCGAAAAAATAATAGCCGGCAGAGATGCCGGCTACCATCATCATAGTGTATACACTCAGTCTTCTCCTAATCATCAAGGCCGTCCTCTGCCTTGATTTTACTGACTTTGAGATGTCAATTCAGTACACTTTTATTTTTGCGATTTATGTCGAATATCGTGCAAATGTTGCAGGATATCATATTTATTTGCACTTTTTGGCGCTTATTGGCGGATTATCAGCCTTTGATTTTTTCTATCTCGTCCGTCCTGTCAGCTGCATTAAACACAGCCGAACCGGCGACTATTACGTCAACTCCCGCATCAATTACGAGATTTGAATTTGCCGAGCTGATGCCTCCGTCCACTTCTATCAGGTAATTAAGCCCAAGCTCATCTCTCTTATCCCTGTAGTAGCTGATTTTCGGGAGGGAGCTATCCATGAACTTCTGACCGCCGAATCCCGGCTCAACTGACATTACGAGTATCATGTCGATTTCCTGGAGTAAATCATCCAACACCTCAGGAGATGTCCCCGGTTTAATAGATACGCCCGTTTTGATGCCAAGCTCGTGAATTGCTCTCAAAGTCCCGGCCAGATCCTTGCAGGCTTCCTGATGCACTGTAATAAACTCAGTATTATCAGTTACGAAATCTTTAATATATCTGATCGGCTCCTCTACCATTAAATGAACATCATAAGGCACGGTGGATATGCCGTTCAGGCTCTTCATAACCGCAGAACCGAACGAGATATTCGGTACGAAGTTACCATCCATAACGTCTACATGTAAATAATCTATGCCTCTTTTGCATACATCAGCGACGTCTTCTCCGAGTCTCGCAAAATCAGCCGCCAGTATCGATGGTGATATAAGTGCTCTTCTTTCGTTCATTTCAGCCATTTCTCAGCCTCCTCTGTCATAAGCAAGTATGATTCATATCTGCTGCTCGATATCGCAGCTCTTTCAAGCGCTTCTTTGATAGCGCAGTCAGGTTCGTTTATATGCATGCAGTCAGAATACCTGCAATCATGGTCCAATCGCTTGAACTCTCTGAAGAGTTCTCTGATCTCCCTTGGCTCTGTCTCGAGCAGTTCCAATGAAGTAAAGCCCGGGGTGTCATACAGCAGAGTCCCGTCTCCCAGGGCAAATATCTCCACATGTCTCGTCGTATGTCTGCCTCGCTGCGTCTTGTCTGAGATATCTCCCGTCTCGACTACTATGCCGAGGTCAGAGAGCAAGTGATTGCTTATCGTGGACTTTCCTACCCCTGACGGGCCTGCAAGAGCCACTTTGCGTCCGCTTATTATGCTCTCGAGTTCGTCTATTCCCTCTCCGCTTACAGCATTAACTTTAACTGTTGGAAATATCGGGCTGTAAATATCATAAGCACGGGCAATTTCATCATCGTCCGCGAGATCGATCTTGGATATGCAAATTGCCGGCTCGATTCCCTTTTGCTCGCAGGCGGCTATCAGCTTGTCAACTACGGGATAGTTCACCTCCGGATGTACTAAACTAAACACGACCACCAGCATGTCTAAATTAGACACGGGTGGTCTGCTCAGAAAGTTCTTTCGTTCGATTACTTTATTAATCACGCACTCTCCGTCGCAGTCATTTTGGTCGATATCAAAATCAACAATGTCTCCGACGTAGATGAGTTCTTTATTTCTTTTGAGATTCCCGCGCGCCTTGCCCATGATGACATCGCTGCCGTCATACACAAAGTAGAAACCTCCTATTCCTTTGACTACGGTTCCCGTCATAGGTTGTTATCCTCTCAATATAACCCGGGATTAACCGCCGTCATTACCGTTTTCGGTGCCGTTATTGGCATTATTGGCATTATCGGCATTATCTGTATTTTCGGTATTTTGGTTATCGTTATTAGCAGGCGGTTCAGGTGCCGGCTCAGGACCTCTGCTTATTTCGAGATCGATGGCCGTGCCCTTTTCGAGCTGAGCGCCCGGAGCCCAGTATTGATAGACTACATAGCCCTTGTCTATAGTATCGTTATAACTATAAGTCTCTTCTCCCGGCTCAAATCCGGCAGCTATGAGCTCCTTCTTTGCATCAGCCAAAGGCTTCTTCATAACAGACGGAACTGTTCCCATTTCCTTGCCTTTACCATCAGAATACCAAATCTCGATTTTGGTTTCTTTATCCGCAGCAGATCCGGCTTCAGGTGACTGCCTGAGCACTCTTCCTTCCTCTTCAGGGGATGTCTCCGGTTTTGCGTTGCCGAGCAAATATCCCTTTTCTACCAGGAAGGCCTCCACATCCTCTCTCTTCATGCCTACAACATTAGGAACGGTTCCTTCTTTTGTTCCCTTGGAAAGAGTAATTGTAATCGTGCCGTCCTTAGGCATCTCAACGCCAGGATCAGGGTCTTGCATACAAACCCTTCCCTCTGCGTAATCCGAATCATAGACTGCCTTTTTAGCTAGCTTAACCTCAAAGCCCAGCTCCTCACCTGTCCTGATTGCGTCTGTTTCCGTCCTGTCCAGGAGATCAGGTGCAGGCTTAGTTGATGAGAATACGTCCATCTGCCATGCGGCAAATCCGCCGACTCCTGCCAGCATCATAAGTATCAGCAGGACTGCAACTAAAATGCGTTTTTTCTTCTTTGGTTTGAGCTCCTCTTCTCTGGCTTTTACTTCCTCTTCTACGGCTTTTTTGAAGTCTTCTCTTCTCTTATTTCTCTTCTCTCTTACATCAGAGCTCTCGAAGAATGTATCACCGACTATATTCGTAACAAACGAAATATTGTCAAGCTCCTGTATCATCTCCTCCGCAGAAGCATATCTCTTGGTCTGATACTTGTTGGTAGCCTTCATAACGCAGCGTTCGAGTGCAGGCGGAATGCCCGGCTCAAGCTCGCTTGGAGGTACGATTTCTTCGTTGATGTGCTTGAGGGCAACCGTAACAGGATTGTCTCCGTCGAACGGAACTTTACCTGTAAGCATCTCATACATTACGATTCCGAGAGAATAGATGTCCGATCTCTCGTCTACGTAATTGCCCCTCGCTTGCTCAGGTGAGAAATAGTGCACTGAGCCGACTATCTTGCTTCCTGTAGAAAGTGTCGTGTCATTAACGGCACGTGCGATACCGAAGTCGGCGAGTTTGACCACACCGTCGGATGTGATCATTATGTTATGAGGCTTAACGTCTCTGTGAATTATTTTATTCTTATGCGCCACTCTGAGAGCAGATGCAACCTGCTTGGATATATCGATTACCTTGCGATAATCCATAGGTGCCTCTTCCTCAATTATCTTGTTTAAGGTCTGACCGTCTATCAGCTCCATGACGATGTAGTTGATGTTTCCTTCTCTGCCTACATCGTATACACCTACGATATTAGGATGCGAAAGACCTGCGGCAGCCTGAGACTCCCTCTTGAAATTCTCAACAAAAGTTGAATCCTTGGTGAATTCAGGTCTCAGTATTTTAACCGCAATAAACCTATTGAGGAGTTTATCCTTGCCCTTATATACGACGGCCATTCCGCCATCGCCTATTTTTTCAAGTAGCTCGTAGCGCCCGGATAGTACTCTGCTGGCCATGCTATGCCTCCACTATTTCGACACAGATAACAGAGATATTATCATTTCCGCCGTTTTCGTTTGCCATGGCTACGAGATCCTCGGCGCATACCATCATGTCATCGAATCTGCTGATAGTAGCGAGCAGAGTCTCGTCGTCCACTTCGTCATAGAGTCCGTCGCTGCAAAGGAGTATTCTGTCTCCCTTCCTGACAGGAACGCTGAAACAATCCGGCTCATTATTTGCATTGGCTCCGATGGCTCTTGTGATTACGTTCTTGCGCGCATGCATGTGCGCTTCGTCCTTGGAAATAGCTCCCATCTTGACCAGGTCATTTACATAGGTGTGATCATCGGTAATCTGCTGAATCATGCCGTCATGAATCAGATACACTCTGCTGTCTCCGACGTTTGCCACATAAAGAACGCTGTCTCTTACATAGGCAAATGCCAAAGTTGTCGCCATTCCCGCATACTGCTGCTGCGACTCCGATAATTTGATAATGCAATGATTTACATAATTCACTGCAGCTCTGAAATATCTGAATATCTCCTCACGTGACGTAAGAGGCTCCTGTGGATTGTGTCTCAGGAATTTTTCAAGTGCTTCGAGAGCCGATCCGCTCGCAATCTCACCTGATCTGTTCCCGCCGACTCCGTCCGCCAACATATAGAAATTAAGATCTTCTGCTACTCTGACCGCGTCTTCGTTCGTCGGTCTTCTCCTACCTCTGTCTGTCAAATAACCTATGTTCATGCTAATCTCCGATATCTCTATCCAGTGTGTTTTATGAATTCTTTTCAAGTATTGCGTAAAAGAATCCTACCTTACAATTATATGGCAACAATGTCTTCATTTCAAGGAGCTTGAGTAAACTGCCCTCGCTCCCGTTCAGTATGCTTTCAACGACTTTCTCATTTTCATCTTTATTCAGCGTGCAAGTTGAATACTCTATCCTGCCCCCTGCCTTTGCGTAGCTGCAAGCATTCCTGAGTATGGCCTTCTGAATGCTTGTCAGTTCTCCATATGTAGAGGGGTCGCTTGAAAAGGCAATTTCAGCCTTGCTTGGCATTACTCCGAGGCCCGAGCAAGGCACATCGCAGAGCACGTAGTCGAAAGCCTCTATCAAAGAGGAATCCGTTGCTGTGCCGTCGGATTTACGCGTATCTATAATGCTGAGCCCGAGTCTTTCTGCGCTTTTCCTGATAAGTTCAAGCCTGTGCTCATGTATATCACAGGCAATTATCTCACCCCTATCTCCCATTAGCTCCGCCATGTATGCAGATTTACCTCCGGGCGCCGCACACATATCCAGCACCTTGCTTCCGGCGGCAGGATTCAAAGCCTCAATAGCCATCATGGATGACAGGCTCTGAACGGATATGAATCCTCTCTTATACAGATCGGATGTGATTATTCCGCTGCCGCTCGCTCTGATTGCATTCTCAGACTCTCTGCAAAGCTCAGCTTCAATTCCGAGAGCCCTTAGGCTGTCTGCCACATCCTCCCTTTTAGCTCTCAGTCTGTTGACGCGAATTATCGTCTCTGAGGGAGTCTTTAATCCTTTAAGGATGTCTTCGGTATCCTCTCCGTATTGCCTGCTCAGAAGCGAAATAACAGGCTCGGATATCGAGTACTTCAGATCGAGTCTGTCGCTAGGAATTACGAGCTCGTCCTTCTCTCTGATATACGTTCTTAGGACTCCGTTAACAAATCTATCGGAATTCTTGGCAACTCTCTTAGCGAGATTAACCGCCTCAGATACCGCTGCGTAATCAGGAACGCTGTCCATTTTATCTATCGCATAGATACCCATGCGCAGGATTATAATCGGTCTTTGGGCAACTTTCCCTATGCCTTTCGATGCGAGCTTGTCTATCAGGTAGTCAAGTCTGATGCTCTCTCTCAGCACACCCTTGGCGTAATTACGAACAAAGCTCTCTTTGCATCCTTTGTGATGCAAGAGGGCTTCGTTGATTGCCATATTGGAATAAGCGCCGTCGGTATATACGCTCTTGAGAGCCTCAAATACCGCAAGCCAATCCCTGTTCATCAATATACTATCTCCTTCTGCCTGCAATGAGAAGAACTCTGAGCAAGCTCGCTACAGCAGTAGCAAGAGCAGCCACATATGTCATAGCTGCGGCCTTGAGAACTGTCCTGGAGCCGATGTAGTCTTCTTCATTAACCATGCCAAGCACTCTCATCTGCTCGAGAGCTCTGTTGGAAGCATTGAATTCAACCGGCAGAGTTACCAGATGGAAGAGAATTACAAACATAAAGCATCCGACTCCTACCAGGAACAGCAGACTGCCGTATGGCGATGTAACCGAAAGTATCAAGCCAAACATAATCAGCGGCCATGAAGCCATCTGAGTCAGATTTACAGCAGGAACAATTCCGTTTCTAAATACCAGCGGTGCATAATGCTGGACATCCTGTATGGCATGTCCGACCTCATGGCAAGCTATACATACCGAAGCGATAGAGCTTGAGCCGTATACCTGTTTAGAAAGATTAAGGCTCTTGTTCCTCGGATCGTAATAGTTGGTAAGTTGGTTGCCGGTAGTCAGCATGTTGATGGCAACTCCGTGAAGGCCGTTTGCATCCATCATTCTCCTGGCTGCCTCAGCCCCCGTAATGCCTGTGCTGTTCGGAATCTGTGAGTACTGCCTGTAGGCGCTTTGAATCCTGTTCTGGCATATAAACGTAAACAGAATTGCCGGCAGCAATACTATAAACGAATAGTCATAATAGTAATACATTATTTCTCCTCCTCTGCGCGGAATCTCTCTCCGATCTCGAGTTTGCGACCTCTCATGAAATCCGCCGCGCTCATCCTCTTCTTACCCGCAAGCTGCTGCTCGTAGACCTTGAGCATGCCCTCGCTGCACTTTATAGCATAATAATCCTTGGATATCTCACATATCGCTCCGACTCTGTCCTCAGGATGCACATCCGTCACGGCCTCGGCCTTGTAAAATTTAACCATGGCTCCATCCAGATAGCTGTAGCAAGTCGGCCAGTCTATATAAGCTCTTATCTTACGCTCCACCATCTCGGCAGACTCGTTGAAATCCGTCATACCGTCCGATTTCGATATCATTTTAGCATAAGTTGAAAGGCTTTCATCCTGTTTTTCATATACCGCTGTTCCGTCCGCAATGCTCGGCAAAGTCTCAACTAAGAGCTTCGCACCTGCATGCGCCAGTATATCGCTGACTTCGAGTATGTCTTTTTCGAAAATGTCGCAGCACACCTTGCTGATCATATCTCCGGTATCGAGACCTTCATCCATGCGCATAATGGTGATTCCTGTCTCTTTGAGTCCCTCAAGAATTGCGGCCTGCATTGGGGCCGCTCCTCTCAGAGCAGGAAGAAGCGAACCGTGGACATTGATACATCCGTATTTCGGAATATCGATTATGTTCTTTGGGATGATCTGTCCAAATGCAGCTACAACTATCATGTCAGGTTCAGTAGCCGCGATTTGCTCGGCAACTTCAGGTTCTTTTCTGAGTCTCTGCGGCTGAAGTATCTCTATTCCGTGCTCGAGAGCAAGTTCTTTGACCGGAGAGAGTATCATTTTGTTTCTGTTACCCTTTCTATCCGGCTGAGTCACTGCAAGGATTATCTCATGTCCCGCATCGATCAACGCTCTAAGCGTCACCGCCGCAAACTCCGGCGTCCCCATAAAGACTATTCTTAACTTCTTATCTGATGCATTCTTACTCATCGGCTGCTTCGTCATCTTCCTCGTTATTACATCTCTCTGCGTATTCTTCGTTTGTCATGATTTCCTTAGCCACATCCGGATACAGTATGCCTTCGAGGTGATCGTACTCGTGGCAGAACACCGTCGCCGCGAAGCCCTCGAATTCCTCCTCTTGTGGATTGCCTTCTCTGTCTGTGAACTTAATCCTTATCTTCTCAGGCCTTTCGACTACTCCCATATATCCCGGGACAGACAGGCAGCCTTCTGTTGACTCCTGGCTTCCTTCCCTGAGCGTAATCTCCGGATTGATTACGTAATAAAGCTTATCCTGCCTTTCGTCATCTTCAAGATCAGCATAAGGCATTGCGATAAAAAACCTTTTCATGATGCCCACCTGAGGTGCGGCAATTCCGACACCCTCAGCCTTCATCATTGTCTCCACCATGTCGTCCATCACCTGCAATATATGCGGAGTGATTTCCTTGACGACCTTACATTTCTTAGCGAGGATTTCATCTCCTCTTTCCACGATATTTCTGATAGCCATTTATTCTGTCCCTTCGTTACACAATCCCGTAAGGATTAATATCAATCTCAATGAAGCAGTCTGCCTTGGATTCTATCATCCTGTCCCTCAGCTCCATATATTCCTGCACATAGCCTGCTCGGCTGCCCTGAGGCGCTTTGATTATAAATACCGCTCTGAACTTATCATCTGTCCGTCTCTCGGCTAGTCTGGGCCTCAGTATCTGCACGCCATCCGGAGCATCCTTAAGAGACAGCAGTCTCTCCCTGAATTTCTCCGCATATGCCATAGCGGTCTCTTCGCTGCCTGAGGCAAATCCGACAGAGATTATATCAGTATATGGCGGATAATTCATCAATCCTCTGTGCAGAATTTCTGATTCGTAGAACTCATCATAATCTCCTCCGGCGGCTTCTTTAATAACGTCGCTTTCGGGCTCATATGTCTGTATGAGCACCTTGCTCTTACCGCCTGTCCTGCCGGCCCTGCCTGCAACCTGAGTGATGAGCTGGTAAGTCCTCTCGCTCGATCTGTAGTCCGGAATATTCAGACTCACATCGGCATTGATAACTCCCACGAGGCCTACATTCTTAAAATCCAGTCCTTTGGCAAGTATCTGGGTTCCCACAAGTATGTCTGTTGTGCCCGATTGAAAGTCCTTGATGACCTTCGATGAATCTGCAGCATCGCTCGCCGTGTCGAGGTCGAATCTCGAGACTCTTGCATCAGGCCACAGCCTCCTGACGCTTTCCTCGACTCGCTCGGTGCCCGCCCCTATATACTTTATAAACTTGCTTCCGCAATCAGGGCAATTCTCCGGAAGTGATTGTTTCTTGCCGCAGTAATGACAGACAAGTGCATTATTCGACTTGTGATAAGTCAACGTGATGCCACAGTCCTCGCAAGTCATCTTATATCCGCAGTCCGGACACAGCACCTGAGTCGAAAAGCCTCTTCTGTTTAAGAACAAAATGATCTGCTCTTTGGCTGCCAGCGTCCTGTCTATTT
>CACWIO010000010.1 GCA_902760855.1 uncultured Eubacteriales bacterium
TCCTGATGATACATGGCCACCGCCACGTAAACCGCCGGCGCGATCCGGATCGCGAAATGATAATCCGCCTTTTTCAGATTGGAGATAATGATCGCCAGCACAACCGCCAGCACGTCAAACACGGCCTGCCTGCGGAAATAAAACATGTCGTCGCTGATGGACGAGGTCGCAGCCAACGGCGGCACTATCGATGTAAATGAGATGGAGGCTCAGCTCGGGACTCCTGTCGTGCCTATATCCGCTGCGAAGAATCAAGGCGTGGATGAGCTTATAGATCACGCGATTCATATTGCGAAGTACCAGGAGAAACCGACTCGTATGGACTTTTGTGATGAGAGCGATAACGGAGGCGCCGTGCACAGGTGCATACATGCCGTGGCGCATCTCATACAGGATCACGCGAGGGAGGCAGGTCTTCCTTGGCGGTTCTCAGCGACTAAGGTAATAGAAGGGGATGAGGCCGTGATAGAGGCACTCAAACTCGATCAAAACGAGCTCGAGACCGTAAGGCATATTGTGCTTCAGATGGAGCAGGAAAGGGGCCTCGACCATAGCGCCGCTATTGCGGATATGAGATATTCGTTCATCCAGAAGGTCGCTGCTGAGACCGTGCATAAGTCAGGCGTGAGCCGCGAACAGGAGAGAAGCGCGAGGCTCGATTCCGTGCTGACCGGAAGGTATACGGCTATTCCTGTCTTTATCGGCATCATGGCATTGGTGTTTTGGCTGACGTTTAACGTGATAGGAGCGTGGCTTCAGGGACTTCTTGAAAATGGCATAGGAGCACTGACCGATGCTGCAGACGCCATGCTCAGCTCTGCAGGTGTGGGGGATGCCATACATGGATTGATAATCGAAGGCGTGTTTGAGGGCGTAGGATCTGTCCTTTCATTCATTCCTATAATCATTACGCTGTTCTTCTTCCTGTCTCTTATGGAGGACTCGGGATATATAGCGAGAGTGGCTTTTGTGATGGATAAGCTGCTTCGCAAAATCGGACTGTCCGGGAGGAGCATTGTGCCTCTCCTGATAGGATTTGGATGCACGGTTCCGGCCGTCATGTCCACGAGGACTCTCCCTAGTGAGCGCGACCGTAAGATGACCATACTTCTGACGCCGTTTATGAGCTGCACAGCCAAGCTCCCTATATACGCATTCTTTGTAAATGCTTTCTTCCCGGGACGTGGAGGACTTATCATGACAGGTCTCTATGTGCTCGGCATAGTGATGGCTATATTGATCGCTCTGCTGTACAGGAAGGCGATATTTAAAGGGGAGGCTGCTCCTTTTGTTATGGAACTTCCGAACTATCGCATGCCTAGCGCAGGCAATGTAATAAGGCTGCTCTGGGACAAGTCCAAGGACTTCCTGCAGAGGGCGTTTAGCGTCATACTAATAGCAACCATAGTTGTATGGATACTGCAGAGCTTCGACTTCAGATTCCAATTCGTGGAGAATTCGCATGAGAGCATACTTGCGGCAATTGCGGGATTGCTCGCTCCTGTTATGGCGCCGATTGGGCTGGGGGATTGGCGCATATGCACCTCGCTCATCACGGGCTTCATGGCTAAGGAGAGCGTGGTGTCGACGCTGCAAATACTCTTCGGCGGCAGCGTAGGAGCAGCGATAACGGCTGCTTCCGCCGGATCTCTCCTCGTGTTCTCGCTGCTCTATGCGCCATGTGTCGCAGCCGTTGCAGCCATACGTCGCGAGCTCGGCACACGCTGGATGTTCTTCGTTATAATATGGCAATGCGTCATCGCGTGGATTGCCGCATTTGCCACTTATTTAATCATATCTTGAGGGTAGCGAAAGCACTGAAATTTCAATAAAAAATCGCAAAAAACTACTTGAAACGCGCTTGTGTATTTACTATAATATACGAGCGCGCTTTTGCACGCATAGTAAATTGTCACACTTCGGAAGGCCGCGGTGCCCTTGCAATCAGCGGGGTTGAAGGCAGCACAGCCGAAGTGGAAGTTAAACAACCGGAGGTAAATTTTTATGTCAGTAGTATCAATGAAACAACTACTTGAAGCCGGTGTTCATTTCGGACACCAGACCAGAAGATGGAACCCTAAGATGGCTCCTTACATCTTCACAGAGAGAAACGGAATCTACATCATCGACCTGCAGCAGACGCTCGGACTTATCGATGACGCTTACGACTTCATGAGAAAAGTCGGCGAGACAGAAAGACCCGTACTCTTCGTAGGAACTAAGAAACAGGCTCAGGCTGCAATCAAGGATGAGGCTGAGAGATGCGGAATGTTCTACGTAAATGAGAGATGGCTGGGCGGAATGCTCACCAACCACAAGACCATCAGCAAGAGAATCGACAGACTCAATGAGATCAGAGCGATGCAGGAAGATGGCACAATCAACAAGTATGCTAAGAAGGAAGCTCTCAAGCTTATTGCTGAGGCTGACAAGCTCGAGAAATTCCTCGGCGGTATCAAGGACATGAAGGGAATGCCTGCAGCAATCTTCGTAGTAGACCCTAAGAAGGAAAAGATCGCTGTTAAGGAAGCAAGAATTCTCGGAATTCCTGTAGTAGGTATCGTAGATACAAACTGCGACCCTGATGATGTAGACTACATCATCCCTGCAAACGACGACGCTATCAGAGCGGTCAAGCTCATCGCAGGATGCATGGCTGACGCTATCATCGAAGCTAAGCAAGGTGAGAGCTTTGCCCCTGCAGCAGAGGAAGCCGAAGAGGCTGAAGAAGCTGTAGAGGAAGCAGTAGAAGAAGCTGAAGAGCTCGAAGAGGAAGCAGAAGAGGAAGCTGAAGAAGCTGAGGAAGAGAGCGAGGAGAAATAATATGGCACAGGTAACAGCACAACTCGTAAAAGAACTTCGCGAAATGACAGGTGCAGGCATGATGGACTGCAAGAAGGCACTCGTTGAGGCTGACGGAGACCTCGATCAGGCGGTAGAAATCCTGAGAGAAAAGGGACTTTCCAAGGCTGCTAAGAAGGCCGGCAGAATCGCTGCTATGGGTCTTGTAAGAGTTGCCCTTTCAGATGACGCTAAGACAGCTGCACTCGTAGAGGTTAACTCAGAGACAGACTTCGTTGCTAAGAATGATGAGTTCATCAGCTTCGTAGAAGGTCTCGCTAAGCTCGCGCTGACAGCAGAGAGCACAGATATCGAAGCATTCAAGGCTATGCCTTTCGAAGGCGCAACAGCCGGAGAAGTGCTCACAGCCAAGATTGCCAAGATCGGTGAGAACATGTCAATCAGAAGAATCGACAAGGCTACAGCAGACGTACTTGCTACATACACACACGGTGACGGAAACATCGGTGTAATCGTCGGAGCAAACGGCGCAGATAATGACGCTAACAAGGAAGCTCTTAAGAACATCGCAATGCAGGTTGCCGCTATGAATCCGCAGTACATCAGCAGAGACGAAATTTCAGAGGATGAGCTTTCAAACCTCAGAAAGATCACTCTCGAGAGCGCACTGAACGATCCGTTCACACTTCCTAAGCCAATCCTGAACGGCCTCCTCGACAAGGTTGAGGGCGTATGGGCTAAGGAAGACGTTGATACACTCGCTGAGAAGAAAGCAGACAAGGGATTCAACTTCAACTATCTGCCTAACTTCCTCTCAGATGAGGCCAAGACCAAGCTTGCAGGACTCGCAATCGCTGCAAAGATGGAGATCACAGAGAACAAGATCTTCAAGGGCCTCGTAGACGGACGTATCAAGAAAGAGCTCAAGGAAATGTGCCTGCTCGACCAGACTTACGTAAGAGCGGAGGACGGCAAGCAGACAGTTGGCGAGTATCTCAAGTCAGTTGATCCTGCTCTGACACTGACCAAGGCTATCAGATTCGAAGTTGGTGAAGGAATCGAAAAGAAGGAAGAGGACTTCGCTGCTGAGGTAGCTGCACAGCTCAACGCATAATTGACTTAAAGGGAATCGGGGCTAATCTGGCCCCGATTTTTTGCGCAATCATTAAAGGAACGAAATAATGGACAAGAAATTAAGCGTGTGTCTTTTGAATGACTCATTCCCGCCTTTTATAGACGGGGTGGCCAATACAGTCGTTAACTATGCAAACATTATAGAAAAGAATTACGGAAGCTCACTCGTGCTGACGCCTAATGTTCACGGCGCAGATGACAGCGGATTTCCGTTTAAGGTTGTCAGATATCCGAGCATAGATATGAGGAAGTTCGTAGGTTATGTAGCAGGTTATCCTTTCTCACCGGAATCCGCGAATGCGGTCAGAGCTGCGAATGTAGACATCATTCACTCGCACTGCCCTGTGTCGTCGACATTGCTCGCAAGAGAGCTTGCCGCGTCAATGCAGCTTCCACTTGTAATGACCTGGCATACGAAATTCGATATAGACATAGCCAAGGCTGTAAAAAACAAGCTGCTCCAGGAGGGTGCCAAGATGGCGCTGCTCCGCAACGTAAATGCATGCGATGAAATATGGACTGTCAGCAAAGGCGCAGGTGAGAATCTTAAATCCATAGGATACGAGGGAGACTATATCGTGATGCCAAATGGCGTGGATCTCCCGCATGAACTTCTGGATGAGGATTTCGTGATATCTGTGACCAAAGATTACGATTTGCCTGAGGATGTCCCTTGCTTTTTATTCGTGGGCCGCATGATGTGGTACAAGGGCGTCCGGATAATTTTTGATGCATTGGCGGAGCTTAAAAATGCCTGCACCGATTTTCGCATGGTAATGATAGGCGACGGACTCGACCTCCCTGAGATGAAGGCATATTCTGAGGAACTTGGCCTAAGCGATAAGCTCATATTCACAGGGGCAATTTCCGGAAGGGAGCTGCTCAGAGCGTGGTATCAGAGAGCGGACGTATTCTTATTCCCGTCGACCTATGATACCAACGGCCTTGTCGTGAGGGAAGCTGCGGCAAGCGATACAGCTGCCGTAATAATAGATGGCAGCTGTGCTGCCGAGGGAATCATCGACGGCAGAAACGGCTTCCTGATAGAGGAAAACGCCGCCTCGCTTGCCGCAAAACTAAAAGAACTTGCGGCCGATCCTACAATAATGAAGAAGGTCGGAATCACCGCAGGTGAAGAAATCTATATATCCTGGGATGATGCAGTTGCAGGTGCCGTAAGCAGATACGAAATCGTAATCGAAAAATACAAGAGGGGCGACTACGGAGTGCACGATATTATCAGAGGCTCGTGGATGCAATCACAAGGAGAACTCATGCAGATCTTCGGAGATGTAAGCGCCGCAGGAAGATATTTGAGAGAGGGTATAAAGGAAGAACTAGTAGAAGCAAAAGAAAAGATAGATTCGAGAATCGATTTTGTAAAAACAGAAGCTGTCGAAAAGATAAACAGCGTGAAAAGCGATGCAACAGATGCAGTCGACAGCATAATGAGCATCTTCGATCGCTACTTGTAAAAGGCGGGTGCGCCTTGTAACTAAGTTCTGTGAGGAGTAAAATTCCACATATGGATGATTTAAACAGAAGGCAGAAAACGATAATAAGGACGAGCATCGTAGGCATTGCGGTGAATGTGCTGCTTGCGGGTTTTAAGGCTGCAGTCGGACTGGCATCTCATTCGATTGCCGTTATTTTGGATGCGGTAAACAACCTGTCCGATGCTCTTTCTTCGATAATAACCATAATCGGTGCTAAGCTTGCGGGTAAGAAGCCAGACAAAGATCACCCGCTCGGGCATGGCAGAATAGAGTATGTAAGCGCTCTCATAGTAGCTGCGATAGTGCTTTATGCGGGAATCACATCTCTTGTTGAATCCGTCAAGAAGATTATCGAGCCTGCAGAGGTTTCGTATTCGACAGAGGCATTAGTAATAATTGCTACAGCTGTACTCGCCAAGATATTGCTAGGAAGATATGTTAAGAAAAAGGGAGAGGAGACAGATTCAGGAGCACTTATCGCATCGGGTACTGACGCCCTTTCCGATGCAGCAATCTCGGCTGCCGTCCTCATAACCGCAATCATCTATACGCTGAAAGGCATATCGCTTGAGGCTTATATGGGTGTTATCATTGCTGGATTTATCATCAAAGCAGGCGTAGATATGATCAGCGAGACGATAAGCGATATACTCGGTCGTCGTGCGGATATGGATGTATCCAAGAAGATTAAGGAATTGGTATGCGCAGAACCTGAAGTCATGGGTGCATACGATTTATTCGTACATAATTACGGACCGGGCAGGGAGTACGCCTCCGTACATATAGAGCTTCCGGACGATATGACAGTAGACACAGTCGATGTAATTACCAGGAGAATTGCCGATAAGGTATATAAAGAAACAGGAGTCGTGCTGACGGGTGTGGGAGTTTACTCGAGAAGCACGAATCCAAAGAACGACGAGATAAGGCGCGACATTGAAAGCATTGTGCTTTCTCATGACTTCGCACTGCAAATGCATGGTTTTTATCTGAATGAAGAGGACAAGGAGATGCGCTTCGACGTCGTATTTATGTTTGGAATATCTCACGGAGAGGGCATACGCATTATTACAGAGGACATTAAGGCCAAGTACCCTGACTACAATGTCATGATAGTGGCAGATATAGACATCAGCGACTAGCTTCGCAATACAATCCAATGATATTGACTACCACGGCACACCGTGGTATTATTTTACAAATAGTATCACGGTACACCGTAACAAAACGAGAGGCAAGACATGGACTTTTCTTACATACTTGAATACGAAGGCATTTCAATCTACGAGGCATCCAAGAGGAGCGGCATTCCTTATTCCACTCTCTCGGATATAGTCAGGGGCAGGACTCCGATCGAGAGGGTCAGCTCCGGTAATCTTCATGCGCTCGCAAAAGTTCTGGATATGAGCATGGATGACCTTTATTATCAGATGTTTGTTCCGGAGAGAACAAGTTTTGAGAATTTCAAGAGCCAAACCCGTCATGAATTAAAAAGAGTAGGAGAAACTCAATTCATAAATGAATTGGTAAACACTAACATTATCAATAAATACTGGAACTTGGAATGGTTTTATGAGGCGTTCTATTTGCTGGCAATGCTAGATTATCTCTATAGAGTTAATAAGATTGTTAAGGATGATCAATACGAACATTTGAGAACTTATAAGTTACCGGAGATAGTATATCCGATGGATATTTTAATGGCGGCAAGAATTGGAAAGAAATATGATATCCGAAGACAAGCAGAGTGTGAATCAATACCGGAATTCATGAAATATAACATAGTTGAAAAAGAGGTGAATGATGTTTATTGAAAAAAGTTTTAGTAAAGAAGAAATAGATCACTATCTATATCTGCTGGCCCGAGAGTATAAAAGAAGAAATCGCAAGAGCAAACGTGTTGAATTGGTTCTGGTTGGAGGGGCTTCTGTTCTTGTAAATTATGGTTTCAGAGATTCCACAACAGATATTGATGCAATGATTCTTGCAGATTCGGTGATGAAAGAGACCATATATGCTGTTGCGGAGAAGGAACACATCCCTGATGGATGGTTAAATGCGGACTTCCAAAGGAGCGGCTCATACTCTAAATCTTTGTTTGAGCATTCAGAATACTACAAGACATTCGCAAAAGTTTTGGAGGTCAGAACGATAAGAGGTGAATATCTTCTTGCTATGAAACTGATGTCAGGAAGAAATTATAAAAGGGACCTATCTGATATCGTAGGAATAATAGAGTGTAGCAAAGAAGAAGGGAACGAAATCACATTAGAAAAAATTGATAAAGCAATGGAAGATTTGTATGGCGGATGGGATATGGTAGATGATTATGTTAAAGCGGTATTCCAAGCAGCTCTATCGGATCCTGATGCATGGAAGAAGTATGAAGAATTAGTAGCAGAGGAAGATTTTAATAAAGCAATTAAAATTGAGAATCTCAAAAGAATTAAAACAAAAGAATAAACGATGACTTCGAAAAGGAAGTCATCGTATAGTTATTAAAATCATGCTTGACCTATTCGGTGAAGAGTGGGGTGGAGTAGTAGCGGTCGCCGCTGTCCGGCAGGAGAGCGACTATCACTTTATCCTTGTTCTCAGGCATCTTGGCATATTCGATGGCTGCGTGAAGGGCGGCTCCGGAGGATATTCCGACGGAGATGCCTTCTTTTTTTGCAAGCAGCTTAGCTGCGGCTATAGCGTCGTCGCTCTCTGCCTTGAATACCTCGTCATATACGGAAGTGTTCAAGACATCCGGTACGAAACCCGCGCCTATGCCCTGTATCTTATGAGGACCGGCCTGGCCTCCGGAGAGAACAGGAGAGTCAGCAGGCTCGAGCGCAACTATCTTAACTTCCGGCTTCCTATCCTTAAGATATGTTCCGACACCGGTGACTGTGCCGCCTGTGCCAACGCCCGCGATGAAGATGTCTACCGCGCCGTCCGTATCTTCCCAGATCTCAGGTCCTGTCGTAGCCAAGTGAGCTGCAGGATTTGCAGGATTTACGAACTGCCCTGCTATGATTGAGCCGGGTATTTCTCCGGCGAGCTCCTCCGCCTTTGCTATAGCTCCGCTCATGCCTTTGGCGCCTTCAGTTAGAACTATCTCTGCGCCATATGCCTTGAGGATGTTTCTCCTCTCGACGCTCATGGTCTCAGGCATGGTGAATATAGCTCGATAGCCCTTGGATGCTGCGATTGCCGCAAGGCCTATGCCGGTATTGCCCGAAGTAGGCTCAATGATAACCGAGCCTTCCTTGAGAAGTCCCTTGGCCTCAGCGTCCTCAATCATCGACTTCGCAACGCGGTCTTTGACGCTTCCCGCCGGGTTTAAATACTCGAGCTTTACGAGCAGTTTGGCTTCGAGCCCGAGTTCCTCTTCTATATTGGCAAGCTCTACAAGCGGTGTGTTTCCGATGAGCTCGCTCACGCCTCTATATATCTTAGACATTGCATACCTCCTTGCATGTCCCAATACGTATCAATGTAATAATAATCCTATTTAGGACAATCGTCAAAGTGCCATTGACAATCCGCCTGTTTCGTGTAAAGATTTTGTAAGCAAAGAAACGGAGGAGCTCATGAATAAAAGCGCAAGATCGGAATTAAGATTCACCCCAAACGTAGACACTAAGATGCTCAGAAATGCGGGGATTGCGCTATCACCTACATATACGATACTTCCCGGTTTTTGTGATGTGCATGTGCACTTCAGAGAGCCGGGTTTTTCATACAAGGAGACCATAGCGAGCGGGAGCAGGGCTGCGGCGCACGGTGGATACACTGCGGTATGCACGATGCCGAATTTAAATCCAGTAGCGGATACGACGGAACACCTTAAAGAGCAGCAGGACATCATAGATCGCGATGCTTGCATTCACGTCTATCCGTATGCAGCCATAACAATAGGGCAACTCGGTAAGGAAATGGCAGATCTCGAGGCCTTGGCAGGCAAATGCATCTCTTTTTCTGACGACGGTCACGGCGTGCAGTCCGATGATATGATGCGAGAGGCTATGCTGCGTGCGAATGAGCTCGGAAAGATTATTACTGCGCATTGCGAGGTAAACGATTTACTCAATGGCGGCTACATTCATGACGGAGTTTATGCAAAGGAGCACGGACACAGGGGCATTTGCTCAGAGTCAGAGTGGCGTCAGATAGAGAGAGATCTTAAGCTCTCAGATGAGACCGGATGCGCATATCATGTTTGCCATATATCGACTAAGGAAAGCGTGAGCATAATTCGAGATGCTAAGAAGAGCGGGGTGGATGTAACTTGCGAGACCGGACCGCATTATCTCTTGCTTGATGACAGCATGCTCGAAGAAGACGGTAGATGGAAGATGAATCCTCCTATCAGGAGCAGTGCAGATAGAGATGCGCTCATCGAGGGAATAATCGACGGAACAATAGACTGCCTCGCGACGGATCACGCACCGCACTCGGCCGAAGAGAAATCCAGGGGACTTGAGAAGTCGGCCTTCGGAGTGGTGGGAATTGAGTTTGCCTTCCCTCTGATGTACACGTATATGGTGATGCCGGGCATAATCTCGATGGAGAGATTGGAGGACCTCCTTATTTACAATCCGCGCGCAAGATTCAATATCCCACTCGGAGACGACTGGTCGGTATGGGATTTGACGGAGGAATGGCAAATAAATAAAGCTGAGATGCTCTCGATGGGATGTGCGACGCCATTTGACGGATGGCGAGTGAGCGGCAGAAATTATCTGACGGTATGTGATGGTAAAATAGCGTATAATATAAACGGATGAAACAAGTAAAACTGACAGTTAAATCGAATAAGATGCTGACGCCTACGACTTACAGGATGAGGCTCGAGGGAGATGTTTCGGCTATCACGCAGCCGGGGCAATTCATCAATCTCAAGCTGGACGGTCATTTCCTGCGCAGGCCTATTAGCGTGTGCGATGTGGAAAGCTCGCATGTGACGATTATCTACAAGGCGCTCGGACAAGGCACGGAAGAGATGACTCATTTGGAGAGCGGGACCGTGCTCGATGTGCTGACCGGGCTAGGCACGGGCTTTGACAGCTCGCGCTCCGGAGATGCGCCTGTCCTTATAGGCGGCGGAGTCGGAATCCCGCCTCTTTATCTGCTGGCCAAGCATCTCATACGCGAAAAGAAAAAAGTGACAGTGATACTCGGATACAATTCTGAGGATGAGATATATTACGCCGGTGAGTTTGCGGCGCTTGGCTGCGAAGTTAAGATTGCGACTGCAGACGGAAGCGTAGGCATAAAGGGCTTTGTGACGGATGCTTACAAAGAGCTCAAGCGCACTTTGAATGATTATACATACTTTTATACATGCGGCCCGACGGCCATGCTCAAGGCCATATACAGAGATGTGTATACAAGAGGAGGCGTGGACGGTGAGTTCAGCTTCGAAGAGCGCATGGGCTGCGGATATGGAGCCTGCATGGGCTGCAGTGTGCTACTTAAGACAGGCGGATACAAGAGAATATGCAAGGACGGACCTGTACTCAGGGCGGAGGAGATATATTGGTAGCATCCAAGAATATAGATGTTAATAAGAGATTGCCGGATACGAGAGTAGATCTATGCGGTATCACGCTGGATAATCCGGTGATACCGGCTTCCGGTTGCTTTGGCTACGGCTACGAGTTCGCAGAGCTTTATGATATAAACTGCCTGGGATCGTTTTCGTTTAAGGGCACGACTCTCGAGCCGAGATTCGGTAACAAGACTCCGAGGATAGCGGAGGCTCCGGCAGGAGTGCTTAACTCCGTGGGACTTCAGAATCCCGGCGTTAGTAAGGTCATATCACATGAGCTTCCGAGACTGGCAGAGGTATTCAATAAACCCGTGATGGCTAATGTCAGCGGTTTTTCGATAGAGGAGTATGTGGAAGTTACCAGGCGCCTTTCGGAGTCTGAGCGTGCGGATCAGATAGGCTGGATTGAGGTTAATATCAGCTGCCCGAACGTGCACGGAGGAGGTATGAGCTTCGGAACTGATGCTGATATGGCCGCTGAAGTCGTAGAGGCTACTCGCAAGGTGACATCCAAGCCTCTTATCATAAAACTCTCTCCGAATGTAACGGATATAGCCGGTATAGCCAAGGCCTGCGAGGATGCCGGTGCTGACGGCGTCAGCCTAATCAATACTCTGATGGGAATGAGAATAGATAAAAAGACAGCGATGCCTATACTTGCTAATACTACAGGCGGCCTGTCGGGACCTGCGGTATTTCCTGTCGCGCTACGCATGGTGTATCAGGTATATGAGGCAGTTAAGATTCCTATAGTCGGAATGGGCGGCATCACAACTGCTGAGGATGTGATTGAGATGATGATGGCGGGTGCTACTGCTGTCGGAGTGGGAGCTGCTAATCTCGCTGAGCCATATGCTTCGAAACAGATAGTAGAGGAACTACCGAGCGTAATGGCCAAGTACGGGATAGAGAGACTTGCGGATATAATCGGCGCTTCGCACAGCCATAAATAGGCGTATGCATAGCAGACAGATATAAGGAGAAAGAGAAGAGATAATATGGATAGAAGAGAAGAAATCGCAAGGCTGATAGCATCGGATTTGCTTGATATAAAGGCGGTATTTTTGAGACCGGACGAGCCTTTCACTTGGGCTTCGGGGATCAAGAGCCCGATTTACTGCGACAACAGACTTACACTTACGGCGCCTAAGGTCAGGACCGATGTCGAGGAGTCTCTCGCAGAGGTGATTAAAACTGAGTTTGCCGGTGCGGAAGTTCTGATGGGAACGGCGACTGCGGGAATTGCCCATGCTGCAATTACGGCGCATCTCATGGGACTTCCTATGGGATATGTAAGGTCGGGCGCGAAGGATCACGGCCGTGGCAACCAAATTGAGGGCAGGCTCGAGCCGGGACAGAAAGTCGTGGTCGTGGAGGATCTCATCTCTACAGGCGGAAGCTGCATCGAGACTGTGGAAGTGCTGAGAGAGGCCGGTGCTGAGGTGCTGGGCGTTATTGCCATCATGACTTACAGTATGAAGAAGGGCATAGATAGGATGGCTGAGGCAGGCATTATATTTACGACTCTTACGGATTTCGATACCGTAATCGGGGTTGCGGCGGAGAAGTCTTTGATAGATAATGAGCATATAGATAGGCTTAAAGCATTTAGAGATAATCCATCAGATGAATCATGGATAAAGGAGGCCTTATATGGCTAAGGACGTAATTGTGGCTTGTGATTTCGCGAGCGCAGATGAGACCATTAAGTTCCTGGATAAGGTGACAAGGATCAGAGATGAGGTAGTGGCATGTGACCACGTCAACCTCGCCAAGAGACCTTTCGTTAAGATAGGCATGGAGCTTTTCTATGCTGAGGGACCTCAGATTATTAAGACTTTAAAGGACAGGGGACACAAGGTCTTCCTCGATCTCAAGCTCCATGATATACCTAATACCGTTAAAAAGACCATGCAGGTGCTCGGATCGTACGGTGTGGATATGGTAAATCTCCACGCAGCAGGCGGCATTGAGATGATGGAGGCTGCTAAGGCGGGGCTCATGCTCGGAGCTGCACGCTTTTCTGAGAAACCTAAACTCATTGCGGTCACTCAGCTGACTTCGACTGATGAGGAGATAATGCACAGAGAGCTGCTTATCGACAAGCCTCTCGACGAGGTAGTCAGGCAGTATGCTTTAAATGCAAAGGAAGCGGGGCTCGACGGAGTTGTCTGCTCGGCATTTGAGGCTGCGGAAGTGCATGATTTCTGCGGTGCGGATTTCCTGACTGTAACGCCCGGCATCAGGCTCAGCAAGGACGGAGCCGATGATCAAAAAAGAGTCATGACACCGGCTGAGGCTAAGGCCGCAGGCTCGGACTATATAGTGGTCGGCAGACCTATCACGGCCGCTGACAAACCAAGCGATGCATATGCAGAGGTAGTAGAAGCTTTCCTATGATAGCGATAATAATTGCGACGATCGCCGGTGTGTGTGCAACCACGCAGGCCAGCGTAAATGCGGAAACGAGAAGACTGATTAAATCGCCGTATCTATCTGCGGCGTTTAATTTTGTATTCTCGATTATCGTATTGCTGCCGCTGATACTTCTGATCGATCATAATCTGCATATACCGTTTGCGGAGATATCCCGATATCCTCTTTGGATATGGCTGGGCGGATGCTGCGGACCTTTCGTTATAATGACCAGCGTGCACTCCGTGCCTGCCATAGGAAGTGCACGCCATATGATGCTGGCTTGCACGGCGCAGATACTGGGCGGCCTGATTATAGACCAGTTCGGTTTGCTAGGATCTCAGCAAATCCCGATGACTCTTGCGAGATTTATAGGAGCTGCGCTGGTGCTTGGCGGCATAGTCGCTGTGTCAATCGAAAAGGGCGGCACAAGCGATGAAGAAAGCATTGAAAAGAGCATGAAAGCAAGGCGAGGCCTTCCTATTGCGGTTTTCTTTATATTATCTCTTATAAACGGAACGGCTGCTGCTGTTCAGGTTGCGGCAAACGGAACCTTGAACACTGTGGTAGATAATGCCCTTAAGACTGCGCTTATCTCGATGTGCATAGGCCTAACGGTCACTTGCCTTATAATGGCAGTGCTTTCAATCGTCAGGAGCCCGGATGCAATATTCGAAGAGGGCACGAAATTCAATATCGTAAAGCCCAACAGATTCATGGCATATGGCGGCACGCTTGCAGTTGTCGTAGTAGGCGGCAATACAGTGGCGGCCAATGTGCTCGGAACGGGACTTGTAAATATTTTGAATCTCGCGGGAATGATGGCGATGAGCCTTTTCGTTGATGCGATAGGGCTACTCGGAATTGCCAAAAAACCTGTCACTATTCTCAAACTGGTCGGCATGGGTATGATAATTGCCGGTGCTGCTATAATATCTTTGATGTAGTGCCCCGGAAAAAGTGATACAATAGATGGCGGAGCGAAAGGCTTCGAATCGTTTTACAAGATAGAGGCGTTTGCCTATGAAAATAACATAGAAAGAGGTGCTTGGATGGAAACTTTATTATCATTTGCACAGGAGAATTCAGGAAATACAGGCGGTATGTCCACTCTTTCGTGGCTGGCCACGTCGATTGGTCTTTGGAAGATGTTCGAAAAGGCCGGAGAGCCGGGATGGATAGGATTTATTCCGTTTTACAATATGTATAAGCTCTGTGAGAAAGTCATGGGTAATCCTTGGTATTGGCTCAGGCAGCTTGTAATCATCATTCCGATAATCGGATGGGTGGGATATTTTTATTTCACATATCAGATCGGAAAGGCGACAGCCAGATCTTACGGTCAGGAAGATACATGGGCATGGGGATATACCTTTCTCTCACCTATATTCTATTGCATCACGGGATTCGGTGATTACAGTTACTACGGAGTAATGGGAAGCGGTGATACCAGAACCGGTGAGGCTCGCCAGGCCAGGACAGTTGATTATGATGTCGTAAAGCAGGATGCAGTCGATGATGTAGAATTCACATTTGACAGAACGGACGACTAGGATTAATTATCTGAATGGCATACGACGGTATTATTACATACGCAATATCGAAGGAACTTGCAGACTCCATCGAGCTCGGTAAGATAGAAAAGGTATATCAGCCCGGTCCGGAGGAGCTCTTGATTCACATTCATACAAGAGGCGGTAATGTCCGCCTCTTTATGTCTTGCAATTCGCAGTCTGCGAGAGTGTGTTTGACCGAAGGAACTTATACCAATCCCGATCAGCCGCCGACATTTTGTATGCTGCTCAGGAAACATCTGCAGGGAGGGCGCATCACCGCTGTCAGGCAGAAGGATTCTGAGCGCATCATCGAGATAGATATCGAGGCCCAAAACGAAATGGGCTTTTCAGTTTGCCGCAGGCTGATTATCGAGATTATGGCTAAGCACAGCAATATAGTGCTGACCGATCTCGAGAGCTCTAAGATTATAGATGCGATTAAGCGCGTATCGATCGATATAAACAGATACAGACAGCTGCTGCCCGGCGTAATATACGAATATCCGCCTGAGCAGGACAAGATAGGCTTTCGCGATCTTACGAAAACTACGGGACTGCCTCACGATGAGAGGGGCATCATGGGACGTGTCGGAGGTATTTCTCCGGCAATTGCCAGGGAGATGCTCGGCTCAAGCAAGGACGGTGAGGATGCGGAACTCATATCCGATCAGCCTGCTGAGAGGCTTTGCGAGATAGTGGGCTCTGTGAGCGAGGGCTCGTATGTACCGAGGGTTTATCTGGATGAGGACGGATCTCCGCGTGAGTTTCATATTGCGGATCTGTCGGAGCTTGACGGACTTGAGACGATTGAGTTTGATAACACATCGGAATGCGTAGATTATTTCTTTACTAATAGGGATGCATCCAATCTTGTAAGGCAGAAGTCACAGCCTCTTTTAAAGCTCGCGCAGTCTGCATTGGATAAGGCGCTTCTTAAGAAAAAGAAACTATCAGAGGATCTGCTCAAGGCAGAGAACTCCGAGCAGTACAGGCTGTACGGAGAGCTTTTGACTGCCAATATTCATGCGGTAGAGCCGGGTGCTAAGAAAGTCACTGTTACCAATTATTATGACGGGACAGACATTACCATTCCGCTCGATGAAAAGATAAATGCCGCATCTAATGCGCAGAGATATTTTAAGAAGTATTCAAAGGCGCATACTGCCATACACGAGAAGCAAACCCAGCTCGAGGAGAATGAACAGGATATAGCCTACCTTGAGTCGGTGGTGCAGAATATCGAAAAGGCAGACACAGTGCCTCTCCTCGAATCCATTAGAGATGAGATGGAAGAGACGGGATATGCCAGGAGGCGCGCCAAGGCTTCCCAGCGGAAGCGCAAGAAAGAAAAACCCGAGCCTATTCGCTACGAGCTCTCGGACGGTACCGAGGTGCTGGTGGGCAGAAATAATATAGAAAACGATTGGCTCAGTATGAAGTTTGCCTCCAAGACGGATGTCTGGATGCACACCAAGGACATACCGGGCTCGCATGTGATAATAAGACTCGAAGACGGACGCAGCGTCGGGGATATGCCGGCAGAGCTGATATATGAGGCCGCGTCAATAGCCGCCTATCACAGCAAGGCGCAGAGCTCGGACAATGTACCTGTCGATTACGTGCCTGTCAGATATGTTAAAAAACCTAACGGCGCCAAGCCGGGCATGGTGATTTTTACACACAACCAGACCGTGTACGTAACGCCGAAACTCCCTGAATAGGCGCTGCTCATGTTATACTAAATCGCAATGAAGAAACTTATATATCCAATGATCGCGGTGATAATAATTGCCGCAGATCAGCTAACTAAATATGCGGTCAGAGCAAATTTGGAGCTCGGGGAAGCCATACCTGTACTGGGCAACTGGTTTAGGATTTGTTATGTCCAAAATACCGGCACGGCCTTCAGTATGTTTGAGGGCAATCGCTTTATCACCATATTCCTGACCTCTGCGCTGATAATAGGCTGCGTGGTCTATGCGATAACTGAAATCAGGGCCGGTCATAAGCTCGTGCCCCTCCTTTTATGTTGCATCGCATCAGGTGGCATTTCAAATATGATAGACCGCCTAACGCTCGGCTTCGTCACGGATATGATATCCTGCGGGAAGTTTGCCGTATTCAATGTGGCGGATATGTTTATCACGACTTGCTGCATTTTATTGATGCTGATGGTGCTCGTTATGTATAAGAACGAGGTCGATGAGAAGAAGGCATCCGAGAAAGGAGGCTCAGATGAGTGATTATAAATTGACGCTCACAGCTTCCGCTGAGGATGCGGGTACAAGGCTCGATGCATTCATAGGATATAACGCTGATGAGCTTTCGAGGTCATATGCAGTAAAACTAATCGAGCAGGGACGCGTGAGCTTAAACGGCTCCCCGGTCAGCTCAAAGAAGCAGTCCGTAGCAGAGGGAGATGAGCTTGTCATCGATATACCGGAGCCCGAGCCTCTGGATATCAAGGCCGAGGATATTCCTCTCGAGATAGTATATGAGGATGCTGATGTGGCTGTAATCAATAAGCCTCGCGGCATGGTGGTGCATCCGGGCCCCGGTAATTCATCGGGCACCCTTGTGAATGCAATTATGTATCATATGGGGGATTCACTCTCGTCGATAAACGGAGTGGTGCGCCCCGGCATAGTGCACAGAATAGACAAGGATACGAGCGGGCTTCTTATGATTGCCAAGAATGATAAGGCCCATGAGTCTCTGGCTGCTCAGCTCGCTGAGCATTCGGTAACAAGAGAGTATACTGCGCTTTGCTATGACAATATAAAAGAGGAAGAGCTTACTATAGATCAGCCCATAGGGCGCGATCCGAGGAATAGATTGAGAAATTCTGTTAACGGGTCAGGAGCAAAGAATGCGATTACGCATATTAAAGTGCTCGAAAGATTCGGTGCATATACTTTGGTAAGAGCACGCCTTGAGACGGGTCGCACTCATCAGATCAGAGTGCATATGGCATATATTAAGCATCCGCTCGCAGGCGACGAGGTCTATGGACCTCGTCAGCGGTCCGCGAAGATAGAAGGCATCGAAGTTCGCGGACAGCTCTTGCACGCAGGCACACTTGGTTTCGTGCATCCTGCGAGCCATGAATACATGGAATTTCACTCCGAACTTCCGGAGGTTTTTGAGAAGGTACTCGCAAAATTACAATTAAAGGTGTAGAATTTCCGTGATTGCGAGTAATTGAAACAACAATTCAAATATATACGAAAAGAGGCTATATAAATGTTCGAAAGAAGAGTATTAAAAAACAGAGCTAAAGCAGCATTCAAAGGCAATTATTGGCGATGCGTTCTCGTTGCTTTAATTATTACGCTCGTGGCCGGAGGCACAGGCCTCAGCGGCCCTTCAACAGTCAGACAGACAACGGAGACCAGAAGGCAGCTTGATAGCCTAGAAAATCTGTATAACTACGATGATGACTACGGTGATGTCCTGGATATAGATGATTTCGAGGGTCTGGAGGATATTGATGACCTTGACGATCTCGAAGATTATTACAATCTCGCACCTCCAAACAGAAGCGGTATGTCTACAGGATTGCTTGCCGGCTTAGTAGGTCTGGCGTTTATTGTATTTATCGGAGTCTTTGCACTGATAATTGTCCTTGCAATCTTCGTGCTTAATCCGCTTCATGTAGGAACTCGCAAATATTTCCTGAACAACAGCTACGCACCGGCGGATGTGGGTTTGGTGGGACATGCTTTTCAGACCAACTACAAGAACATCATAAAGGTATGCTTTTTCAGAGACCTTTACATCTTCCTTTGGTCGCTCTTGCTGTTCGTACCGGGTGTCATCAAAGCATATGAGTACAGGATGGTAAATTACCTCCTGGCCGAAAATCCTAATATGGAAACAAAAGAAGCTCTTGAGACATCCAGGAACATGATGTACGGAAACAAATGGGACAGCTTCATCCTGGACCTCAGCTTCTTGGGCTGGAATTTGCTGTCGATTTTCTTTACTTTAGGATTGCTCGGACTCTTCTATGTTGATCCGTATGTTGCAGCTACAGATGCTGAGCTCTATAAAGTCCTGAGCGGAAAGACCTATGGATTCGACGAATACAGCATGGAGGAAGGCGCATTCAGAGAGCCACCTCAGAATCTTGAGATGTATAATCCGAATCCTCATACACCAAATGAAACAATGCAGAGAAACGATGAGGATGTATATATAACATTTGATATGACTGACGATACTTCAACACACGACTGATTGGGAGAGATAATATGATTAGGAGTATGACCGGCTTCGGTAGAGGCGAGTATACAGATGAAATCAGCAAGGTGACGGTAGAGATCAGAGCCGTCAATCACAGATATCTCGACATTTTCGTAAAGATGCCGAGGAAGTACGCCTTTGCGGAGGAAGGCATCAAATCCGCAATCAAGTCAAGGCTCCATAGGGGCAAGGTCGAAGTCAATATATCCGTAGATAATATAGGGCAAAGCGACTCCGACATCAGGCTCGATAAAGAGCTCGCTGCGAAGTACTACGACGTGCTGAGCGATCTTGCCGGCAGCTTTGAGTTCGGAGACGAATCAAGAGTATCTCTAAACCTACTCTCACGCATGCCTGATGTAATAAAGGCAACTGCCGCAGATGAGGATGAGGAAGCTGTATCCGGTAGACTAATAGCTGCTACGGAGAAGGCTCTGGATGATTTTTGCAGCATGAGAGAGGCCGAGGGTGCCAAGCTCGCAGCAGACCTCGATGGCAGGGCTGACACGGTGGCTGCCCTCAGAGCGAAGATAGAGAAGAGAGCTCCCGAGATCGAAAAAGAGTACGCAGAGAAGTTCCGCGCGAGAGTGAATGAGATTCTCGACGGAGTATACGAGGTACCTGAGGAGAGGGTTGCCCTCGAAGCTGCTATATTCGCCGATAAAGCAAATATCACGGAAGAGCTCGTCAGGCTCGACAGTCATGTGACTCAGCTCAAGAACTTCCTCAAAGCGGACGGAAGCGAGGGCATAGGTAAGAAGATAGACTTCCTGATCCAAGAGATGAACAGGGAAGCCAACACTATCGGATCCAAATCCAACGATAATGAGATCACGAGCCTGATGCTCGAACTCAAATCCGAGATTGAAAAGATCAGAGAACAGGTGCAAAACATTGAGTAGATGTGTTACAATGTTAACTCACGAGCATAATAATCTGAAAAGAGGTTAGTGAATGAGCCGAAAAGAAGGAAAACTCTTCGTCATAACGGGGCCGTCCGGTACGGGTAAAGGCTCCATATGCAAAGAGATTCTCAAGGAAATCGGAAATGAATTTTCAGTCTCGATGACAACGAGAGAGGCCAGGGAAGGAGAAGTCCACGGAAAGGACTACTTCTTCGTAACCGAGGAAGAGTTCCGCGATAATATAGAGAAGGGCAATTTCCTCGAGCACGCCAGCGTGTTTGAACATCTCTACGGGACGCCTCGTGACATGGTGATTAAGCAGCTCGAAAGAGGACGCAATGTCATCTTGGATATCGACGTCCAGGGTGCGCTGCAGGTTAAGAAGGCGATGCCGGAGGCCATACTGATATTCCTCCTTCCGCCGAGCCTGCATGAACTCAGGAGAAGGCTTGAGGGAAGAGGCACCGATTCGCACGATGTGATTGAACTCAGGCTCAGCAGGGCTGTGAGCGAGATCAAGCTCATAGGAGAATATGACTACTACGTCGTAAATGACGACATAGATAAAGCACTTGCAGAAGTTCGCAGCATAATGACTGCCGAGAAGTGCAGAGTACCAAATAAAGTTAATCCAATCATTAAACAATACGAACAGGAAGAAAGAGGAGAATAAGCATGTTACTTTATCCATCAATCAACAAGCTAAACGAAAAGACAGACAGCAGATACTCACTGGTAATGCTCGCAGCCAAGAGAGCTAGAGATCTCGTAGACGGCAAGAGAGCCATCACCGAAGAGGAGAGCGAGAGACCTGTAAGTCAGGCCGCAAGAGAGATTGCCGACGAGCTGATCACATACTCAAGACCGGAAGGCCTCGAATAATATGCCACTGTAAAAGGCCTCGAGTGAGGCCTTTTGTAATGCTTGTAATACGCTTATACGAGTACGTCGCCTTCCATGCCGCTCGGCACTTCGAGACCCATGAGGGTCAGCAGCGTCGGCGAGATGTCTGCGAGTTTGCCGCTTGATGCCTTAAACGGCACAGGCTCGTTGCAGATGTGGCAGAGCGGTACGAGCGATGTCGAGTGCTTGGTGACAGGCTCGCCGTGCTCGTCTACCATGAAGTCTGCGTTGCCGTGGTCTGCAGTCAGGAGTATCTGACCGTCCTTGGCGAGTATGGCCTCTGCGATATTTCCGACCAGTCCGTCGAGCGTTTCGATGGCCTTAACTGCGGCTTCGAATACACCTGTGTGTCCGACCATGTCAGGGTTAGCGAAGTTCAGTATGATGAGGTCGTATTTGTCCTCTTTGATCTTTTCGATTACTGTCGATGCTACCTCAGGTGCGCTCATCTCAGGCTGGAGGTCGTAAGTTGCAACCTTAGGGGACGGAATGAGAATTCTGTCCTCGTTTTTATTAGGCTCTTCGACTCCGCCGTTGAAGAAGAATGTAACATGTGCGTATTTCTCCGTCTCGGCAATTCTGAGCTGCTTGAGACCCAGGCTTGCGATATATCCGCCGAGTGTAGGATCTACTACCTCAGGTGGGAAGGCTACTTCTACATTAGGCATTGTAGCATCGTACTCTGCCATGCAGATGTATGTGAGATTCTTAGGGAATACCTTTCTCTCAAATCCGTCGAATTCAGGATCTACGAATGTCCTTGTGATCTCACGGGCTCTGTCTGGTCTGAAGTTGATGAAGATGACTGAGTCGCCGTCCTTGATAGGAATAGGATTGATGACTGTAGGCTGTACAAATTCATCATGCTCGTCCTTGGCATAGGAATTATCCATGCACTCCTGTGCGTCCTTGGCTGTGAGACCTTCGGAAAGTGTGAGGGCGTCATATGCTCTTACGAGGCGCTCCCATCTCTTGTCTCTGTCCATGGCGTAGAATCTGCCGGAGATAACGCCTATGCAGCCTACTCCTTCTTCCTTCATGAAGTCTTCGAGAGGTCCGAGCCATTCCATAGCGCTCTGAGGCGGTACGTCACGGCCGTCGAGGAAGCAGTGAACGACTACTTCTTTAACACCGTTCTTCTTAGCCATATCTATAGTGGCCTTGAGGTGCTTGAAGTGCGAATGAACTCCGCCGTCAGACACAAGACCCATGATGTGCAGTGTGTGTCCGTCTGCTGCATTTTTCATCGCGTCCACGAGGGCAGGATTTTTATAGAATTCTCCTGACTGGATGGAGCGTGTAATCTTAAGAAGCTGCTGATAGACTACGCTGCCGGCACCGATGTTGAGGTGTCCGACTTCGGAGTTGCCCATCTGTCCTGCAGGAAGGCCTACCGGCTCTCCGCTGGCTTCGATTGTGATGAATGGATACTTCGCAAAGAACTCATCGAGTACGGGTGTCTTTGCTGTCGCAATTGCGTTTCCTTTGGTTTCTTTTCTTATGCCGAATCCATCGAGGATCATCAGCATGGTTGGTCTGTGTTTCATTTTATTTCCTCCGTTTCATACCCGCATATTGTACCACATTATTCTTTGATTTGCTCGTAATAGAGCATATAATTAGAACATGGCTAACAATTTTACACCCGCACAACTGGAAGCGATTAATACGCTCGATAAATCAGTGCTCGTAGCGGCAGCTGCGGGCTCGGGCAAGACAACTATACTCGTCGAGAGAATCATAGGCATCATCTTAAACGGCCGGGCAAACGTCGACGAGATGCTTGTCGTGACTTTTACCAAGGCGGCTGCGGCGGAAATGAGGCTCAGGCTCGGTGCTGCGATCAGGAAGAGGATGAAAGAGCACCCTGAGGATGCGCCTCGGATGAGAGAGCAGCTCTCCAGGATGTATAAGGCATATATATCTACTATAGACAGCTTCACACTGAGAGTTGTGAGGGAGTTCTTCCATGAGATAGATATAGAGCCGGAGTTCGGAATCTGCGATGATGTGCAGGCTGAGCTTATGAAAAGGGAGGCTGCGACGGAGCTTATCGAGGAAGGATTCGAAAACGATGGGCTTATCGAAGGCGGGAGCTTCCGAGAATTCATGAGGCTGTATGGGGATGAGAGGAGCGATGATAGGTTCGCAGAGAATTTAATCGGGACCTATGACTCTCTAAGGACTATGCCGAACTATTTCGATTGGACATATGAGAAGGCAGAGCTTCTCAAGATAGATAAAGACAGTTTCGAGGAATCGAAATTGCAGGAGATCATGCTCGAAGATGCGCTTGAATTGATGAAGCGCACTATGGAAGGCGAGAGGGCGCAGATTTCCATAATTGAGAGCGCAGGACTAAAGGGCTTCGCTGAGAGGAAATTCTCTGAGGAACTTGCGCAGATTAATAGCATATGCGAGGAGCTCAGAGCGGGAAGGCTCGGCGAGGGGACGTTTGCCGCGATGAATAGCATCGACTGGGCGCAGATGAGATGCAATAAAGATGAGAAAGAAAGCTGGGAGCCTATTAAAGAAGAGGTAGGAGATATACGCAAGGCTGTTAAAAACGGCATAAAGGATTTCAATGAGAGATATCTCGTGCCGAGTTTCGAGGCTTGCCTTGCTGAGATGAATGCGACCTATGACTATACCATTTATTATATAAAAATCCTCGAGGAGTTCGAGAGGCGCTATGCGTATAAGAAGAGCCGGAAGAAGCTCATGGATCTCGCGGATGTCTCACATGCTGCGGTTAGGATACTCGAGCATGAGGATGCTGCCGAGGCGCTTAAGAAGAGATTCA
>CACWIO010000011.1 GCA_902760855.1 uncultured Eubacteriales bacterium
TTCGGATATACTGACTATAACTATGAAGGTAGCTATGGCGATTTAGAAATGTTTAATTCCAAGGGCGAGAGCACAAAGGTTGGAACAGATGTATCCCAATACATCAGAAAAGATAATAACGAAATAATTGTCATCTCAGACGATAAACTATATTCATTCAATGGAAAAGACAAAACGCAACTGAAAACTGATGTGTCTAAAGTGTGGTGCTCCAACTACGAAAAGAAGACAGACACTCTATATTCTAGACGTGGTTATTGATAGATTTAGTAAAGAGGTAATCTATGGCAATTTATGACAATTTAAAAGACAAACTGACACAAACTAGCCAATCTGCAGTCAGTAGAGTAAGAGATCTTTCAGAAACAGTCCGACTCAATACCGAAATTGGAGATATTGAGAATCAAATTAACGATCTCTACTGCAAAATGGGTTATGAGATATATGTTGCATATAAGGATAGGCCTATCGAGGAAGTAAAGGGTTTAATATCAGAAGTGACTGAACTTCACGAGCGCATAGAAGAAAGCAAACAGCTAATTCAAGCGATGCAGGCAGTAAATACATGTCCTAACTGTGGCAACCGTATAAAGCCGGGAATGATATTTTGCAGTAGTTGTGGAACAAAACTTCCAGAATCAGAAGAGGTTGAGGAACCGGTAGAAAGGGTAGCTTTTTGCAGTAAGTGTGGAGCACCAATTGTAGGGGATGCAAGCTTTTGCATGTCGTGTGGTGAAAAGTTAGAATAATTACAGCAATTTTATATACGAACACATAATCATCGGAGGATGCAAAGAAAAGATGTGAAGATCTAGAGGGGCATATCGTTGCAGTAACAGAACAGGTTGAACAAGATTTCATCATTGAGATTATTGAAAGTCAAGGTAAAAAAGGAACTATTGGCTTGGAGCTGCAGATGAAGAAAAAGAAGGTAACTGGAAGTGGATAACGGGCGAATCCTAGAGTTATACTCATTGGAACGATAATCAGCCGAATAATAGAAATGTCGAAGACGAAGACGGTGACCATTATTATCTCCAAGTATGTGCTACTTCAAAGGATGATACAGAAAGATAAAGTCTATGGTATGATGTAGTCAATTTAGGGACATCATATGGTTTTGAGGGCCCTCCATATTATAAGAACACAGAGGACACAGGATATGTGTGCAAGTGGAAATTGAGAGACGACAGCTAGAAACCAAAAAACTTATGCATTGCAAGCACTTTTCAGAGTGCTTATTTGTTTGCGCTTTTTTGCCAAAAACATCTGTTGCGAAGAAGTATATTTTATTCACAGAGAAGATGTTGTTCGAGAGTAATTGTGCAGAAACCATTTATGAAAGGAGACTAGCTATGATTTTTAACGCAATGGTAGAGGCGATAATAATAACGAAGTTGCTGTTGGATATTCTAATTGATATAGCCAAAATAGTCATCGGAGGCATCAAAATCCTCTTTGGAGGAGTGATGATGCTCATATCTAAAGTAAAAGACTAACTCAAAACTCATCAAATAGATTAAAGGAAAAATGGAGGTAAGCAAAATGAATAGAAGAATTATAAAAATAATTGCTGTTGTTATAGCACTTGTTGTTACACTTGGATCTGCAGTTCCGACATTTGCATCAAGCAAGAAACCGAGCTATTACCCTTATAAAAGTGCAGCTGCAAAAAATTATGCACAGAAGATGGCTTTTAAGAATTTGGAAAAGAATTCAAGTAAAACAAAGTCTTCATCAACAAAGAAAACACCAACTACATCTCAGAAGACTATAAAAGCTGCCAAGACATATTCTTCAGGTAAATACCTAAATGTAAACGAGGCATATACTCTGCTGAACAATTTCAGAACAAGTAGAAGCAACCAGTGGTACTGGAATTCAAATAATAGGACTAAAACTTATATATATGGACTGAAGGCATTGAAGAAGGATGCATTGCTTGAGAAGATTGCTAGAACTAGAGCTGAAGAACAGTGGAGAAGGTACTATGTTCAGAGGAAAATGGATCATACAAGACCTAATGGAAGAGATTGTAAAACCGCTTACCCGACGTCAGCGAAGTATGCAGGAGAGAACCTTGCATGGGGGCAGAAGTCTTGTAAAGAAGTTATTCTTCATGCTAAATGGGGTTGGGCAGAACCTAATGATAAATATTCCGGACAAGGACATAGGCGTAATATGCTAAACAGATCTGCGACTAGAATAGGAATTGCATGCTATGAAAAAGACGGGAAGAAATGTTGGGCTATGTGCCTAGGCTATTAGAAAGGGGAAAACACAGTGGAATACACGTCAACTGAAAGAAAAGTACTAAAGAAAAGCATCGAAAGTATCATTGATTATATGATAGTCAATTTTAAGATGGATGGTGTTAAAGGTGAATATAACAAAGATGATAAGCTAAACGGGATCCTGATTGCTCTTGACACATCTGACCCAGAAGATGTTTTTGAAATCGATATAAGCATCGAGTAAAAAATGATTACGATAATGATTCGAGGGGGTAAAACTATGAAAGCATTAATGAAAAAGATGGTAACAATCGTTGCAACTTTTGCTATTGCCTTTGCATCATTGCCAGCTACATTCAGTAATCTGAATGTCCATGCTGCATCTATTATGGCTCCTGCACAAGTTAAGAATCTTAATGCAACATCTGTCACGCAGACATCTGTCAAGCTAAGCTGGAGCAAGATTGCAAAGAACAGAAACACTAAAGGCTATGCTATTTACAGAAATGGGAAACTCATTAAACGTGTCAGCTACAAGATAAATACATTCACTAATACGAAATTGAAAGCAGGAACTAAGTACTCGTTTACTGTAAGAGCATATAACTCATATATACAGATACAGTATTACAACTCCAAGACGAAGAAGTGGCAGGCGAAGAGGCCTCCAACCAGTCAGTGGAAGGGGAAGAAGACAAGAAAGGTAACTGCTTATAAGTATGGAAAGGTTTCAGCTACTAAGCAGGTAACAACCAAGAAAGCGGTAAAGAAGACTACTAACATTAATAAACCCTCAACAGGAGGTCCGCCAACTTCTGGATTATCGTCTCAGGATATCGTAATAGATACCAACTTGAACGCCATTTCAAGTAGGACAATAAGCATCAAGGGAAATAATCCTATTTTGTCTGTTTCATATAATCCGGGGGGAGGAGATGTAAGCTGGACATCTGCTGATACGAGTGCTGTAAAGATTAAAAGTGTTAAGAATGCAAATGGCATATCAACAGCGACTCTTGAGGGCGGATCAAAGAGTGCGGACAATATACGTATAACTGCTACGTATAACAAGAAGGTCTCTGGTGCTAGATACACAGGCAATGCATATTACACATTTAGTGCAAATAACATCCAGGTTTATAGCTGCACAAATTTAAAACTTGATAACAAGCTACCAATCTATGATTATAGTTATCCAAAGTTTGACGGAGTTCCGGACTCATCTGTTAAAAAAGTTCTAGACTTTGACGCAAAGAGAAACGTAGAAAGAGCGCTTATTTCTTGCAATATTTCGCCAGCTCTCACCGGAAAAGAGAAGGTTGAGTTCTACAATAAAACAACTGGCTCGCTACTTTACGGCCCTTCATCTAGTGGAATGTTCGGCGCACCCCTTGATAAGGGATTTGATATTACAAAGCCGGCAGACGCGAGTGTATCTGAAGTAATCTCTATAATGAATGATTTCGGATTTGCGACCCGCCTTGAAAGCGGTAAGATGCTATTTGCAGTAGAACTTGAGCAGGGCGCTATAGTCTCCGGCAATAATGTTATAGAACTAAGGATTAATGATAATTCAGTGGCAACAGTGACAGTTAATGTTAAATCAAGAGCAAATCGTTATTATGAATTTGCAAGAAGCGTTTCGGAGAATGCAAGACCGAGTTGGTATAGTCCGGAAGATAAAAAATGCACGGGAGACGTTACCTTGCTCCGCAAGCTCAGAGGAATAAAGGACTACATCAATGATCAATATGAGTATCCAGCATGTGTGAAGTCGTCATTTGGGAACGCGTCTGTTGTAACTATTGGAAATATAGGAAGACAGGTTGACAGCATGCTAGGCGGATGTGAGGATGGAGCAATAATGATGACTATATGCGCGATGTACAACGGTGTAGATGCGACATATCAATATGTAAATGGGCACTGCATCTGTGTACTGGCAAACTCAAATAACCTGTTCGGCTTTGACATAACATTTGATGCTACCCCTCATAGTGGTTATTATACGAGCGCTTCGCAAGATCGCATAGTGGAGTATCTGAAGACCATTTCGAAGATTCTTCGCTAATTGATGCATAATCGATCTTGTCGGGTCTGAGAATTGGTGATAGAGTGTTATGGATAACACACACTGGGCCACACATTCGCTACAAGGTGCACTGAGGCAGCAGTAAAAGCTGAAGCACAGCAATTGCAATAGAACGCGGGATGTATGGATTTGCATGCTTGTCATTTCAATTCTCTGCATGCTCATAACATCGATAGCTAAACATCTTTCAACTCGACGTCATAATTGATATCATTAAGGCGGAAGAGGAACTTGAGTTGCATTAACAAATGCATATAAAAGGGAGAGAGTTTTATGAAAGCTATCATGTCAGGCAATGAAGCGATTGCCCGAGGCGCGTATGAAGGTGGCCTGAGATTTGCTTCGGCATATCCCGGCACGCCGAGCACTGAGATACTTGAGAACCTACCGCAATACGGAGATAAAGTCTACTCTGAGTGGGCGCCGAACGAAAAGGTGGCCACCGAGGCGGCAATAGGAGCATCGATTGCAGGAGTCAGATCTCTTTGCGCAATGAAGCACGTAGGCATGAATGTCGCGGCGGATCCTATCTACTCATTCGCATATACCGGCGTGACCGGCGGATTTGTGATGGTGGTAGCGGATGATCCCGGCCAGCACAGTTCACAGAACGAGCAGGACAACAGGAACCAAGCCAAGAGCGCCAAGCTACTCTGCTTGGAGCCTTCGGATTCGCAGGAGGCACTGGACTTCACCAAAAAGGCATTTGCCCTCTCTGAGGAAATGGACATGCCTGTGCTGATGCATGTCACGACCAGGATATGCCATTCAAAGTGCATAGTCGAAACAGGCGAGAGGGAGGAGGCAATTGTCCCTGACTTCGAGCCCAAGATTAAAAAGTATGTAACGGTGCCTGCAAATGCTAAAGTGCTGAGGGCGACTCTCGAGGAGAGGCTTGCGCGGGCAGAGGAGTATGCCTGCGACTGTGAATTCAATAGAGTGGAAATGCACAGCACGAAAATCGGCGTGATTAGCTGCGGTGTGTCGTATCAATACGTCAGGGAGACATTCGGGGAGGACGCATCATATCTCAAACTCGGAATAGTGCATCCTCTGCCTGACAGACTTATAAAGGAATTCTGCTCCAAGGTGGACAAGGTCTATGTAGTAGAAGAGATGGACCCGTATATCGAAGAGCATGTTAAGGCTCTCGGGATTGAGTGCACGGGTAAAGACCTGATTCCGAAGTTCGATGAGCTCAATGCGGATATAGTCAGGAAGGCGTTCCTAGGTACGGAGCCTGAGATGTACAAGAGCGACATGAGCACGGTCGTAAGACCGCCGACTCTCTGCGCGGGCTGCCCGCACAGGGGACTTTTCTATGAGCTTTCCAAGAGGAAGAATCTCATGATTACCGGAGACATAGGCTGCTACACTCTCGGAATGGCGCCGCCTCTAAATGCACTTCACAGCTGCATATGCATGGGAGCGTCGATCTCACAAGGACACGGTGCGTCGATTGCCCTTAAGGATGCAGGGAAAGACACAAAAGTGGCATCAGTTATCGGAGACTCGACCTTCTTCCACACGGGAGTCAACTCCCTGATGGATGTTATATACAACGGAGGCAGCAACCTCAGCATCATACTTGATAACAGAATCACCGGTATGACGGGGCATCAGCAAAATCCGGGTACGGGATATACTTTGATGGGCAAGGAAGCCCCTGAAGTTGACATCCCCGCACTATGCAAGGCCATAGGTATAAAGGATGAGAACATAATCACTGTCAATCCGAATCAGCTGGAGGAGGTGAGGTTCGCACTGGATACACTGCTCGCAAAGGACGAGCCGACAGTGCTGATTACGAGATGGCCTTGTGTGCTCAAGAAATTCAGTCCGCAGGATATAGACGAATTCCCGACGCTGCATAAATCGCAGTGCGAAATTAAGCAGGATGCTTGCAAGAATTGCAAAATCTGCGTCAAGACCGGCTGCCCGGCGCTCATCTCGACCAAGGACAGCGTAAGCATAGACAGGACGAGCTGTAATGGCTGCACGGTCTGCAGGCAGGTTTGCCCGTTTGATGCGATAGAGGAGGTGACGTTATAGTGAGCGAAGTTAGGAACATCCTCCTGGTGGGAGTAGGCGGACAGGGAACCATACTGGCCAGCAAGATTCTGACCAGTGGCCTCATGAAGGCGGGTTATGATGTCAAGATGAGTGAGATCCACGGAATGTCGCAGAGGGGAGGCTCGGTATCCACTCAGGTCAGATACGGAGATAAGGTTTATTCCCCTATTGTGGGCAAGGGCTCAGCTGATGTAATTGTGGCCTTCGAAGAGATGGAAGCTCTCAGGTGGCTCGACCACCTCAAAATAGGCGGAACCATGGTCATAAACGACTTTAGGATACAGCCGGTGCCGGTCAATCTCGGCATGGCGGAATATCCGGAAGGAATCATCGAGCACCTCAAGGGCATTTGCGATGTAAAGGCCTTCAAGGCTGCGGACATTGCCGCAGAGCTCGGAAATCCCAAAGCGATGAACATAGTGCTGCTCGGTGCTCTCGTTAAGTCCATGGGTGGGCTTGATGAAATCGACTGGGATGCCGAGATAGAGGCAAACGTAAAGCCCAAGTTCGTAGAACTGAATAAAAAGGCATTCCACGCAGGATATGAGCTATGATAACAGCAAATTAATACTCACCTCGTAAAAGAGGTGAGTATTAATGTTACATTTAATAAATGAGGAAAGAGAAAACTATATAGGGCTCACGTAATTATCGACCTCTACTTTGTCTACCTCCTGGAAAGGAGCAAGAGTTGAGATCATCTTTACGGGAGCGTCCGATCTGTTCTTTACGAAGTGGACTTCACCCGGCTCTATGTGAATGAGCTGGCCTTTGCTCAGATGGACGACGCTGTCGTCGACGACTATGTCCACCTCGCCCTCCAGTATGAAGAAATCCTCTTCCATTACTTCGTGATAGTGCGCAGGAAATTCCTCTCCCGGCTGGAATTGCACCAATGCGAAGTTCATGCGCGGTCCCTTCATCAGATATTTAGGCCCGCTGTTTCCGAAGCGATATTCAAAATCATTCTCGTGTACTACAAACATATCAATCTCCTTAATTTTCCTACAGACCCGGGGCAATCCACATATTACGTGTCAGCTTGCGGTCGGCTAATTCCAATTGTGCTTTATATACTTCTTCCCAAACCGGATACATATCCTGGTAGATTTTGTGATTATCCATGTTAGGTGTATATGTCTTATCGAATCTGACGCATTTGGCAGCGGCATCATCAGCATCCTTGTAAATACCTACGCCTATGCCTGCGAGCATGGCTGCGCCGAGGGCGGTTGCCTCGCGGACAACAGGGACCTTTACCGGAAGCCCCAGCGTATCTGCGAGAATTTGACACCATAGCGGACTCTTGGATGCCCCTGCTGCGAATATAATCTCGTTCGGAGCGTGACCTGTTGCTTCCTTTACGAGCTGCAGATGCCCGTATGTAACAAGGGCGGTGTTTTCAAGTATAGAGCGGAAGAATGTGTATTTATTGAACTTTGTAGGGTCGATTTCGAAATTCGTGAAAGTAGGGGATGCGTGCTTCCAGCATGTAAAATTCATCACGTCTGAGAAAGTACACATCATACCGTAAGAGCCAACGGGTATTTTGGAGGCTTCTTCTTCCATATAGTCGTAAGGACTTCCGCCTTTTTCCTTTGCGAGCTCTTTCTCCTTGTCGCAGAATGCATCGCGATACCAACGCATTACGAGACCTGGGTTAAACGCAAGGGCTTCATACTGCCATAGGCCCGGAAGAGCGTGGCAATTCACGCGAATGCGGCAGTCCGGGTCGGTACTGCCATTGTCCGTCGTGAACTCATACTGCCAAAAGCTGCCGCCGAAGACCACTCCCTGCCCACTTCTTACTATTCCGACTCCTATGCTGCCGAGCTGGCAATCTCCGCCTCCGACAACTACGGGAGTTCCAACTGCAAGGCCGGTATCTGCTGCGCCTTTTTCGTTAACGCTCGCAACTTTAGTTCCGCATTCATGGACTTCAGGGAAAATATTGGTCTTTATTCCGACTCGCTCTGCTATTTCCTTATCCCAATTTCTGGTCTTCAAATTGAGAAGTCCGGTCGTCGATGCATTTGAAGGCTCTATGGCCATCACTCCGGTCAATTTATATATGAGCCAGTCATTGAACATGCCGACTGTCTCTGTCTTTTCATACACATCAGGGAGGTTGTTTTTAACCCAAAGCAGGCGAGGGATGTCACCAATCGCATATGCCTCACCTGTGACTTTGTATATTTCCTTTTCAAGCTCAGGATCTTCATGCACCAAATGAGCTACTTCGTCATTTGCCCTTGAATCCACGTTGGCGCATGCCCATATTTCACGGCCGTCTTTATCATAAAGAAGAATTCCTTCGCGCATGCAGGTGGTAGAAACCGCCGCTATGTCGGAAGGATTGATCTTTGTATTCTCCAGAACTCTTTTTACGCAAGAGGAAGCGAGCGCCCAGTTATGCGTCCAATCGAAATCCATGCTGCCCGGAAATCTCGGATCGGTCTTGTGCTCCCATTCCTCGGATACGACGCCGAGTTGATTGCCGTTTAGATCGAATATGACTGCGCGGACGCTACCGGTGCCGGCGTCTATGGCCATCAAATACTTATCTGACATTGATGCCTCCTCTCTTTGAGTTCGGATTGACTTTGTCTTCTAATTTATATTAAGCAGGGCTTCTGCCGTATCTTCGTCACTTATCAGGACGTTCAGATAATTTCCGAGAAGCGCCGCATGTATGGCGTCCACTTTTCGCTTGCCTGCTGCCACGCCTATTACGTTATCGAGGCCTGCCAGTGTCGACAGCGGGGTGGAAATGGTGCGGCTCTCGAGCTCTGTCTCTATAAGCTGACCGTCCCTGTCGAAGAAATGGCTCAGTATATCTCCTATAGCTCCGCTCTGCTCCAGGAAGAGTTGGTCGCTCTGAGAAAGCGCTCCGCTCTGTACGATGGTGGCGGCAGGATCGAGTGCACCTATACCCACTACGCTTATTTTTGAAAGAGGGATGAGCTGCTGCACATCATTAACTGATTTTTCCGAAGTTATAGCCTCGGCAATCTCCTTAGTTGATGCAATAAGCGGTGTCGGTATCAAGTAAAGTTTGTGTTGCGAGCCGAGGGCATCGACGCTCGGAAGGTAATACCCGACTCCTCCGGTAAGAGATATGAAGGAGAGGTGATAGTCTGTGCTCTGTGCGAGATGGTTGAGAACGCGACCTGTCGTATCACCGTATCCTATATTAATGAAAGTATCGTCGCTTACTCTGCCGCCGATATACATCGACGCTGCCTGAGCGACGTTTTCATTCACATCAGCCTCGTCCTGCGGAGCCGGCACGAGGAAACAATCCTGCAGATTGTATTTTTCCATTAGGGCCTGCTCGAGCTCCATGCGTCTTTCGTCAACTGATCTGATCTTGAACTGTATCATACCGCTTGCGCGAGCCTTATCCAGTAGCTTGATAACTTTAAGCCTGGTCATGCCGAGCTTTTCGGCTATATCCTGCTGAGTCATATCGCAGTAGTAGTAATACCACGCGGCTCTGGCCATTAAAGCGGATTCATAATCCAAAGTGTTATTATCCATCAAATAAGCTCCTTCTAGGCCATCCCTAATACCCTACAAAAGTTCAAGCCGTAAATAAATGTTCAATCTTAAGACAAAAATAACACCTTTTTAGCCATTTGTCAACGAGATATACTGTTACAAAAGATTAAACTGCAAACAAAAGATTGACAAATCAATCACGATAATGTAGCATAAGGTCGAGCAAAGGATTTTTTTATCGCTTTTGTCCGGAGGCAACAAATTGGAAAAGATGCTCACTGTAGACAATATACATAAGGCTTTCGGGACCAACGAGGTTCTCAAGGGCGTCACCTTATCCCTGGATAAAGGGGATGTTTTGGCGCTTATAGGAGGTAACGGCGCGGGCAAGAGCACCCTGATGAAAATCATCATGGGTATCTATCATGCTGATAAAGGTGACATCTATATAGACGGATCAATGATAAATGTCTCATCGACATCCGTTGCCTTGGCAAACGGCGTCTACATGGTGCCGCAGGAGCCTTTGCTCTTTCCTAATATGACCGTAGAAGAAAATATTCTGATCGGTTTCAACGAGAGCGCTGCAGAGCTTCATGCCAAATTGGACAAGCACATCGAGGAGCTGCAGTTTGACCTCAATCTTCAGCGCAAGGCTAACACCCTGTCCATAGCAGAGCAGCAGCTTGTAGAGATTTTGAAAGGTCTCATGAGAGAGGCCAAGATACTCATACTCGACGAGCCTACGAGCGCCCTGACCATCGGAGAGGTGCAGTCACTCTTTAGAATAGTAAACGATCTCAAACAAAAAGGGATTGCCATCATATACATCACCCACCGCCTGACAGAGGTATTCGAGATTGCAACTCATGTCGCAATCATGAGAGACGGCATCATCACGGCAAACGGCCCTGTGTCCGAATTCAACAGGGAGATGCTGGTCAACGCACTCCTGCCGCCTGATGCGGTGCATAACACAAATAACAAGACCGAGCGAAAGGAGGTTGAGCTCGACTATTCTAATCTAAAGCCTGTTCTCGAAGTAAAAGATTTCAGCGGATATGGCTTTAGCGATGTGAGCTTCGACCTTTATCCGGGAGAGATTCTCGGAGTGGCAGGCGTTGTAGGAGCCGGGCGCACGGAGATGGCCCGCACGATATTCGGCAGGGACATAGTGCTCGGTGGCAAGGTCATTTTGGATGGCAAGGACGTAACAGGACTTACGACACGCAAGATGCTGGCGGCCGGTGTTAACTACGTACCCGAGGACAGATACTATCACGGAATCTTCAAGATCAGCTCCATAGCTGCCAATACCACCAGCGCGCTTCTCGCATCCGACGAGATCGGGAAGTTCAAGCTGAACAGAAAGAAAGAAAACAGCATTGCCTCTAAATATGCAGAGGAGTTTAGGACCAAACTCGTCAGCTTGGAGGATTTAATCGGATCGCTTTCCGGCGGCAACCAACAAAAGGTAGTAATAGGAAGGTCTCTTTCTACCAAACCTAAAGTTGTCATTTTGGACGAGCCTACCAGAGGCATCGATGCCGGAGCCAGAAGCGACGTATATAACATAATTCATCATCTCAAGGAAGAAGGCGTTGCGGTGCTGCTGATATCTTCCGACATGGAAGAGGTAGTAGAGCTTGCCGACAGAGCGGTAACCGTGTACCAGGGACGCATCAATGCGGAGTTCAGCAAAAAGGATATCAATCAGGATAACCTGACATCTGCTGCATTCGGCATCCCGGTCGCTAAGGCATCAGGAGAATTAGCATGAAAAACATCTTCAATTCTCTAAAATCAATAAGATGGATTTCCGGGCTGCTGTTTCTGATCGCCATGATACTGATTACGGGAATGGCCAACCCAGACTTCCTCTCGTACAAGAATATTATAAGCTGCTTCAACGCGAGCGTAGTATTCACCTTGCTCGCCATAGGCATATCCTTCGTCATCATGACCGGTGAGATCGACGTATCCATCGGCGCGACCATGGGCCTGACTGCTTCTATAGCAGGTATGATAGCCCAGCAGGACGGAAGCCCTGTGAAAATGCTCCTCATCGCTGTAGTCGTAGGCATAGCGGTCGGAGCGGCAAACGGTGTAGGAGTTGCATATTTCGGAGTGCCATCGCTGATCCTAACTCTAGGCACCAACGGAATCGTGCGAGGCCTTGTATACATAGTCTCGGACGGTAAGACTGTAGAGAATTACGCCGGCACTTTCACTAACTACGGTGAAAAGGTAGCGGCTTTCGGAATCACTTATTACTACGCGGTGGTCATAGCCGTGGTTTTGATAACGCATTTCCTGCTCACTCGCACAGCCAAAGGCCGCCACTTCATAGCGGTAGGAGACAACAATCTCGGAGCTGAGCTCGTAGGAATTTCAGTTTTTAAGACCAAGATGCTCGCTTATATGCTGTCGGGTATATTTGCGGCAATCGCCGGAGTTGCGTTCGCATCCAAATACGGACAGGTCAATATCGTCGCCGGAGCAGGATACGAAATGAGCGCCATCGCAGCCTGCGTGCTCGGCGGAATCTCTCTCTCGGGAGGTTTGGGAAATACCATAGGCGCAGCGATAGGTGCCGTGATCATGTCATCCGTAAGCAGGATGCTGGTATTCATCGGACTATCTTCGAATTTCAACAATACCATTACGGGAGTGCTCCTGATTACCATAGTAGTTGTGGACGCTCTTACACAGAAGAATTCGATAGAAAAGGCCAGGCGCAAGAGGCTTCTCCAGCGTACGGCTCACAGCGCAGGCTCTATGCCGGAGCCTGAGAAAGGAGGCGAATAAAATGAAACGTCTCCGCGGCTTATTGAAAAATTGGGAAGTGATATTACTGCTTCTCCTGGCATCGGAATTCATAATATTCACGCTTGCCAACCCTAAGTTTTTAAATCCTGTATCGATACTGTCGAGCATTACGAACTATATAGGAATTTGCATCATAGCATTATTCGTCACCTTCGTAATGATAACCGGCGGAATAGACATACAGGCACCTTCAATAATAGGACTGACATCGATTACCATAGGAGTGCTCTGGTCTGATGCGGGCTTTAATATCTGGGTGGCTGTCATTGCCGCGATAGTGCTGTCTGCGCTCTGCGGTGCGCTCTCGGGTTTCTTCGTAGCCTACTGCGACGTACAGCCTATGGTGGTAACTCTCGGAGGAAGCTTCCTCTACTCGGGTCTGGCCTTGCTCATTTCCAGCATGTCCAAGACACCGGCGTATCAGGGAATTAGCAAATTCCCTATGAAGACGGAAGCGGGTGAGTTTGTATCATTCAGATTTTTGGGAAAAGGCACGATCTTCGGATTCCTGCCGATGCCTGTATTCATCTACATAGTGCTGATTCTGATTTGCTGGTTCTTGCTCCACAAGACCAAATACGGCAGACAGATTTTCCTGATCGGAGTCAACAAACAGGCTGCCGAGTATTCGGGAATACATACCAAGGTAATCACCATGAGCACATATATTCTCACGGCAATCGGTGCATCGATTGCGGGAATACTGCTCACGTCGAATGTAGATTCGGCTAAGTACGATCTCGGATCGACATTTACTCTTTCGATAATCACTGCGGTTGTAATGGGTGGCACGCTATCGACCGGCGGCAAAGGTTCGATATTCGGAACAGCCCTCGCATCGCTGATTATATGCATACTGCGATATGGTTTGCCGCTGTGCTTTGGGGTGAGCACGCAAAACCTCGATTTGCCGGTAGGGGCCATGCTCCTCGCGGTCGTAGTAGGCAGAGCTATCATGGGTAGGGGGCTACTCAGTAAGTATTTCAAGAGAAATCTTGGAAATAAATCACAGTAAGTCATTATTCAATAATGGAGGTAATTACTAATGAAGAAGAAACTCTTAGCAATTCTCTTAATGGTATGCATGCTGATGATGGCATTTGCAGCATGCTCATCCAAGCAGGAAGAACCTGCAGCAGAGCCGGAAGCTCAGACAGAAGAGACAGCAGAAGCTGCTGAAGAAGCACCGGCAGGTGGCGCAGACATCTCAGGAAAGACTGTTGCGTTCATCCCTAAGGTAACAGGAAACTCATTCTTCGAAGCTGCTAACGATGGAGCTCAGAAGTATGCTGCAGATTGGGGAATCGAAGTTAAGTATATGGGTTCCGCAACTGCTTCCGTAAACGATCAGCTGGAAGTAATTCAGCAGGCAATGGATCAGGGCGTAGACGCTATCTCGATTTCATCTGTTGATGCTACAGCTCTCGACGAAAAGCTCAAAGAGGCCATCGCACAGGGAATCACAGTTTGCACATGGGACTCCGACGTTTCCCCTGATGCTCGTGCACTGATGGTATCTCAGGGTACTGCTTCCGTACTCGGACCTATGCTGGTAGACATGGGTGTAGAGGCGCTCAAGAACCGCGGCGTAGATGTAGACGGAGCTGTTAAGTATGTATGGCACTACTCCAACCCATCCGTAGCAGACCAGAACTCATGGTATGTTGCAGGTGAAGAGTACATCAAAGAGAAATATCCAAACTGGGTAGTTGTACACGATCCTTATTATTCAAACCAGGATTCACAGGAATCAGTAACTGTTGGAGAATCCGTTCTCGATGCTAATCCGGATATCGACCTGATCATCTGCAACGACTCCACAGCTCTTCCTGGACAGTGCCAGGCTGCACAGAACAAGGGTCTGACAAAGGACAATATCACAATCACAGGTTTCTGTACTCCTTCCGGAATGACCGCTTATCTCGATGCTAACATCCTCGAGAGATGGGGACTCTGGGATTGTGGAATCCAGGGAGCTCTCGGTTGCTACTTCGCTGCTTATGTAGCTGCAGGCAATGAAGTTAAGGCCGGCGACACTGTAAACGTACCTGGAATCGGTGATGTAACAGTAATCTCGAACGGAGACCTGGTAGAGGGTCAGGCTACGGCTGATGTAAACAACGGTGTAGTGCTCCTCCCAGAGCGTGTAGTATTCACCGCTGAGAACGTTAAAGATTATAATTTCTAATTCTTTCTTCATAGCTTAATCCTCTTACATAAACTAAGCTGAAAGAAAAGTGAAAAGCGGGGTGCAGCCACATTGTGTCCGCACTCCGCATTTCCATGGAGGTAGAATATGGCTGATAAAGACGGTTTGCAAATCGCAAAAGACTATCAGGTAGATGTGCCGTTTGCCCAGCAGGGAGACTTCCACGTGAAGGGTGCCAAAAATTTGGACTGGGGCATGAAGAAACACCTGACGAATATTTTCAATCCTGAGACGGGTAAAACTGTAATGTTTGCCTTCGATCACGGGTATTTTATGGGTTCAACAAAGGGGCTCGAGCGTCTGGATCTTTCGATTCCGCCGCTGGCTCCATACGTAGATGTATGGATGGCTACAAGAGGGGCGCTTCGTACTTGCGTGCCTGCAGGCCTTAAGTGCGGAGTTGCGCTTAGAGTGTCCAGTGGCTCATCCATGCTTAATGATGACCTCAGCCATGAGGTGGTGGCTGTGGATATCGAGGACGCTATTCGCATGAATGCTGACTGCATGGCCGTGCAGACCTTTATAGGAGGAGACGGCCAGCTGTCAAGCTTGGACAATCTGTCCAAAGTAGTTAACGCAGGTTTCAGATATTCAATTCCTACTCTTGGCGTTGTTGCAGTAGGAAGGGACATGGAGAGAACCGACAGATTCTTCAAACTCGCTACACGCATACTTGCAGAGCTTGGCGTACAGATCGTAAAGACATATTACTGTGACAATTTCGAGGAAGTTGTCGCTGCTTGCCCTGTACCTATCGTAGTTGCAGGCGGCAAGAAACTGCCTGAAGAAGAGGCTCTTACGCTTGCGTACAATGTCATCAAGGGCGGCGCAGCAGGCGTTGATATGGGCAGGAATATCTTCCAGGCGGAGAATCCTGTGGCTATGGCGCAGTCTGTATACAAAGTCGTTCACGAGGGCATGAGCGATAAGGACGCCTTCGAACTGTATAAAGAGCTGAAGAGCAAATAAGTGACAAGGAGAAACGTCCCAAATGTCAAAAAACCTCGGGGTCACACCCGAGGTTTTATCATGCGTTATTGTTGTGCGATTTGGCACATGGCCATTGTGGCTAAGGCTGCCTCGTGGGACTCCGGTGTAACACCTGCGCAGCAGGCTGGGTCCACGCTGATCTTAACCTCAGGCATGTGAGCCTTGAGGAGAAGGGCGTTAGATGCCACGCATATATCCGTGCAAAGTCCGACCAGCTCAATTTCGATATCTTCCTTAGCGGCAATCTTCGCGATATCTTTTGCGAGGGCAGTGCTTCCGAAAGTAGGTTTTTCGTATATCTTGGCGCCATCAAGCAGCTCCGCTATATCAGACCGAATCTGCCAACCCTCAGTGCCTTTGATGCAATGCTCCACAGGGAGATTGCGTCCCTCCTGCGTATTCAGGTAGTCAGGAGTGTGGGTGTCCATAGTCGCAAAGACGTCTGCAGGGGAGTATTCCTTTATCTTGGCCTTTACATTCTCAACTATGGCTACGGCCTCAGGGGTGCCTAGGGCGCCGTCTATGAAGTCGTTTTGCATGTCTATCACAATCAGTATCTTTCTCATGGTTTGCCTCCGCTTAACTTAATTAAAGGGCGCTTTTGATTGTCTTTTCTATCTCCTCTGCAGCTTCCTTTTGCTGATGCTTATCCATCTGCTCGAGGTGCACGAGAGGATGTATCGTTATATCTATGTGGCAAGGCTGATAAGTGCCTTTCTCCTCGAAGAGCTTATAGCTCCCGTTTAGCGTCAGCGGCAGCACCGGCACTTTAGCCTTCTCTGCGAATTTAAAGGAACCCGCTTTGAATTCGCCCATCTCAGGGCCTTTGGATCTTGTACCTTCAGGGAATATAGCCATATTGAAGCCCATGTCCAGTAGCTCCTTAACCTCAGAAAGAGCCTTAATCGCAGCTCTTGGGTTTCCTCTGTCGAGGAAAATAGATCTCGTGTAGATGATGGCGTCGCGGAGCACTTTGTACTTCCGCCACTCCTCCTTGGAGACGAAGCCCATCTGACAATGATTTCTAAACGCATAGCAGATGGCCGGTATATCCGCAAAGCCCTGGTGGTTGCTGTAGACCATAAAAGCGCCTTCGCTCGGGATGTTCTCCTCGCCTTTAACATCGATTGTGATGTTGAGCTTGTCGACTATGGTCTCGGCAAACAATTTCTGACCTTTTCGTATGAGCTCGCGTTCGCCTTCGAAGTCTCCAGTATTGCGAAGAGCATCCAGCTGACGCGCCAGGCTGTTGTATTTCTTGGCTGCGGCATAGCCCTGCGCCAATTTAGGAATTGTAGTAAAAGGATTCATTACTTATACTCCTCTTCCCATCTTTCGAAATAATCTATCATCATGGCGTGCTTAACCTCAGCGAGAGTCTCGGATGCGGCCTTCCTGGCCTCGGCTGTACCCTCGGTGAGAGCCGCGATGACTTCTTCAGGATGTGCTTCGAAATATGCACGCCTCTCCCTGATAGGTGAGAGGAATTCGTTCAGCACCTCAAAGAGGAATCTCTTGACCTTAACATCTCCGAGTCCGCCTCTTTGGTAGTGAGCCTTGAGCTCATCGAGATCTTTATACTCAGGGAGATATTTCTCAAAAGCGTCCGGCTGGCAGAAGGCATCTAGGTAAGTGAATACTGTGTTACCCTCGATCTTACCCGGGTCTTCCACTCTGAGATGTCCCGGATCTGTAAACATAGACATTACTTTCTTCCTGAGAGTCTCCTCGTCATCCGACAGGTAAATCGTATTACCGAGGGATTTACTCATCTTGGCCTGTCCGTCCGTTCCCGGAAGTCTCAGGCAAGCGTCGTTGGACGGAAGATAAATCTCAGGCTCCACGAGCACGTCGCAGTTGTATGTCCTGTTGAACGATCTTACGATCTCTCTGCACTGCTCGAGCATAGGCTCCTGATCCTCTCCGACCGGAACTATAGTGGCCTTAAATGCCGTGATGTCCGATGCCTGGCTTATAGGATATGTGAAGAATCCTACCGGCACGCTGTCACCGGCAAATCCTCTCATCTTGACCTCAGCCTTAACCGTCGGGTTCCTCTGCACGCGAGAGACGGTAACGAGGTTCATGTAGTAAACCGTCAGCTCATGCAGCTGAGGGAGCTCAGACTGTATGAACATGTGAGTTTTCTTTGGGTCGAGACCGACCGAAAGATAGTCGAGAGCTACCTGGAAAACGCTATCCTTTACCTTTTGCGGATCATCGAAATTGTCGGTCAGAGCCTGAGCATCTGCGATCATAACGAAGATCTTATCGTAGCTCGGGTCGTTCTGAAGCTCAAGTCTCTGTCTGAGAGATCCTACGTAATGTCCAATATGGAGTCTGCCTGTCGGGCGGTCGCCTGTGAGCATTATCTTTCTTTTCTTTTCGGCCATCTGAATATCCTTTCTCCGATGAATTTATCTTAGCGCGGATTCAGCTATAGGGTTTCCATATGAATCTCTAGGTGTGAGTTTGCTGAGGTGTTTGCGTCTGATGCGCCTGGTGAAGAGTATGGACATCGTAAATCCTGCCACCTCTGCACTCGGGAAAGCCCACCACACGGCGTTTACTCCCCATAGTTTAGCATATATGTATGCACAAGGGATTATTATCAAGAGCTGGCGAACCAGCGAAATATTCATGCTGTATACGCTCTTGCCGAGAGCCTGGAATGCCGCTCCTCGCATTATTGCATAGCCCGCGAACGGGAAGTTGAGGGAAATGGTGTGAAGAGCGATTATACCCATTGCCATCATATCCGGAGGCGATTTGAATATCGCCATGAGTTGTGGCGCGAATAGCCAGAAGATAAGAGTACCGACTGACATAATGCCCACGCCGTAGCGGACACCGAGGCGCATGGCCTCATCGACTCTGTCGCGTCTGTCTGCTCCGTAATTATACGCTATGATAGGCACAGAGCCGCTGTTCATTCCGAAAATAGGCATGAACACGAAGCTCTGAAGCTTGAAATATACTCCGAAAGTCGTTACCGCAAGCGGGGAGAACTCCAGCAGTATCTTGTTAAGACAGAATGTCATAACGGCAGAGACCGACTGCATGATTATGGAAGGGATACCAATTCTGTAGATATCCTTCATAGTCTTCAGGTGCGGGCGGACTTTCTTTACGGAAAGCGATATCTCTTTGTTGAATTTTCTGTTAAAGAACAATCCGAGCGCGCATCCGAGCATCTGTCCCCAGACCGTAGCCAGAGCCGCTCCCTTTGCGCCCATGGCCGGAAGACCGAAGAGACCGAATATGAGTATAGGATCTACTATGGTGTTAAAAATCGTGCCCGAGAGCTGCATGAGGAAGATATACTTGGTCTTTCCGGTGCTCTGCAGCAGGCGCTCGAACATCGACTGAGTCATAGGGGCTATGGAAAGCCACTGGGTTATCCTGAGGTAGATAGTAGCCTCAGATACTACATTGGGGCTGGCTTTGCCTGCGGTCACGAGCTCTATCATGGTCGGAGCCAGGCATCCTATGGCAAAGAAAATAGTGTAGTTAATAACTACCAGCACAAAACCGTTGTGCGCAACCTTATCGGCATCGTCGTAGCGCTTGGCTCCAAGATATCTCGAGAGCAGGGCGCTCATGCCTACGGCAGTTCCTATTCCGAATGCAACATTGAGATTCTGGAAAGGGAAGCAAAGAGACACCGCGGTCAGCGAGTCTGTGCTGTAGTTGCCGAGGTAAATCGAGTCGACTATGTTGTAAAGCGCCAGCACGAGCATGGATATCATAAGCGGCGCTGATGTCTTAAGCAGCAGCGGATGTACAGGCTCGGTTCCGAGAACGTCGGAGTCACGACTGGCTCCGGAATTAGCCTGGGCCTCTTCTATATCTGTATTACTAGTCTCTCTTTTTAGCTCTTCTTTCACTTTCTTCTCTTGCGGCTTTGTTTTTATTCTCTACCGAGCGCTGGATAGCTTTGACAATCTCAACGATAGGGATGATGAGAATAGCCAGTCCCATGGCAATTCCGTACTCCTTAGCGTCGATGGTCGTAAACTCAAATATACGCGCCAGTGCCGGTATCTCAATTACGGCTGTAGTCAGGAGAAGGGCAGCTGCGCCCGAACCCCAAAGCCATATGTTTTGCTTAGTAAGTGTAAATAAGGACTTCCTCCGCGATCTCATATTGAATGAGTGGAAGATCTCGGCCATGGACATAGTAAGGAATGCCATGGTGATGCCGTCGTTGCTTGCGGCTATATGCCACTGGCCGGTCTCGAGGAATTCTCCGACGAAATATGCGGTCAGCACGAGCAGAGTTGTGACTGCACCCTGATAGATAATATCCTTGTCCATTCCGCCGGCGAATACGCCCTCTCTGGCGCTTCTCGGACGCTCTTTCATGGAGTCTCCCTCAGCATGCTCCATACCGAGCGCGAGCGCTGGGAGTGAATCCGTGATGAGGTTGATCCAAAGGAGATGTGCTGGCTTAAGGACTGTGAATCCGAGTATCGTAGCTGTCAGTATGGACATAACCTCACTTATATTCGTAGCCAGGAGGAACTGTATGCACTTACGGATGTTGGAATAAATCCTGCGGCCTTCCTCGACTGCGGCTACGATAGTAGCGAAGTTATCGTCAGCGAGTATCATGTCGGAAACGTTCTTCGTAACGTCTGTGCCTGTGATGCCCATGCCGACTCCGATGTCAGCTGTCTTAATGGCAGGGGCGTCGTTGACACCGTCTCCCGTCATGGCTGTTACCATCTGGCGTGCGCGCCAAGCCTTAACTATCCTTACCTTATGCTCAGGCTGCACCCTCGCATATACGGAGTAGGTGGCGACTTTAGCCAGGAGCTCTTCATCAGACATGTCGTCAAGCGCGGAGCCGAGTATGGCATCATCGGCGCTGTCTATCATGCCGAGGTCCTTGCCGATGGCAACGGCAGTATCGAGCTGATCGCCCGTGATCATGATAGGTCTGATTCCCGCCTGGCGGCACTCAGCTACAGCGGCCTTAACTTCAGGACGGATAGGGTCTATCATACCTACGAGACCTACGAATATGAGGTCTTGCTCGAGAGCCGTGTCTGAATAATCAGCAGGCTCTTTATCATAAACTCTCATGGCAAGCGACAGCACTCTCAACGCTTTACCTGCCATACGAGCGTTGTCTCTCTTAACGTTGGCGGCGAGATCATCCGTGATAGGAACCACGCCGTGGTCAGTCAATATGCGTGAGCAGTGTCTCAGCACTACATCCGGTGCACCCTTTGTGAACTGCACATAAGGGGAGGCGGCAACCATCTTATCGAGCTCTGTATCGAGTCCTGCAGGCGCGTCCTTTTCAACGTTCTCATGAACTGTAGACATCATCTTACGGCCCGAGTCGAACGGAGCTTCTCCGACTCTCGGGAAGAATTTCACGAGGTCTGATTTAGGGAGATTCTGGATGGAGGAGTATGCGACGAGAGCCGCCTCTGTCGGCTCTCCGACGACTTCCTCTACGCCGTTCTCATCCTTTTTCATCTCTGCATCGCAGCAAAGCGCCATGCCCGCTGCGAGTATATCCTGGTCGTGGCCTGCGTAGTCTACGACCGTCATTTTATTCTGTGTCAGTGTGCCCGTCTTATCCGAGCATATAATCTGAGCGCAGCCCAGTGTCTCTACAGCAGTAAGCCTCCTGATGACGGCGTTTCTGTGAGACATCTTAGTAACTCCCATGGAGAGCACGATGGTAACTACCGCTACGAGGCCCTCAGGAATTGCGGCTACTGCGAGGGAAATTGCGAGCATGAAAGTATCAATCATCACATCCATGCTGAGGCGTCCTTCTCTTACAACTCCGAGCAGGAATATGAAGATGCAGATGCCGAGCACGAGCTTGGTGAGTATCTTGGAGAGCTGGGCGAGCTTGATCTGAAGAGGTGTCATCTCTTCCTCTGCCTGAGATATGGCATCGGCAATCTTACCCATCTCGGTCTGCATGCCTGTTCCCGTGACAACCATGCGGGCACGTCCGTATACTACGGTGCTGCCCATGTAGAGCATGTTCTTCCTGTCTGCGAGAGGAATGTCCTTGGCGTCTTCTGCAATGCTGAGAGCATCCGGCTCTTTATTTTCCGGAACGGACTCTCCCGTAAGAGCTGCTTCCTCAACTTTAAGGGAGGCTGCCTCTATGATCCTGCCGTCTGCAGGCACGCTGTCTCCGGCTTCGAGTACTACTATATCTCCCGGCACGAGCTCGTGGCTCTCGATGGTCATTATCGTGCCGCCTCTCAGCACCTTGGACTTAGCTGCAGTCATTTGCTTGAGGGCTTCAATGGCCTCCTCAGCTTTATTTTCTTGCACTACTCCGAGCACTGAGTTAAGGATTACGACGAAGAGTATGATAAATACGTCCGTCGGACTTTCCTTTTGGTATATCGAAGTAACGAGAGAGAGCATGGCTGCAACGAGCAGTATGATGATCATAGGGTCTTTCATCTGATCGAAGAACCTGAGTATGCTGCTTCTCTTCTTTGGCTCTATGAGTTTGTTTGGACCTACGATTGATAGTCTTGAGGCTGCTTCCTCATTTGACAGTCCGAGCGCGGTCGACTTAGCTTCATCGAGAACTGACTCGATGCTTTCCAGATATGGTCTGAAACCTTCTTTCATCCTTTATTTCCTCCGTAAATAACTTAAACATTTTAGCATCATTGCGGAAAGATTTCTACATTATATATACACGTCTTATATGAATGCGTAGGCGGGTATAAAAAAGAGACCTGTGCCGCTTTACAAATAGCGGTAAAAGTCTCGCTGCTTCGTACACATCCCGGGGCAATGCCCGTACTGACGGAATGAGTAACGCGTGATGCGCCGGCTACTCCCTAGTACCTTTGCAATCATACTAGTTTTTCATTATTATTTCAATTTGTATTGCTTTGTATTTTTTATTTAACATTAAGATTGTATTAAAGCAAAAACAATTGAAATTCTAGGCTTTTGTGTCGTTTTTGTGAAGATGCACAAAAAAACAAGCTAAATTTTTGTTTGACTTAATATTAACAAGCCTTTAGTATAAAGGTGTATATGTAATTACTTATCTTATCTAGCGATAAGCACTATGTAAGGAGGTATTTATGGATGGATTTATGAAAATCAATGATGCTATTAACGGATTTGTTTGGGGTCCGGTAATGCTCGTTCTTCTGGTAGGATGCGGAGTTTACTTAAGCTTCCGCATGGGCTTTATCCAATTCACGAAATTTGGATTTGCCATGAAGAACACATTGGGAAAAATCTTCAAAAAGTCAGAAGCAGGTGAGGGAGAGGTAACACCTCTGCAGGCTGTATCAACAGCGCTTGCTTCCACAGTTGGTACAGGTAATATCGCCGGTGCCACGAACGCTATCTTCGTTGGAGGTCCGGGAGCTG
>CACWIO010000012.1 GCA_902760855.1 uncultured Eubacteriales bacterium
TCAAGTATAAAGTCAATAGCATCCTTATCCTCGGCCTTTCTCGTCGGATGTATGAGATCGGCCTCTCCCATTCCGTCAGCTCCGAATACACTGAATGCCTCGATGACTTCCTCTCTCATATTCTCGGACGCACCCTTATACACTGGCGCATCGGAGCCGCACAGCTCAAGCGCCATCAGTGCGTTCTTCGTTCCTTGCTCCATATCGACATTGCCGACAAGCACGGTCACGCCGAGTATATCGATGCTGTCATTCATCGCCGCCAGTATAATCGCCGACGCATCATCGGCACCTGTATCAGTGTCGATGATAATCTTGCGTTTGCCTTCGTTATTGTCTACAGTGCCTTCGCCGGATGGCTGACTTACTGCACCTGCTCCGCAGGATACCGTCAGAATCAGCATCAACGCTATGAGGACTACGCTTATCGCGTTATTTCTTTTCATCTTAATCACACTTTCGCTTTACTAATATAAATATTGGTTAGTTAAAGTATACTCGTTTTTATAGGTTTGGGCTCATTTTTTATGGTAAAATTCGAGTGTAATTATTTTGAATCAAACCAAGAGAGGAGAGTTATTATGTCAATTCCTACACCTCATATTAACGCTAAACTCGGAGATTTCGCAGAGACAGTGCTGATGCCGGGAGATCCTAAGCGCAGTAAGATGATTGCCGAGAAGTTCCTCGAGGACGCCGTGCTCGTTAACGACGTAAGAGGAGTCCAGGGCTACACCGGAACCTATAAGGGTAAGAGAGTATCCGTCATGGCGTCCGGCATGGGTCAGCCGGCAATCGGCATTTACTCATATGAGCTCTTCGCATTCTACGATGTAAAGAACATCATCAGAATCGGCTCCTGCGGATCCATCGATCCTGAGCTTCACCTCCAGGACATCGTAATCGCACAGGGCGCATGCACCAACGGTTTCTATGCTTCTCAGTACAAGCTGCCGGGCACATTTGCACCGATTGCATCCTATGAACTTCTGGAGAAAGCAGTAAATGAGGCCAGAAAGAGCGGAGCCAACTTCAAAGTCGGTAACATCCTCTCGTCAGATACATTCTACGACGATGCTCAGTCAGGACTTGACTGGTGCAAGATGGGAGTTCTCGGAATCGAGATGGAGTCCGCAGCGCTTTACTGCAACGCAGCCAGGCTCGGTAAGAATGCACTTTGCATCTGCACAGTGTCTGACTCCCTCAACCATCCGGATGAAGTCATGACAGCTGAGGAGCGCCAGGAGTCACTGCTCAAGATGATCGAAATCGCCCTCGAAATCGCATAGTCTATGCAAATATTTAGGGACGGCATCAGCCGTCCCATTTTTATTACTTATTCCGCTTATTCTTTTGTTCTTCGCGCCATTTCTTTATGGCTTCGTAGCGTTCGCGGAAGCGCGGCTCGAAGCCCTGATCTCCGGGGTGATAGTACTCGGTGCCGCGAAGGTTCTCCGGCAGGCATTCCATGTCTGCTATCTTATCTTCCGTATCATGAGCGTAGATATAACCCTTGCCGTAGTCGAGCTCCTTCATCAGTTTGGTCGGGGCGTTACGTATGTGCATAGGCACCGGCTCTGCGAAATGCTCGTTGGCGTCGCGCGCAGCCTCGATGTATGCGACTTCCATGGCGTTTGATTTAGGAGCGAGCGCGTTGTAGATGACGGCCTCGGTGAGGTGCACGCTGCACTCCGGCATTCCGATGAGATGGCAGGCCTGGAATGCCGCCACCGAGAGCTCGAGAGCTCTCGGGTCAGCGAGGCCGATATCCTCCGCCGCGAAGCGCGTCACTCTGCGCGCGATGTATATAGGATCCTCGCCGGACTCCAGCATGCGAGCAAGCCAGTAGACTGCCGCATCCGCATCCGAATTTCTCATTGATTTATGAAGAGCAGATATGAGGTTGTAATGCTCTTCTCCTTGTTTATCGTAGAGGAGGGACTTTCTCGAGGTGCATTGCTCGAAGTCCTCTGTTGTAATCGTAATTATCTCGTGTCCGTCATCCGCTTTATCGTAATCGGCATTGAGCACCATCATCTCAAGTGTCGAAAGTGCAGTCCTGGCATCTCCATTCGCGAAGGATGCAAGAGCGCTTATTACATCGTCAGAGATCCTGACATCCTGCTTTCCGAATCCTCGCTCATCTTTTATAGCATTTCGAATGAGCTGCTCTATGTCCTCGGAAGTCAATTGCTGCAGCACGAAGACCTTGCAACGGGACAGCAAAGCTCCGTTCACCTCAAAGGAAGGATTCTCGGTGGTGGCGCCTATCAGTATTATGCTGCCCTTCTCAACAAAAGGCAGGAAGGCGTCCTGCTGAGCCTTATTGAATCTGTGAATCTCATCCACGAATACTATGGTCCTCGCGCCGACTGCAGTCAGTCTGTCAGCCTGCTGCATCACGGTCTTGATGTCCTTGATGCCGCTCGTGACCGCGCTGAAGGTTATGAACTGGGCGTCGGTCCGGGCCGCGATAATCTGAGCCAGCGTGGTTTTGCCCACTCCCGGCGGCCCCCAGAATATCATCGAGCTGATGCTGTCGCGCTCGATGAGATTCCGCAGCACCTTGCTCTCTCCCACGAGGTGCTGCTGACCGACGAACTCATCAAAATTGCGCGGTCTCATCCTCGCGGCGAGAGGCTGACTCTGGTTCCTATTCTCAGCTTCAAACAAATTCATTTGTTCCATTAAGATTGCTTCCTTTATCTAAAACTATATATCCCTGGACATCATGTACACATCATATCCGTCGGAGCTCACAGTCTCCTTATCTATCTTGAAGCCCTGCTCCTTCCAGAATTTCAGAGCCTCTTCATTCTCCTTTATCACTGCAAGTGCCATAAAGTCGTAGCCCGCGGCCTTCATCGCAGCACGTACATCTGCGAAGATGCCCGAGCCTATGCCGAGCCCCTGCATCTCACCATCCACCATGAGCCATCCTATGAAGGCATCATCCGCCTCAGGATATCCCGTGATGAGATCGAGCACCGCCACGAGCACGTCGTCCTCATTATAGAATCCGACGAAGTGTTTGTCTCCCGGAGCCGTACCGTCAGGCAAAGTCGTAATAACCTCCGTCAGGCTCTCGCGAGTCGGCACGCTGCGCATGTATTCGTAATACTTCGAGTTGGTCTTCGCGAGTTTATACACTGCGGAGATATCCTCTTCCTTTATCCTCTTCACCCTGTACTGCGTGGAGAGCATGTCAATATTCAGGCCGATATCCTCACCTGAAGTCCTCTGAGCCTCGCTCTCAATAGCCTGGCGGAACTGAGTCTCGTAAAGTTCCTTGTAAGTGCCGCCCTGCGCCAAGAGCTCCTCGTGGCTTCCCTGTTCAGCAATAACTCCGTCCTTGACTACGAGTATCCTGTCCGCCTTAAGTATAGTCGAAAGTCTGTGGGCAATCACTATGCTCGTGCGCCCCACCATCATCTTCTCAAGCGCGTCTTGAATCGAGTTTTCGGAAATCGAATCGAGAGCTGAAGTCGCCTCGTCGAGTATCAAAATCTTCGGATCCTTCAAGATAACCCTGGCCAGAGAGAGCCTCTGTTTCTCACCGCCCGAGAGCTTAAGTCCTCTGTTTCCGACCTCGGTATCATAGCCCGTAGGCTGCGAGACTATAAAGTCGTGAATGTTGGCAATCTTGCAAGCCTCTTCTATCTCCTCCATCGTCGCATCGCTTTTCGCATAGCGTAAGTTCTCGAGTATCGTACCGTTGAAAAGGTACGACTCCTGAGTTACGACGCCGATCTGCTCCCTTAGATACGTCAGGTCGAATTCGCGCACGTCGACGCCTGCAATCTTGACCGAGCCACCGCAAACATCGTACAGACGCGGTATGAGATTGACCACCGTGGATTTGCCCGAGCCCGAAGGACCGACTATGGCGTACATCTTGCCGCCCGGCACCTCGAAGTTCACATCAGTGAGTATAGGCGTCTCAGGATTGTAGCTGAATGCCACATGCTCGTAAGTGATAGGCTTGTTGTCCACGTCCGGTTTCTGGCCGTTCTCCGGAGAGACTATGGTATTCTCCCTGTCGAAGTAATCAAATATCCTCGTAAATAGCGCAAGCGACCTCGTGAAATCGACCGATATGTTCATGAGCTGCTCTATAGGTCTGTACAGTCTGTTAATCAAGGCGACTGTAGCAGTGATCATGCCGACGGTCAGGCTCGTGTCGATGTTCTTAATTATGAAATATCCGCCCGCGAAATATATGAGAAGCGGCCCTATCTGGGTGAACATGCCCATGGCCACCCTAAAGAGCTGTCCGGACCTCTGCTCTTTCATATTGAGATCCGTCACCTCTTTATTAACCTTTACGAACCCATCATACTCCTGGCGCTCCTTGGTAAAAATCTTGACCAGCATCGAGCCCGATACCGACAGAGTCTCATCTATCTTTTGATTGAGCTCATCGCTCTTGGCCTGACTCTCGGTCAGATATTTCCAGCGCGTGCGGCCCGCGGTCCGAGTCGGCAGCACGAGCAGCGGTATTACGGCAATTCCCACCAAAGCCAGAGGAGCACTCATGCTAAAGAGCGCCACTAAAGTTGTAATCACCGTCGCTATATTGCTGACCACGCTTGCGAGAGTCCCGCTTATGACATGGCTCACCCCGCTTATGTCCGTATTCATGCGCGTGATGATATCGCCTTGCTTCTCAGTCGTAAAGAAAGAATGAGGCATGAACTGCAGATGATGGTACATCTGGTTTCGCATATCGAAGATGATGCGCTGCGAGATCCATGCGTTGATGTAATTCTCCAGCACGCCTACGAGCTGGCTCACAGTCAGCGCGGCAAACGCGGCAATCAGGAGTTTTATCAGAAGCTCCATGTTCTTGCCGACCAGAGCCTCATCGACTATGCGCCCCGTGATGATTGAAGGAAGCAGCCCAACGGTCGCAGATAGCAAAATCGCAATAAAAACAAAGATGAGCTGAAGCCAATACGGCTTCAGATAGCTCATAATCCTGCCTAAAAGAGCCTTAGTCACCTTGGGCATATTCTGTTTTTCTTCATCTGTCAGGAAGCCTCTCGGCCCCATGCGTCCCATTCCCGGTCCTGCCATAATCTTATCTCCGTCTCCATTTCGCTCTATTATACCATAACGAAGAAACTCGGCATGCTCTATAGGAACATCCGAGTCTCTCCGTTAGGATAATGTAACGATAAAGGTTTTCTTTTACCTCTATTTCTGTCTAAGTCTTCGCCTTGCCACTACGCCGGTAGCAGCTACTACGAATGTCAGAAGTAGTATCCAGCCTGCCATATTGCTTTCATCGCCTGTCTTAGGGGATGACTTCACTTCTTCCTTTTCCACTATAGGCTCAGGCTTTTTAGCTATTGTTACCATCACGCATCCCGGCTCAGAATCAATATGAGTGGCATCACCTTCGGCCCTGTACCATACGAAGTAATCTTCGGCATCAGTTCCCACCGGGATGAATGAGCTCCAGCCCTCTGTAGGAGCAGTGTCAGTATCCTTGCCAAGTGCATACATCATTGCACCATTCTCTGCCGCACCTGCTGCAACAAGCTCTTGTGCGGAGCCGTTGTATGTCAGGCTCTTGCCCACAGGCGCCTTGCTCACAGAGGCTTTAGGTGCAGGGAACACAGCTTTCCTAATGTCTTCACCTAAATCCTGTCCCTGCTCATTTATCTTAAGTTCCTTCTTTCCTTCGGTACCCTCCGTATTTGTCCATCCGAGTCCGATAGCAGAATTTTTTACAAGGGCATCTATAGCTCTTGTTGCTCCGACAACTGTCAGATTTCCTTTAAGCGCCACTGGTCCTTTCGAGAAGATACCGTAGCTCTCATCATTTGAATTATCAGATTCCGGTCCTTTCACGATGCTGTCTTTAATCGAATCGATAATCAGGTCGACGTCTTCATCTTCATAGTATATAGCGGCTTTCTCTTTCTGATATACCGCATCCGCTGTAATGTTCGCGCCCTCCAAGCTCAGAGTATTGGTGTCCGGATCGAAGCTCACGCTGCCGTCGCCGAGCACATCGTCCCTGTTCGAGGTCATCACCCATATGCCGCGTACCCAGAGAGGATACGCTTTTGCTACCTGCACCCATTGTTGGGGGTGATATGTCTCAAATTTTCCCTTATCAACTCCTGTGGCTGTCTCTTTGCTGTCACCGGCATTGATGCCCATTTTATCTGCAACCACTATACTATCAGCAGAGATTCCCAAATCGTTGCTGCTGCCGATTGCGGTAACTATGCCATCGTTGATAATCACGCTACCTCCATTGGCAGACAGGCCATTATCGCCTGAAGCAGTCACTGTACCGCTGTTTATTATTATATCTTTTTTATATGAGGTGCAGATGCCGATCCCCTTTTCTCCATAGCCGGCCACGTTCAGCGTACCGTTCCCGCTGATGGTCAGAGCTTTTTTATTGGAAAAAATACCGAACCCAACAGAACCCTCCTGTTCTGTGCACTTCAAAATGTTATCGCCTTTTAACAGGATTTCCAGATCCTGGTCAGTGTAGATCGCAGCATAGAAATTATTAATAATGTCAAACTTATGCCCTTCGATTTCGTAGCTGTAATTATTAAGCGTCAGTGTTTTTGTGCCGGCATCATAGCTCGCGCTGGCGCCCGCATCGCCGAGTATATTTTCTGCGTTCCTGCCGGTCACCGGGATACCGCCAACCCAGAGCGTGCATGCCGATGCGTGGACCCACTTATAGTTTTCAAAGTCATTTTTAAACGTATTGGTAACATCTACTGCGTTGCTTTCGCTTGAACCGGCCCAGATCACCACGTTATCGCCAATCGTATCTATGCCTTTGGCATAGATACCTTGTCCCGTGCCGACTCCGGATGCAGTAACGCTGCCATCTTCCAGATCTACATAATTCACTGCATATATCGCATTACCATTATCGCCGGTGGCGGTGGCGGTCACGGTACCGCCTTCTATCTCGACATTCCTGCCAGCCTGGATCGCTGTGGCGCCGGATGCAGTAATGGTGCCGCCGCTGATCGTAATATCGGCCGTGTTTTTAGAGGTATGGATTCCGGCACTCTCTCCTTCAGCACTAAGTCTTCCACTTCCGGATATATTTATGCTCCCTGTAGAGAAGATGCCGTACTTGAGCTGAGCCTTTCCCTCAGGTGCCGCTATATTGTTTTCACCTTTCAGTACGATGTTCAACACATCCGTTCCGCCGTAGTAAACACCGGCAGTAGCGCCGGAAACAGTATGCCCGTCCGTGATATTCGCCTCGGTCAGCGTCAGGGTGCCAAGGACTTGGCCATCTAGAGGAGGGGTGAAGCTCCAGCCATCACCTGTCGTATTTCCACTCGTCACTTCTACACCGCCGACCCAAAGATTATATGAATCTTCGGCATATACCTCCATCGCTGCGAATTGCGATGCAAGACCAAATGGCGATAGTAGCATTGCCGCGGTCACAAATATCGTAAATGCTTTTTTCATGATCTTCATTTTCATACTGTCTTTCCCCAAATAAGAAAACGCAAATCTGCAATAATCTGTAGGGATTTGTAAATTCTGTAACCGTCTATATGTTATATAAGGAGCATGGCACAAACAATGGTTTATGCACGAACCTTGCCCAAAGCGCACGAAAGTGGATTATTTTGCAGAATTCTATATAATTTATGTAACGAAAAGGAGCTCTTCAGGAGATTATTAAAGTGAGAATTGCCGTAGTAGACGACCTAAAACAGGACAGAGATCATCTTAAAAGCTGCATCGAAGAATTCTTTAGTGCGAAATCTTCGGATGCTTTCAGCTTGGAATCTTTTGAATCAGCAGAGGCCTTCCTGCCTGAATTTTCTGCGGACAAATACGACCTGGTCTTCCTCGACATCTGCATGGATGAGATGAACGGTATCGAGCTTGCCAAAGAGCTCAGAGCCGCGGATACCCGGCTAATGATAATATTCCAGACTACCGCCAGGGAGTATGCATTCGACGCCTTCCCTATCCATCCGTTTGATTATCTGATTAAACCATGCAGGCAAGACGAGATGAGCGCAGTGCTCGAAGAGGCCATGAGAGTGCTTGATGCGGGAGACCCCGTAATAACAGTAATCGCCTCCCGCGCTGAATACGAGGTTCCGCTCAGATCTCTGATAGCTGCAGTTTCAAGCGGACACAGCACCGAGCTTGTACTTACGAACAAGCAGAGCTTAACCGCCGCCGAGACATTCAGAAACGTAAGCGAAAAGATTCGAGATGATAAAAGATTCCTTCTCATCAATCGAGGCATCATGGTAAACATGGATTACGTCCTCTCCCAAAAGGACGGAGTTATGCATATGAAAGACGGCTCCTCATATCCGATTAAGATCAACGGCAGAGCTTCGGTTCTGTCCGCATTCTCTCAGTATATGATTTCCAAAGTAGATAACAGGGGGTAGATGTGGACAGATCTTTATTTGCAGGCTATATAACAATATTGCTGCTTACTATTCCGGCCCTCACCTATTCTCTTGCGCCGCTTAAAGATTATCTTAGATTCTCCGCTAAGCGCACGGCTGTAGTTGCAGGAGCATCACTCACCGCAATAATCATAGGATGTGCATGCATCGCTGACTACTATGCCTTTTCGTTTAAGTGGGCACTTATTATGGGCCTTACTCTTGCATTTCTCGTGCACATACACCTGACCGAAGGCAAATTCATCATGAGGGTGTACTGCTATTTCAACTCCACTATGGTCATCGGCAGCGCCATGGTCTACGGCGTCATACTCGCCGCTCCGCTTGAGACGACGGATTCTCTGCTCACCCTGAGACCGATCACATGCCTCATATGCCTGGCTGTCGCAATCGCCCTCGGAGTGATTTACTATAAAGCTCTTACAGAGTTCATTCCGTATCTCCTAAACTCAGAGCCACTCAATTTAGAATACAGGCTTGCGCTTTCCATTACGCTTTTCATCACAGCCCTGTTCTTTTGGGTCATGCCCAAGCACGCCGGGGTTATCATGACAGGCCGCGTCAGAGCAACTATACTTGCGTTCCTGCTGCTTGCCCCCGGTGCTTTTATGCTGGTTTATCACGCCATGTGGAGGGTTGCCGTTAATCTCACCGAGAATTCAAATCTCAGGGAGTCCAATGAGCTTATGGCAATGGAGCAAAAGAGGTACGAGGAGCTCCGCTCATATATGGACGAGACCAGGAATCTCCGCCACGATTTCCGTCAGCATTTGCTGGTTATAGACGATTATGCTAAGAACGGCGAGACCGAAAAACTCTCCGATTATATAAGTCAGTTCACCAATACTCTCAATGAATACAGATCTGTAATTGCCGCCAATCCCGCACTCGATGCCGTGGCTGCGCACTATGATTCGCTTGCCAAGACTAAGGGCTGCTACATCAAATGGCTTATTGAACTTCCGCACACTCTTCCCGTCGCAGAGGCCGACTTCATAACCGTATTCGGCAATCTCGTAGAGAATGCGATAATTGCCGTCGAAGCTCTGTCAGAAGACAAGCGCGTCATCCACGTCAACGCCAAGATGCTGTCGGATGCGATGCTCGGGCTCAGCGTCAAGAATCCTTACGAGGGTTCGATTAAACTCAACAAAAATGGCCTGCCTCGCTCAGGCAAAGCAGGTCATGGTATAGGTCTTTCGTCCGTTAAGGCTGTAGTTAATCGTTATGACGGCAGCCTCGAGATAAACACGGATGACAATATGTTCACCGCGGGTGTGCTGATGTACACCGGCAGCGCTTTTGAATCTCTATAATTCCACAGGAACCTTTTCTTTAATCGGCTCTTCCATCAGCTTTGGATTCACCAGGAGATATTTCATAATCCTCAGAGATTTCGCGAAATAGAATCCGTCCGCCAGGCGCTCATCTATGGTGAAGGTGCAGTTAAGCACATCCCTCTCCTGCCATGTTCCGTCTTCCATATATTTCATCTCTTTATGCATCTTACCTATGGTGATCATCACAGAACATGTACCGTAGTTACTGAGATGATGATAGCAGGAGTCTGAGCCTATCGATCCGAGGTTGGAAATCATGACGCTGGCGTAGTTCGGGTCGCCGTCGGTCAGAGCTTTAGGCATCATGCCGTGATATTCAAGCCTCCTGAGAGTCGCAAAGAATATCTCGAGGAACCACCTCGGAAGACTTCCAAAGAACTCCATCAGCTTATCCATATTGTTGGTCTTTTCCTTGCGGAGCTTTTGAACATCTCCGAGTATCAGCTTGGACACCTTGTCTATGTTCATATCCGGCTCTACCTTCATGAACATCAGGGTCTCCTCTCCTTCATCCGACATCTGCTGCTTAACTACAAAGGCGAATGTAATGTCCGGCCTCTCGTAGTAGGTCTTACCCGATACGAACCAATTGAGACGTGGCCTGTGATACACAGTCCTGGCAATCGAAGTGATCATCGCGTGATACAGTTTGATATTCACGCCGTCCTCTTCATTGCGCCCGGCCATATATTTTACGAGTTCGCTCACATCGAACTGCTCGGTCAGCGACACCTCCGCCTCAGTCCTCTTGGGCATTACATACGGAAGTATATTGTGATATCCGTCCAGTCCTCTAATCCTTACCCCGTCGCGCCTTTTGTTTCTCATTATCCTCTCCGTTAGCTTTTAATTCCTAATTCTCTGACAACTTGCGGCAGCTCATCGAAGCTGCTTATCTTAGCCTCCGCATCCTTTATCTCTCCGAATCCGTATGCAGCCCATATGCATGGAATGCCCGCCTCATGCGAAGCGTTTGCATCATTTTGAATATCCCCTACATAGACCGCTTCGTCCGCGCCGTTTCTATCCATCACGAGCTTGATATTGCCGGCCTTGCTGAGACCCGTCCTTCCCCACTCCTCATAGTCTACGAAGTACTTCTCCATGTGCATGGACTCTATAAACGCGGAGACATAGCCCTCCTGGCAATTGCTCACCACAGCCATCTTGTACCCTGCCGCAAGCAGCAACTCTAAAGTCTTTATGACTCCCGGGTAGAGTATGGATCCGTGCTCTCTTATGTAGTCGTTCTCGAAAACTTCGCACTTATGCGCCAGATCATAGCGCTTGTCTTCCGGCAAATAACCGAAGAGGTCGTCCGCTATCTGAGTCATGGTCCTGCCCATTTCACCCATTATATCTTCGGGCGTCAGTTTATCTTCTTCACCCGTCTCCTGCTCTATTACCACATTCCATGAATCCGCCACTGCTACGGTCGAATCCCAAAGCGTCCCGTCTAAATCAAATATAATCATCTTTTTACCTGAGTTCTTCTCACTTCTCCTAACATCCAATATGCTCTTTATTATAAAATATAGTAATATAAAAGAGCAAAGAAAAGGAGGCAGATATGGATAGCATTTTTTTGCGAGAAGCAAACGCCATGTATGATGATTTGCTCAAATGGAGAAGAGACCTTCATCAAATACCTGAACTCGGCACCAATCTTCCGAGAACAGTTGCATATGTTTCGGAGCGCCTTAGCGAATTCGGAATTGAGCATAAGATAATGCAAGATTGTTCATGTATAGTCGCATGCATAGGTCATGGTGACAAGTGCTATCTCCTTCGCGGAGATATGGATGCTCTTCCTATGGCGGAAGCCTCAGGCCTTGAGTTTGCCTCTTGTGAGGAGAATTCTCATACTTGCGGTCACGATATGAATACGGTTCAGCTCTTGGGCGCAGCAAAGCTTCTCAAAGAGCACGAATCTGAGCTGAAAGGTGTTGTTAAACTATTCTTTCAATCCGGCGAGGAGATTTTCGCAGGCTCAAAGGCCGCTATAGAGCGCGGGCTCATGGAAGATCCACACGTGGATGCCGCACTTGCTCTTCATGTTTTCTCACCTCTCGGAATTGGAGAAGCCGGCTCCTGTCTCAATCCTTGCGCAGGCGTCTACGGATTCAGAATCACAATTACCGGAGTGGGATCCCATGGCTCTGCACCGGAGCAGGGAGTGGACCCCATCAATACCGCTGTTCACATTCATCTGGCCTTGCAGGAAATAGTATCCAGAGAGGTCTCGGGCTTTGATCAGGTCGCCCTTACCATCGGAAAGATTCAAGGAGGCAATGCCGCCAACGTAATACCTAACGAAGTTATTATGGAAGGGACTCTGAGGGCTTTTGACCCTGAGCACAGAATAAAAATATACGACCGCATTAGGCAGGTCGCAGAGGATGTAGGCCGCGTCTACAGATCTAAGGTTGAGATCGAAACTCTCAGCGATTGCCCGCCTGTATGTTGCGACCGGACAGAATTCGAGAGAGTTAACAGGATTATGAAGGATGTCGCGGGCATCGAGGTAGATACCTCTTGGCAGGCTATGGGCTCAGACGATATGGCAAATATACTTGAGCTCGTGCCGGGAGTCTGGTACATGGTCGGAGCGGGTGTTGATGATCCGGCAGAGAGATATGCTCAGCACAATCCGCATGTAGTCTTTAAAGAAGAGATTATGCCAAAGGCAGTCGCAGTCTACTGCGAGACCGTGTTCGACTACTTCAACGAGCAATCATAGTATAAGTCCGGATAAAGCTTCATCAACATGCGAGCTAAAGCCCTGGCGTCGGAGCACTCGTTTATTTGACAAAAAACGCCATCCAGCGGATTGAATCCGGGGACAGATTTGTTACTGACATTGAGCTAATCGCGTTTTCACAAGTCTTGGGGGTTCCGCTTCAAGATTTTTATCCCGAAAAGTGAAGAAACCTTTTGGCGAATTATCACTTATTCTCCTACAAGCATCCATAAAAGATTTACTAACTCTTCAGAATACTCCAATATCTCATTGCTATTATTACCCCAGCGAGAAGAGGGGGGCTAATAGTGACTGTTTTATGTTCTTTAGATATAGAAAAATACACATGTGTTTCAGATGAAATCATAACTGATGAAGTGATAATAACAGATGAGCGATTATCTCATGTAAAAGAGAAACATCCGGAAATCGCAGAAGTTTGTACTGACTATCTTGCGCTTGCGATAGAAGATCCCGATTATATTATTCAATCCAATAAGCCTCACTCAGCATTGATTCTCAAAGAAATACACTATAATGAAATTAGGCTGAAGATTATTTTGAGATTGATAACATCTACCGATTCAGTCGAATGGAAGAACTCTGTTATCACATTTCACAAAACCAGCGAGAAAGAGTGGCGCAGGTTGATAAAAAACAAGAAAGTTCTTTACTCAAAGCGAAATGAATGATATATTTTCGGCAAGAAGAAGCATCAGAGGTGGAGGATTTCGTACCCGTCCACACGCCGATGGCCAGACAGGGCTAAGCCCGAGAGACGCAGGAGAATGGTACGCCTGCCTGATGCATCTCTTTAAAAAAGCAACGACTGTTATCGTCGCTGCGCAGACCGTAGATAAAGTCTGTGAGCCCCAACACTTCGTTGGGGCTCTTTCATTTGAATCAATTGTATCTCAGGCTATACCAGTGGAGAGTAGTTCGGGTCTTTGCTGTCCTCGAACTCCTTAGTAATCGCAGCTGCTACATCAGGTTTGGTCAGCAGGTCATAAACCGTAGCTGCCAATACCTTTGCGGCATACATAGCTCCTTTTTCACCGAGCGTAGTGCCGTTTATCGCTGCAGCCTGCCATGTGTGAGGATTGACTCCTGCAGGCCAGCAAGCAGCTGCAAACATATGCATAGGAGCCACATAGCTCACGTCTCCTCCGTCCGTCGATGCGGTCAGAGGAAGATCCAGGTATAGATCCCTCCTGCCTGCTTTTGGCATGATCGGAGCTTCATTTGAAGTTCCGAGAAGAGCTGAATCTCTTGCAACTGCCGCAGGATCCAAAGTCCCCTGAATCTTGCGTGCAAAGTCGAGTTCTTCCTCTGTGTATTCCGGCCTTGGGCAAGCCTCTAGATTCTCCTGAACGAGATCTGCGAAGCTGTGATGCGGACGGATTTCGCAGCATCCGTTCTCAAGCACGACTTTAACTTCAGTCTCAGTCATCATTGCCGCACCCTCAGCGCATTTCTTGACTCTTTCAAAGATCTCTTTGACGTCTTCCATGCGCGGCGCGCGGATATAGTACCAGCTGTCCGCATTAGGTGGCACGATGTTAGGTGGCGTGCCGCCTGCATTGGTGGTGTAGTGAATACGAGCCTTGTCTATCACGTGCTCTCTGAGATAGTTGACTCCCACGTTCATAAGCTCCACGGCATCGAGCGCGCTTCTTCCCTTTTCAGGGGCCGCTCCTGCATGCGAGGATATGCCTGTGAAATAGAATCTCGCAGTGATATTAGCCAGGGCAGCTCCGTCCCAAACCAGCGTATGAGACATAGGATGCCACGTGATCGCAAAGTCCACATCATCGAAGCAACCCTTGCTTACCATTTTAACCTTACCGCACAGTAGCTCCTCTTCAGGGCAGCCGTAAAATCTAATGGTTCCGGCGAGGCCCTCCTGCTCGACTATGTCCTTAAGGGCAATTGCCGCAGTGGCAGCTCCCGCTCCGAGCAGATTATGTCCGCATCCGTGTCCGGGTCCTCCTTCGACGACGGCTTCCTTCGCAGCACATGGCTTTTGCGAAAGGCCCGGCAGAGCGTCGTACTCTCCCATGATGCCTATTACGGGTTTGCCCGCGCCGTATTCCGCGTAGAATGCGTATGGCATATCAGGCACATCGTGAATCGCAAATCCGGACTCCTGCAAGAGGCGGCGGTAGTAAGCGCTGGCTTTTTCCTCAGAGCCACCCAGCTCCGGGTTCTCCCAGACATATCTGGAAGCTACTTCAAATGTAGGCCTGAGATGGTCGATGATTTCATATATCTTATTTTTATCCATAGAAGACCTCTCTCCTTACTCCTTAGCTGCATCCTCCTTGCCTACGTCCTTATTGGTAAGCAGTTTAAATGCAATTCCGAGGAATACTGCAGAGATGATAGGCAGCCAGTTCGAAAGTGAGAACTGTGGCGGTACCCATGAAAATGCTCCGATGTAAATCAGGATATAGAGAATAATACAATATGCGAGCATGCCTAAGGCAAACTTAACATCCTTGAGTCCGAACTGCATCAGCAGTGCTCCGAAGAGAGCAGGAAGCAGGAATCCGAGAGCTCCTGTTACTGATGGAGGGAGCTTGGACAGAATTACACTTCCGAGTATAACTCCTACTGTGAGTACGGATACGTTGATCAGTACGGATATAGCCATACCTATTGTAGCGATAAGTGAGCCTTCTTCGCTTCCCGGCTCTGCATCTACAGATACCTGAGCCATGGATGCGCAAGGCACTCTCATGTTCGAGATATTACCGGAGAGGAACGCCATATATGTTCCTACAGGACCGAGTACGTTGAAGTATCCGATTGGCTCCATGAACCAGAGGAAGCCGAATGTAGCAGCACCTGTCAGGAAAGCTGCAGGGAGTTTGCCCCACTCAGGAACCGCTCCGAATACTACAGCAAGTACTATACATGGGATAAATGCTGCAAGAACTCCGAGTACGCCTATGATCTTACCGTAGCGGTGCATCTTAGGCATGTATTCATTTTCATAATAATCTTTTTTATTCATGATGCCCCTCCTTACTGACCTATCGGCAGAATTGCCGTCAGAATCATAGCGCCTACCATGGCGATGAAGAGATTCCACTCGGCGAGTTTCTTATTCTTTGCAGAAACCTTCATCATGATGAACATGATCAAAGCTCCGAGGATGGCAGCTACCGCGCTCTTAGCAAAGTAGAATGAACCAACTTCTTTGTTGAACTTAACCAGGTGGCTGGCTACGAATGATGCGAAGCATCCGATAAGAGCAGCGCCGCTGATCAGAGCCATTCTCTTTGTGTTACCTCCGGTGATCTTGTGCTGCACCTTCTCCATACGGCTTGCGGAGAATGTCGCGAAGATTACCCAACCGATCGAGCAGAGCACCATGGTCCATACGGCCATTGCCAGAGCTGTCGGTGTCATCGGGTCGGTACCGAGAGTAACTCCTACTTGCTGAGTACCCATACCTGCAGCCAAACTCTCGAACATTACCGAACCGATAAGCGAAAGTCTCATCCAGCCTACAGGTCCACCTACGGTGATGAGCAGCGAAAGCATTCCGCTCAGGATTACCAGTGATGGTCCTATCGATGTGATTGCAGCTGACTTCATAGCCTGCTTAACTTTTTCATCAGGGTAGCCGATATCCGCACATGCCTGGCGTGACTTGTTCAAGAACAGAATCGCCTGGAAGATAATCAGCCCCACAGGAATCGCACATGCGATCCACATTGGAATACTGTTGGCAATTTGCATTGCATCCATAATAGTTCCCCTTTCTCTTTCTCCTATAACATAATTGGTTTTAGTGGTTTTATATATCTCGGAGCCCATGCTCCGTCAGATAACTTAGTGTTTGGCAAGCCACTCCTCGGCAACTGTCGAGTAGACAGCGGCTCCGACTACAAGAGCGTCTTCGTTGAATCGCACCTTAGGATTGTGCTCGGAGTACGCAGGATAGTCTCCTCCGTAGAGGGCTCCGATTGCTATGTAGCAGCAAGGGAGCTTGTCCGTAAAGAATGCGAAGTCTTCGGATCCCATTGCGTGGAAGATGCCCAGCACATTGAAGTCACTGTTCACGCCTCTGATAATCTCCACCACCTCATCAGTGAGCTCTTTATCATTTACCGTAGCAGGGCAGTCACTTGTCGTAGTCACTTTCACATCTGCTCTGTAGGTCTCGCCTACGCTCTTTGCAACTTCCTCTATTCTTCCGATCAGATACTCCCTGGTCTCAGGATCGAAGGCTCTCAGAGTTCCCTCGAGCACTGCACTTGACGGAATGATATTGTTGGCGCTTCCGGATTCAAATCTTCCTATGGTGATGACAGCTTCGGTCGACGCGGTTATCTCGCGAGCTATGAGTTCCTGAAGCGCAAGATAAATATGCACCGCCGCATTGATAGGGCTCACGCCTTTTTCCGGTGTCGAGCCGTGTGTGCCTTTGCCCTCGACTTCGATCTTAAATCCGTAGACAGCAGACATAGGGAAGTATCCGTAGCCTATTGCTCCGACAGGTACCGCCGATGCCATATGAGCGGCGACAGCAGCATCGACTTTAGGATTTTCGAGCACCCCCTCTTCAATAGCAGTCTGTGCTCCTTGGAAAACTTCCTCTCCCGATTGAAAAAGCAGCTTAACTTGCCCATTAAGCTCAGCTTCGTGAGCCTTGAGTAGTTTAGCTGCTCCAAGCAGAATTGTCGCGTGCATATCGTGTCCGCATGCGTGCATGCATCCGTTGGTCGAGGCAAATTCCTCACCGGATTCCTCTGTAATTGGCAGAGCATCCATATCGCTCCTGAGCATGATGCATTTTTCACCCTGCCCGAGAACCGCGACCACGTGACTGTTTTCCTTACTTACTGTATATGAGATGCCCATTTTATCCAGCTCCGACTGAATGAACGCCGATGTCTCAGGCAGCTTAAGTCCAAGCTCAGGATTTTGGTGTATATGTCTGCGCCATTTAATCAAGTCTTCCTTAATCGCTGCGGCTTCCTGCATATAATTATTGACCATCGGGCACCTCCTTATATTCTCAATTTCCACCTTAATTTTATAGGAATGAGGTCTGCGCAAGTTATACCGAAAAGGATTGTGCTTGTTATAACCTTTTTGTTATGATATTCTCATTTTGTTAATAACACGAGGTATATCGCGGAGGTTTCATATGACATTCAGACATCTCGAGTGTGCGCTTGAAGTTGCAAGGGCAGGGTCCATTAATAACGCATCAAAAAAGCTGCTCGTATCGCAGCCTTATCTCAGCAATATGATTAATTCGCTTGAGCGAGAAATAGGATACAGCATCTTCGAGAGGAGCAGCCACGGCATCTCATGCACTCCTGAGGGAGAGGCGTTTATGAATCTTGCCGAGAGGATTATGTCGGATTTATCGGAGATCAAAACGCTGGGCGGCGGAAGCGAAGAGCCTCTTACCATCGCGAGCTACTACTCTCGCTTTATTACAGAGGACTTCAGAATCTTCCATAACAGTTCAGAGGGAGATGCTGCGGATCGATGCCGGGAGATGGGTAATATGGAGGTCATAGACTCCGTTGCAAACCGTGAGTTTTCACTCGGAATCATTTATCACGCAAAAACCAAACTGGATAAGTTCACCACTCTTGCAGCAGCCCACAATCTCAAATACAACACCTTATTCGAAAATATGGGCACCTATCTCATAATGTCCGATGACCATCCGCTCGCGCGTAAAAAAGACATCACCACCGATGATGTCCGTTCGAGCTCCCTGGTGTTCTTCGATGATGTCAGCACCATGCTCTACATGATGGACCATCTGAAGCTGCAGGACACAGACTCGCAGTTTGCCGTGTCCGACCGAGGAGCATATATGGACGCCCTGCTCAGCGGACACTATATTTCTATTATCAACACGCCTTATCCCGAAAAAGAGAAGCTCTTCGTGCTGAGAGATCTCTCAGGCTGCCTGGCAGAAGATGCGGACTTTGAGGTCAGCAGCGCATATCTGACCCACCAGAGCCATAAGCTGACAAGGCGAGAGCAGGCATTTTTAGAGGCTCTTCGCCATAAACAATAAACAAGGGACGGTTCGCACCGTCCCCTTTATTTACTCTGGTATATTATCTTCGGTTATCTTATCCTCATGCATTGATTCAATTGCCACTTCCGTTTTTTGTTTTTGCTGCTTGTCAATCCTGTTGTATACCAGGCTGATGCCGAAACATATGAGACCTGATGCGAGGAAGCTCAGAGCGCGCATCAGAGTGTTCGAGTAGCTCACGTCGAACATGATGAGCTTCACTATGCTGAGCATCGAAAGCACCAGACCGAACAGTCTCATGCTCTTGTTTTTAATCTTAAATCCCACGACTATCGACGCTATCGAAATGAGCAGGAATACTATGCTGTACGCGTAGTTGACCGCATCGAGCGCATTGAGGATAGCCGCCGCAAGCAGGGTGTATTTGCCCGAAATATATGCACCGAACTTATCCTTGATGATTAGCAGCTGGTCGAGGTTTAGGCTGAAGAGCCCGATCACAAGCAGACTGTAGACTATGAGCTCAATAGTCTGAAAGTCCATCTGAAACCCATCGAGAGCATATAACATCGCAGCGAGATTGGCGAAGTGGAACAGTCCAAGGCGTCCGTTGTCGCTGTCCGTCCAGTCGGTCTCCCTGGCAGCCAGCTGTATGACTATGAACATTCCCACAGTCGCAAATATCCTCATGAATGCCGAACCCGTCCATATCTGGTGCGACACGAGATCGACCAGAATGTATGTAAGAGCTATGGTCGTGATATACGAAACATATTCGTAAGTCATCATTCGAATATCAGGATTTTTCTTCCTGCTGTACAGCATCTGCCAAAGCGAAAGGGCGAGTATTATCGCACAGGCCGGCAGGCTGTCTCCAAAGGCAATCTCTATAATCGAGAAGGCTACAACCGCCTGCGAGACATAATAGAGATCCTTTTGATTTACCTTGTAATTGTATGCGACCAGAGCGAGAAGTACCGACGCCACGAGGTATGGAACGAAAAGTGACGGCAATGCCAGCAGGCTGAACATCATCATGCCGAAGCAAATATATTGAATAGGTGAGCGTTTGCCGCCATTTGTACTTTGTTTTTTGATGAGGGCAACCAGTACAGCAATCAGATAAATCGTCGTCAGCGCATAGCACCATTCCATTTGTCTGAAAGGAGATATCATACCGGAAATGCCCATGAGTCCATTGATTACCATTGAGCGAGCCAGCGCCCATGCCGCACCCGTAACGCATCCGCTGCCTATCAAGGCTACGATGCCGCTTGTGGTAATCTGTTTTTCTTCCTTTGAAATGAATATCAGGCGAACAACAGCGAGCGTCATCAAAACCGCGCAGCAAAGCACAATCACCAGAGGAAGTGTATCGCTCGAATATCTCACACTTAAAATCTTGTAGGCAGCTCCGTTTACGAATACTGCAAGCGAGGCGAGCAGGCCTATCGTATTGGCTAAGTTATACTTGTATTCTGACTTCCAAAAGAGTGCGAAGAATATCGCCTCAGTAGCCATAAGAAAGCCAAAGCTGAGATAGAGATCCGCCGGTATGATGAGGCCTATAGCCGCTATAGATAGAGCTATGAACAGACCTATCTGCCCTATTATCACAAAGAGCAGGTGGCGCTTTTTACCTAAGTATGCGCAGCAGCCCATCCAAAGCAGGAGCAGTGCGTAGAGCGGGATGCTGTCTATAAATTTGAAATATATCTTAGTCGCAAAGAGCGAAATGAAGAGAGCGCCCATTCCGCAGGCGGTCAGTATCATATATCCGCTCTTATTTTTTCTGTAAACCCATTCACCAAGTCCGATCAGAATGAAACTGAATATGTACATGGCGGCGCACTTAAGTTCCTCTCCGATATACGGCATGAGGAGTGTGGCGAACATCACCATTGCGATGAATACGAGAATCGATGCTCCGATTCCCATGGCATTCTTACCTATGAACTGCTCGAAGCTCTGTCTCTCGCCGGGCTGCCTTGGAGCCTTAGGAGCTCTCTTCGGCCTTGGTGGTCTTTGCGGTCTCTGCGGCATTTGCGGTCTTTGCTGCCACGCAGGCATCTGCTGCTGTGCAGGTGGAACCGGCGCACTAAAGACAGGATAATCCGCCGGTGATTCATCTACAGGAAGCTTCTGCTCCGGACTGCTAATTTGTGCCGGCGCAGCAATACCAGAGAGCTCTTTTATCCCCTCGAAGCTGCTCCTCATGCTCTTAACATCGCTACCGAATTGCTCAGCTCTGTCTTCGAGCGCACTTATCTTGCTTTCGAGCTCTTCTATTTTCGCAAGTAATTCTTTATTCTTATCTTCCGTCAACTTCTCATTCTCCATAATTCTTATTATTGCTCTGTCCCCATTAACACCCTAAACTATTTCAATCCTCTCGCAGCGGATATCCTCGTCGCTGCCATCTGTCTTGATATGATAGTACGCATACTCATCCGCCTTAAGAGCACTACCCTCTTTGAACAGGCTCTCTGCCTCTTCTTTTTTATCCGGACGGATGCGGAGTGCTATGCCGCAGCTCGCACTGATAAAGCGTGGCACGGGCATCACGCGCACTTCCGCAGGCTTTAGTAATTTCTCCGTGGAAATTGCCGCGTGCGTTGATTCAAAAGTCATCAGATAATAGTCATTCACGCCCCATATTCTACCATAAAAAGCGGGCTCTTCCGAGCCCGCTTTTAAGTCTGTTCGAAGCGTTGCTTTTACAGCTTTATTACCTTGCTGACTTCCTGCATTGCTCCGAGTATATCGTACATGTTGCTAACTGTTCCAACCTGGATCTTATCCGTCAGCTCGTAATAGTTCAGGCAAGTTCCGCATACCAGCACCTGAGTGCCCTTCTCGATGAGGGTATTCAGATTCTCGATGATCTGAGGCTCGACTCCTGTCACGAGCTTGACGCCTTCATTCATAAAGAGTACGTAAGACGGGATGTTCTCGGCCTCGCTCAGCGTAAATATTGCCATCTTGACGAGATTGCGTCCGAGCTCACCTTCGTTCGTACCGATGGAATCCTTGTTGAAGAATACCGCATAGCTTCCGGCCTCCGCAACTACAGCACCGACTTTCGTCTCGCCGTTGGCGAACTTCACCAAGAATTTATCCCCGAGTGCTTCGCTTGTGGTCGGTCTGCCGAGAGCGTCACCGAGCCTCGCGAGATTATCTATCTGAGCCTGACCGTCTACGATGATTTCCACATCCTGCGCTCCGGCCTCGAGTTCCTTCTTAGCCATGATTACCGGTATAGGGCATTGTTTGCCGCCTGCATCAATTCTCATTGTAAGTCCTCCTCGTTTTCTTTTTACTCTTATCTATTTGCATATTTTTCAAATTGTATGTCTTTTTCAAACGCTTTATGACTGAGCTTTCTCCTTTGCGAGAAGTGCAGCTCCAAGCGCCCCTGCATATCTGCCATTTGGCATAGCTGTCACGGTCTTTCCGAGCTTCTTGGACAGAAGCGATGCGAAGAATTCGTTATCGCTGAAGCCTCCCGTGATTATTATCGTATCCTGGAGCTCTTTTCTCTGAACGAGCGTCGCAACTTTAATTGCCACGGAATCTATAACTCCGGCCGCGAGGTCTTCTTTGCTTCTGCCTTCGCCCATGTAATTTATAACTTCGGATTCTGCAAAGACCGTGCAGAGCGAACTGATGGCGATGGGATTGCCGACCTGCGCGAGTTCGAAGAGCTCTTCGATGGTAAGCCCGAGGCGGTTTGCCATAACCTCGATGAATTTGCCCGTACCCGCAGCGCATTTGTCGTTCATCAAAAAGTCTACAGGCTTTCCGCCTGCGACGTTTATGTATTTTGTGTCCTGGCCGCCTATGTCTATTATAGTACAATCTCGGCCTATCATCTCGTAGCCGCCTCTGCCGTGACAAGTTATTTCAGTGATAACACGTCCTGCATATTCAACGCTAATCCTGCCGTAGCCGGTAGCTACGATCTCGCTATCATCTATGCTTCCGTAGTTTTTCTCGAGTTCCTCTTTGATTATGCCTGCGGTAATCTTGCTGTTCCAGCCCGTAGGAAGCACCAGCAATGCAGGCTCCCTGCCATCCTCGAGCACGCAGACCTTCGAAGCTGTCGATCCGATGTCAATTCCAATGTATTTCTTATCCATACTTATGTCTTGTATTGTCAAATGTGTTATTGAGGCCGCTGATATCAATATATCCGAGTCTCTCCTCCTCGGCAATCTCTTTAATTCTCTCCACGTCATCTCCATGCACGAGAAGCGATACTCCGCAGCAGACCGAGAGCTCGCGAGGCGTCGGACTAATCTGCGCGTATATGTCTTTTCCTTTTAACGAGCGATACATCGCCATCGCATCCGTGTGATTCTGAAATAAAACGTAGTAGTGTAAGTATTCGTTCATCTTCGAAATAATAGGGCGGATTTCCTCCGCCCATTATTATACACTATAGTCACCAGGACAATTTCTCTAACGGCTCGTACGCAAATTATCCGAGCATCTCGATGAATGCGCCGATTCTTGTCTTAAGCTGCTGAGCATCGCTGTCGGTGTAATCCGTCTCGATTCCGAGGAACGGAATTCCCTCTGCCTTGCATCTCTCTTCGAGGCTTCTTCCCTCGATGTCATATGTCTGGCAGAACATGAGGT
>CACWIO010000013.1:0-1637 GCA_902760855.1 uncultured Eubacteriales bacterium
AGAGCCGCTTTGGGATTAATATAGAGTGCCCCAGGCACTTTGAATGCCACGTACAGCCAGCAGAGCCTGGATGTGCGTGGCTTTTTCTTGGAGTTCTTCGGTGTCGGCTTGGTTAAGGAAGACGCGGTAGTCTTCGTGTGTTCCTTTGAGGCCGCCGTCCGGAGATGAGACTATTGCGGCAATTAAAGCCTCGTCTATAGTGTCTCGTGACATTGCTTGCGGGAGTCCTTCCGCATTGTAGAGTGCATCTTGGAGAGGACGTCCCAGGGCTGAGAGGCCTGCGACGCAGATGCTAATGGCAGTGTTTTTAGGCACGACGGGTTCGTGCGCTTTTGGCCATTTGAGAGGCATGCGGCGCGAGCCGTCAGCTTCGATGAGCACTACGTCGGCTACGGCGCATGTGTAATCCAGTAGCTCCTGAGGAGGCGAAGTAACTTTATGATTGTTAGATGGATCGACGGAAGCGAGCATAAGTATGCGTTCGCTTTCAAGAAGGCTGTCTATTTGAGCGAAGTCCTCTGCGAGTTCGCTCTTGGAAGGGCTATAGTCTGAGTAGTAGATGAGGGCTTTTGCAGGATATGCCGACTTTGCGAACTCAGGATGCATCATATGAGTCGTAGTTGAAATAACGACTGTTTTACCCTCTGATGCGAGCTCTTGGGCCCACGCAAAAATGAGGGAGGTCTTGCCGCCTGCGCCGACTACGCTGATTACTGCGTGCTCAGGCAGGGAGACCTGCAAGGCTTCGCTAATCGTATTCTGCTCTCTTTTAAAGTTCCATAACTTCATCTGTTGTGTCTATATCCTTTATTTCAAGTTCGCTGTCTGCTTCGACGAGGATTAGCTCGTTCATGTGGTCTTTGATTATCTGTCTGCCGCCTGTGTCTCCGCTGAGTGCCATGAGCTCTTCCTTATATATTGAAGAAAAGATCTTCGGATTGTACATGATACCCTGCCATGACAGAGATACTATAGGGGCGTCGGACTTCTCACAGGCTGATATGTAGGATTCTATCAGGCGTTTTATTGTTGATGTCTTAAGCCCGGGCTGGTCGCAGACGCAGAACATATAGGCGTCCGCATCTCCCGCGGCCCCGATTCCAAGCTGCATGGAAAGCGAGATGCCGAGCTCAGGATGATTGTTTCTTACCACTGTAAAGCCATCGGCCAGCTCTGCGACCTGGTCATACTGTGTTACCAGGACTTTAACTAAAGAGACGTGTTTATCTTTTGCGCTGGTGTTATTAGATCGCTCATACTCGCTATATTCAGCCTCTAATGAACGTATGGAGCTGAGAATTCGTGACACCATAGGGAGACCGTCTGCCATTGGCTCCAACAGTTTATTTCGGCCGAAGCGCTTGGCGTCACCTGCGGCCTCGAGTATTATTGCCAGCTTAAGTGTTCTTCCATTCATAAACCTTATTGTACAGTCAAAAAAAGAGGCGGTCAAACAGCGTTTTCTTTTGGCAAGCAAGACGCTCAAATTAGAACAAAAAAAGTCAAAAACAAAAAGATTTTTTTGTTGCTAAATTTTTTGAATTATCTTAAAATTAAGTCATGATAATTGTGACTGTTAGCAGACTCGAAGAGGATGGGTCTGGGACAGGGATTTCTGTATTGTTTACTACAGGGAG
>CACWIO010000013.1:1667-23080 GCA_902760855.1 uncultured Eubacteriales bacterium
GCAGCTGAAGAAGGCGGAGAAGAAGAAGCCGCAGCAGCAGAAGGCGCATTCAAGGTTGGCCTTATCTGCCTCCACGACGAGAACTCAACTTATGACAACAACTTCATGAAAGCCTTTAAGGAGTCATGCGAAAAGCTGGGAGTTGAGTATGCTATCAAGACTGGTGTTCCAGAAGGACAGGAATGTAAAGAAGAAGCTGCTAACCTTGCAGACGACGGATGCAAGATTATTTTCGCAGACTCATTCGGACATGAGCCTTACATGATTGAGGCAGCTCAGGAATTCCCTGATGTTCAGTTCTGCCATGCGACTGGTACCAAGGCTCATACTCAGAACCTTCCTAACTACCACAACGCATTTGCTGCAATCTACGAAGGACGTTATCTTGCAGGCGTTGTAGCTGGTATGAAACTCAACGAGCTCAAAGAAGCAGGACAGCTCAAAGGCGCTACACCTAAGATGGGTTACGTAGGAGCGTTCACATATGCAGAGGTAGTTTCCGGATACACATCCTTCTATCTTGGCGCTAAGAGCGTATGCCCGGATGTAACAATGGACGTAACATTCACAGGATCATGGTATGACGAGACAGCTGAGAAGGAAGGCGCTAACAAGCTCATCAAAGAAGGCGCAGACCTCATCTCACAGCACGCTGACTCAATGGGAGCTCCTACAGCATGTAAAGAAGCAGGTATTCCAAACGTTTCATATAACGGAAGCACCAAGGCCGGTAATGAAAACTCATACCTCGTATCTTCAAGAATTAACTGGTCACCTTACTATGAGTACTGCATCCAGCAGGTACAGAATGGTGCAGCTATCGATACTGACTGGACAGGAACAATCGAGACTGGTTCAGTAGAACTTCTTGAGCTGAATGATACAGAGGGCGTTGTTGCTGCAGGCACACAGGAAAAACTGGATGAAGTAACGGCAGGACTTAAGGATGGCACAATCCATGTATTTGATACAAACAACTTTACTGTAACAGTTAAGATTGACGAAGCAGATCCTTCTAAGTCTCTCAACGGAAATGCAAAGGTTGACGGAGATGGCAACGGAAAGCTCACGAGCTACATGGCAGATGTTGATGACATGGGTGACTATGTGGGTGAAACTGAAGTTGTATCTGATGGATACTTCCATGAATCTGAGTTTAGATCAGCTCCATACTTCGATCTTCAGATTGATGGCATTAACCTGCTAGATGCTAAGTACTAGTATGCGGCATTGTAATAATTAGTTATTAATACGTTTGACCGGTCTCGCGTGAGTGGGACCGGTCAATATTTAAAGAAAGAACGATTCTATATCGGAAAGGGGAGATTATCTTGCCAGAAAGCAGAACACCCGCTGTTTCGATGAGAAACATCACCAAAACATTCGGCGACGTAGTGGCTAATCATAAGGTCGATCTCGATATCCACAGAGGAGAGGTACTTTCTCTGCTCGGAGAGAACGGCTCGGGTAAGACCACTCTTATGAACATGCTCGCCGGTATTTATTATCCTGATGAGGGAGAAATCTTCATAGACGGTAATCCAGTACAGATTTCATCTCCTAAGGATGCGTTTGACCACGGCATCGGAATGATCCACCAGCACTTCAAGCTCGTCAACGTATTTACTGCGGCTGAGAATATTGTGCTCGGAATGGATGAGGATGTCGACGGCAAACACGTAGGTAAGGGAAAACTCGACATCGCGTCTCCGTCCAAGCGCATTCGTGAGATATGCGATATGTACGGATTCGACGTAAATCCGGATCAAAAGGTATATGACATGTCTGTATCTCAAAAACAGACAGTAGAGATAGTAAAAGTGCTCTACAGAGGCGCAGATATTCTGATACTTGATGAGCCTACTGCTGTACTCACACCGCAGGAAACCGAGAAACTCTTCAATGTACTTCGCAACATGAGAGAGGACGGCAAGGCGATTATAATCATCACTCATAAGCTCCACGAAGTAGAGGCCATTTCGGATAAGGTAGCCATACTGCGTAAGGGAGAGTTTATAGGTGAGCTTATAACAAAAGACACCAACGCCCAGGAAATGACGAACATGATGGTAGGGCGTGAGGTTAAACTTAACATCAACAGGCCTGAGCCTAAGAATGTGAAGCCTAGACTTGAGGTAAGCGGCCTTACTGTCAGATCATCTGACGGACTTCTTAAGCTCGACGATGTATCCTTCACCGCTAACACAGGAGAGGTGCTCGGAATTGCCGGTATCTCCGGATGCGGACAGAAGGAACTACTCGAAGCCATATCGGGTCTGCAGGAGATAGAAAAAGGAGATATCTTCTATATCGAAGACGATGGTTCCAAGACCAGTCTCATAGGTGTTAATCCTGTTGAGATAGAAAACAAGGGAGTAGCATTATCCTTTGTTCCAGAAGACAGGCTTGGAATGGGACTCGTTGCCAATATGGACCTATCGGATAATATGATGCTGAGATCATTCAGGCACGGCAAGTCCATCTTTACCAACAGAAAAACTCCAAAGAATCTCGCACAGAAGGTCGTAAACGATCTCGAAGTTGTAACTCTGGGAGTAAGCACTCCAGTACGTAGGCTCTCAGGTGGTAATGTACAGAAGGTGCTGGTAGGCCGTGAGATTGAGCGTGCACCATCCGTTCTTCTTACAGCTTATGCAGTAAGAGGACTGGACATCAACGCATCATACACTATCTATGATTTGATCAATCAGCAAAAGGAACGCGGCGTGGCCGTAATCTTCGTAGGAGAGGACCTCGACGTACTTCTCGAGCTCTCAGATCGCATACTCGTGCTCTGCGGTGGTAAAGTCAGCGGCATAGTAGACGGTAGGACAGCAGATAAGAACGGAGTAGGACTCCTCATGACACAGGTCGGAGGTGAGGCAGTTGGATAAGAAGAAAAAAGAACCTTTCATCCATATAACGAAGCGTAAAGAGATATCTTTGCAACATGAATGGGCTATTCGACTAGGAGCAATTCTGCTTGCGCTTATTCTTTGTGCTTTGCTAACTACACTGATGACGCACTTGAATCCTATTAGCGTTTACGCCACCATGTGGGAAGGATCCTTCGGAAGTGAACGTAAAATTTGGGCGCTTCTTAAGGAGTTGTCAATTCTCTTGATGGTATCGGTTGCACTAGCTCCGTCCTTCAAGATGAAGTTCTGGAACCTCGGAGGAGAGGGCCAGGTGCTGGCCGGAGTTCTTGCAACATCAGCTTGTATGATTACGCTCGGAAGCAAGATGGGCAGTGGAAGTGTAATACTCATATCACTGGTAGCCGCTCTCGTAGCAGGCGCCTTTTGGGCATTCATTCCGGCTTTCTTCAGAGCTAAATGGAACACCAATGAGACGCTTTTCACACTGATGATGAACTACGTAGCTATGCAGATAGTCGCATACTTTATCATCAGATGGGAATCGCCTAAGGGTTCGGGTAAAGTAGGAATTATTAATCCGGACAGCAAGATCGGATGGTTACCGAGTATAGCAGGTAAACAATACTTCCTTGTAGTACTGGTAGCAATATTAGTTACTATCGTGATGTATATTTACCTTAAATACAGCAAGCATGGATATGAGCTCTCCGTAGTTGGAGAAAGTGAGAATACTGCGAGATATGTCGGTATCAACGTACCTAAGGTTATTATCAGAACTCTCATCGTTACCGGACTAATCTGCGGACTAACAGGATGGTTGCTCGTAGCGAGCACAGACCATACCATCACTACAACTCTTGCGGGAGGCAGAGGCTTCCTCGGAGTAATGGTAGCCTGGCTTGCACACTTCAATCCGATAGGAATGCTTCTTTCCGGTTTCTTAATTGTATTCATGTCAAAGGGTACAAGTGAGATTTCCATGGCGTTTAGCCTGAACAGATCATTCGGAGATATTATCACAGGCGTAATCCTGTTCTTTGTAATCGGAAGTGAGTTCTTCATTAACTATCAAGTACATTTCCGTAAATCTTCATCAGGAAAGGAGGTAGCAGATGCTTAGTTTCTTAGTTACTTTTCTTCCAAGAGCTGTAGTACAGAGTATACCGCTGCTTCTCGGTTGTATAGGTGAGACACTCAACGAGAAATCCGGAAGCCTTAACCTCGGTATTCCGGGAGTAATGTATGTAGGCGGCATCTCAGGTGTTATAGGCGCATTCCTGTATGAACAAAGCGCAGGAGAAAACTTCAATAGCGTTTTAGGCGTTATAATTCCTTTAGTATCTTGTCTTATCGGATCGCTGCTGATGGGATTGCTATTCTGCTTCCTAACCGTTACGCTAAGGGCCAACCAAAACGTTACAGGACTTGCCATGACAACATTCGGTGTAGGAGTAGGTAATTTCTTTGGCGGTTCAATTATCAAATTGACAGGAAGTGAAGTTCCTTCAATCGCCCTTGCTGCAACTAGCAAAGCTTTCAAAGCTAAATTGCCGTTTGCTGAAAGCATGGGATCTGTCGGAGAAGTATTATTCTCATACAGCTTCATGACCTACGTGGCAATTATAATAGCCCTTATAACAGCATATATGCTTAAAAAGACAAGAGTAGGTCTTGAGCTCAGAGCCGTAGGTGAGAACCCTGCTACAGCGGACGCTGCAGGTATCAATATCAACAGATATAAGTATACTTGGATCTGCATAGGCTGCATGATCGCGGGCATAGGCGGTATCTATTATGTACTCGACTACGCCAGCGGAGTTTGGTCCAATGACGCATTCGGAGACAGAGGATGGCTCGCTATCGCACTCGTAATCTTCTCCATCTGGCGTCCTAACTGGGCTGCACTCGAGGCTCTGCTCTTCGGAGGTCTGTACATACTTTATCTGTATATACCAACAGGTATGGATTTCGCAGTCAAGGAGCTCTACAAGATGCTTCCTTATCTGGCTACAATACTCATGCTGATCGCTATCAGCCTCAGAAATAAACATGAGAATCAGCCACCTGAAGGACTCGGACTTCCGTACTTCAGAGAAGACAGATAGAGCATTATCAATGCATTTCAAAACCCGCCTTATCGGCGGGTTTTAAAGTGCTGTTATATGCTCGCTTTATATCTTTCCGAGCTCCTTGAGAATCTTCTCAGGCGTCATAGGCCATGATCTGATCCAGACTCCGCAGGCATCATGTATGGCGTTTCCTATAGCAGGAGCTGCGCCGTTGCAGGCGATCTCGGATATGGACTTGGCGCCCATAGGTCCGAACTCGTCCTTGATGTCTACGAGAACTGACTTAAAGTCGTCAGGCTGCTCGTTAATCATAGGCACGCCGTAGTCTGTCATATTGGCGTTGATGCAGACTCCGTTCTCGTCGAGTATCATATCTTCATAGAGTGAGTGACCAATGGACTTAAGGGCCGCACCGTACATCTGGCAGAGCGCGATCTCAGGGTTGATAGGAGTTCCTGCGTCCTGAAGTGCATAGAACTTCTGGACCTTGATCTCGCCGGTCTTAACATTTACTGCTACCTGAGCGAAGTGAGCGCCGTATGGTACGGATGAAGCCTTGGTTACGAATACTCCGTGGCCGACCATTTCTCCGCGGCCCTCACCGCTGCAAGCGGTGTGCGAGAGCTCATAGTAGGAGAGGGTCCTGTCTGTCTTAAGGGAGTGGACCTCGCCCGGATATCTGAGCTCTAAGTCAGATGGATCTTCATCCATCTGAAGGGCCGCTTCTTGCAGCATGGCCTCTTTGAGTTTCTTTGTAGCCTCCAGGGATGCACCACCTGAGAAGAATGTTCCCGATGATGCGTATGAACCGGTATCAAATACCGAGCCGTCAGTATCTCCCGAGAGAACTGTGATTCTATCCATATCGATGCAGATGAGCTCTGATACGATCTTGGCAGATATAGTGTCAAGTCCCGTTCCGATGTCCGCACCGCCTGAGTGGAGGATTACGTTACCGTCTGTGGTCAGCTTGGCAATAGCCTCTGCGTGATCCAGTCCCGGAAGTCCGGAGCCCTGCATGATCATCGCAAAGCCTTTTCCTACCTTCCAGTCAGGACCCGGAGCCTCGTCGCTCGCATCTTTACCCCATTCGATCATCTCGCAGCCTTTTTCGATACATTCTCTAAGGCCGCAGGAGCCGACAGGAACGACGTTTCCTTCACGTCCTTCACCGAGGCCCTTTAAGATCTCAAGCATATATCCTTCGTCAACGTGGTTGTTAAGCACGAAGTCTTTGTAGTCGATACCGAGTTTCTCTGCGAGCTCGCACATTACCATCATGAGACCGTAGGTGCCCTTAGGCGTGCCGTATCCCTGATAGGCTCCGGCAGGAGGGCAGTTGGTGTAATAAATCTCAAGGTCGTATTTCATGTTGTCGCATTTGAAGAGCGGCAGAGTCTTGGAGCAGCTGTTCATCGGTACAGTCAGGCAGTGGTTGCCGAAAGGACCGGTGTTGGCCTTTACATCCATATAGATACCCGTGAGTTTTCCATCCTTGGTACCTGCCATCTTGACATATACGCGCATAGGATGGCGGGTGGAGTTAGCGATGAACTCTTCCTCACGTGTATTGTGATAGAGCACCGGACGTCCTGTGGCAAATGCCGCATAGCCTGTCAGATCCTCTACGAGAATGTCCTGCTTAGCTCCGTAGCCGCCGCCGACTCTCGTCTTGATGACGTGGATTCTGTTCTGCGAAAGGCCTGTGACCCATGAGCAGATACGTCTGACATGGTACGGAACCTGAGTGGATGCCACAACTACGAGGCGGCCCGCTTCCATCTTAGCGAAGCAGATATGAGTCTCGAGCGGTGTGTGCTGTATCTGTGTGGTCTGGAACATTCCCTCTGCTACAGCGTCAGCCTCTGCAAATGCCTTATCTACATCTCCTATGCCTCCGTGATTGGAAGCGGCGAGGTTCTTCTGCACATCAGCGTGGAGAGGGAACTGGTAGATGACCTTTCCTTCTCTCGGATCCTGAGATGCTCTTGCGTTATATTCATCGAGATCGTCAGGAGCTCCTGCTCTGTATTCCACAGGGCCTGCATGGACGAGAGGGGCTCCCTCTGCCATGGCTTCCTCTACCGTAAATACTGCAGGCAGAACTTCCCAGTCTACAACAACCTTATCTCTGGCCTCTATGGCGGCCTCTAGAGTCTCTGCAATTACGGCAGCTACTCTGTCGCCTACGTGGCGAGCCTTGAGGTTGAGAAGGCGTCTGTCATGAGGCGATGGCTCAGGCTCTCCCTGACCGGCCTGCATGTAATGAGTCTCAGGTGTGTTATATGGTGTAAGAATCTCTACAACTCCCGGGACTTTCATAGCCTCGGTAGTATCTATGCTGTTTACGTAAGCAGAAGCATGAGGGGATCTCACGCATACCATGTAGCATGTATCCGCATCCACGAAATCCTCTACGAATGCGCGGCCGCCCGATACGAGCTGTGGTCCGTCAACCTTAGCTCCCGGCTTGCCTACGACTTTATATTCATCTCTGAAAGAAGGAGCGGTTACTGTCTTGTACTCGCCGTCTCTCATCTTCTCCTGTGCAAGTTTAACTGCGAGATAGTAGTGCTCATATCCTGCGTCACGAATGAAGATGCCGGATAGGCAATCCTTTATATCTTCCTTGCTAGGATTCGGATTGTTCTCAAGCAGCCATGTCAGAAGAAGTGCTGTAGCAGGGGAGTTGTAGGCCGACTGGACTACGCCTGCATCTATAAGTGCCTTCTGAACTATTGTAAGATTCTCTGTGTTACCGAGTCCGTCCGGTGTCAGAATCTCGCAGTCGTCGATTTCACCTGCCATCATCAGATTGGACATTACAGGAACGCCGTCTACGAGTATGGTATCCGATCCGCAGAATCCTTCAGCGTCGTCCGAGTCTCTGACCGCAAAGTGCCCCTTGGATACGAGGAAGTCCCTGAGACGCATTGTAGGATCTACATCATAATTACGTTCTATTCCGTTAATAATGCATTTAATCTTCATATTGCGTCCTCCTTATCCCTTAAGCTCTTCGTACATCTGAGCGAAGGTGATGCCGAGCAGGTATTTGCGATATGCGGCGCCTCCGTAGAGACGGTCATCCGTAAGGGCGATCTTAGCATCGTTTTTAAACAGCTCTACAATCTCATCCTCACTGAGGCCGCCCTGGCTCAGCCTGGTCATAAGCGTCCCGAATTTAACGAGTCCGTAGTTCTTGATTGCGGCAACCGCATAATATCTCCCGTCCTTAACTCCGAGCGCAGCCGTGAGCCTGGCGTGGCTCTGAGCGGTGTTGGCAGATCTTGCTGACTTAACAGCGGCAATCCTCGGAATCAGTATGCTGACTATAAGAGCGTCTTTGTATTGGCTTCTGCCTGCTATGTAGGATTCGAGGCCGATGGACTTCGTCTCACCGGATTCATCCATCAGGCAGACTTCGGCACCTGCAGCCAGAAGCGTAGGCACGAGGAATGAGTCATTTCTGCATGTGGCGATATTGCCGCCTATAGTGGCCATATTGCGTCTGGTCCTCGATGCCATAAAGCAAAGTGCTTCCTTGAGATATTCAGGCACATCTTCCGAGTCTAAGAGCTCCTGGAAAGTGCAGGCTGCTCCTATAGAAATATTATTATCTGATGTCCTGACTTGATGCATGGCCGGAACCTTGCGCACTGACACGTAAGAGTCGCAGTCTACGCTCGTTCCGAGTCTCATAGCCTCTGTGCCGCCGGCTATGTAGACATTCTCGGATGTCTTGGCCTTAACGGCTTCTTCGGCTGACTGAGCGATGATCAGTTTTTCTGCCATGAATATACCTCCGTCGTTGATAATAAGTACCGGCAAATCGATCTATGTGAACCGGTAAACGATAGCCTTTTTTCACTTACAAAAATAAACTTTTTTTGTCCAAAATACAAGATACCAAAATAATATTTTGCTCAAAATCGCTGAAAATTTCAGCATTCGTATTGTTTATAAAAATAATTCGCAAATAATTTTTAGGCTACAATAAATTATTCTGTTGTGCTAATATATATTTGATAAAAAGATATCGGAGTCTGCTCCTCAGAGAGATAGTTGTAAAGGGAGGGAGAGCATGTCCAAAAAGTATATAGGACAGCCAATCATCAGACACGATGCCTATGATAAGGCCACGGGCCGCACTAAGTATACGGACGACTTATGCGACCGCGGCGCATTGGTTATCAGAGTACTTCATTCGAGCATAGCCAACGGCATCGTAAAGAAGATAGACACTAAAGAAGCAGAGAAAGTACCCGGAGTAATCCGCGTATTTACCTGCTTCGATTTGAAAGAGAAACATTATTTCCCGACTGCGGGACATCCATGGTCTACGGATCCTCATCACCAGGATATAGCCGACCGCCTTATCATGACGGACCGTCCGCTTTTCCACGGAGACGATATCGGAGCCGTAGTGGCAGAGGATGAGGTAGCCGCATCTCAGGCTATACGCATACTCGAAAAGAGCGTGGAGTATGAAGAACTTCCTTTCGTGCTCGATGCACAGGAGGCTATGGAGGACGGAGCGCCTCAGCTTCACGAGAATTATCCAAATAATGTGCTCGCACATACCGAGATACATATGGGTAATGTCGAGGAGGCTATTAAGGAAAAAGGCCTCACGAAGGTAGAGGGTTGGTACGAGACTCAGCCTGTGCAGCATTGCCATATCGAGAACTTCATCTGCTATGCGTATGGTGAGGGAGACAGGACAGTGGTCGTATCCTCGACTCAGATACCGCATATAGCAAGACGTGTAATCGGACAAGCTCTCGGAATGGATTGGGGCAAATTCAGAGTCATCAAGCCTTTCATCGGCGGCGGATTCGGTAACAAGCAGGACGTTCTCTATGAGCCGCTCTGCGCATGGATTTCGATTCAGCTCGGCGGCAGGCTCGTTAAGCTCGATGTATCGAGGGAAGAGACCTTCGTCTGCAACAGAATACGTCATGCGATCAGATATCACATAACATCGTGGCTGAGAAAGGATGGAACCTTTGCCGCAAGAACTTTCAAGGCTTGGTGCAATAACGGTGCGTACAGCTCACACGGACATGCAATCGCGGCTAAGGGGCTTGGCGCATTCCCGCAGCTCTATCCTTGTGACAACATAGACGGAGAGACTTGGACGGTATACACCAACAGGTCGGTTGCCGGCGCGATGAGAGGATACGGAATGCCTCAGGCGAGTTATGCGATGGAGTGCCACGCAGAGGACTGCGCCAGAGCTATGAAGATGGATCCACTCGAGTTCAGACGCCAGAACCTCATGCCTGTAGGATATGTGCATGAGTTCTCCAAGAACGAGCTCTATGCGGATACATTCAACCAGTGCTTCGATAAGGGCGCTGAGATTATCGGATACTACGATAAGATTAAGAAGTATAAGAATCAGAAGGGAGATATCAGGCGAGGGATCGCGGTATCGACTTTCTGGTATAACACAGCGGTATATCCTATCGCTCTTGAGACTTCGTCCTGCCGTATTGTTATGAACCAGGACGGCTCGGTGCAGTTCCAGATAGGTGAGACCGAGATAGGCCAGGGCGCTGACACAGTCGCTTCCCAGATGATTGCTGACACTCTCGGCATTCCAGTGGATATGGTGCATCCTGTATCCTGCCAGGATACGGACGTAACTCCGTTCGGCACAGGTGTATACGCATCGAGAGGTACATACACCCTCGGATTCTCAATTAGACAGACTGCAGAGCTTCTCAAGGAAAAGGTACTTGAGGCAGCGCATCAGTTCACTCGCATGCCTGTCTACAACCTCGACATAGTAGACGGTAAGATCGTGAGAACAACTGATGGACGCGAACTCATGACACTTGGTGAGCTTGCCCTGTCTAAGCTGTATACGACAGACGGCTCTCAGCATCTGACTGCTGAGTCGACATATCAGATTAAGTCCAACGCTTATTCGTTCGGATGCTGCTTCGCTGAGGTCGAGGTGGACATTCCGATGTGCCGCGTCAGACTTCTCAACATCGTAAACGTGCACGACTGCGGACAGGTTATCAATCCAATGCTGGCAGAGGGGCAGGTGCACGGCGGCATGAGCATGGGTATAGGATATGCTCTGTCGGAGAATATGCTCTGGGATGAGAAGACCGGAGCTCCTCTTAATAACAATCTGCTCGACTACAAGCTCTCATCCTTTATGGATCATCCGAGACTTGTTGGAGCATTCGTCGAAAACTACGAGCCTACGAGCGCTTACGGCACCAAGGGACTCGGAGAACCGCCGGCTTGCCCTGTAGCACCGGCTATTCGTAACGCAATAGGATATGCGACAGGCCGTTACATCAACGAATTGCCGCTGTCACCACATACTCTTTTCCGTGAATTCACGGACGAAGGACTCATTAACGACTCCTTCGCAGAGGAAGAATAGGAAAGGGGGACGGACAGTATGTATGATATAAAAGCACTTTACGAAGCTACGAGCGTGCAGCATGCGATAGAGCTACTGCAGGAGCATCCCGAGGCACAGATACTTGCGGGCGGTTCCGACGTGCTCGTACAGGTACGAGAGGGAAGACGTGCGGGAGTAGAGCTTGTAAGCATCTATATGCTCGATGAGCTTCGCGGCGTATCCATCGATGAAGAGGAGAATATCCGCATAGGCTCACTGACGAGTTTCTCGCATATTACGAATGACCCTATCATTCAGAAATACATCAACGTGCTCGGTGAGGCGGTTGATATGGTAGGCGGCCCGCAGATAAGAGCGATCGGCACAATCGGAGGCAACACCTGTAACGGAGTTACTTCAGCTGATTCGGCATCAACTCTGACCGCGTGGGAGGCTATTATAGAGATAACCGGCCCTGAAGGCGTGAGAAGAGTTCCTATCAAGGACTTTTACATCAAGGCCAAGGTAGTAGACCTAAAGCCGGGTGAGATCCAGACTGCAATCCTAATACCTAAGTCTTCATACGACAGATGTTACGGTCACTATATCAAGTATGCCATGAGAAACGCTCTGGACATCACGACGACGGGTTGCTCGGTCAACGTAAGACTTACAGAGGATAAAAAGAAAATCGAGAGAGTCAGAATTGCCTACGGCGTAGCTGCTCCTATTCCTATGAGAGCCTACACTGCCGAAGAATTCCTAAATGGCAAGACCATAAATGAAAAGAATATAAAGAAGTTCTCGGAGATGGTGCTGGAGGACGTCAATCCTCGTAACAGCTGGCGTGCAAGCCGCGCGCTCAGACGCCACATCTCGGTAGTAATGGCTGAGAGGGCGCTTCGCGATTCGATAGAGCAGGCAGGAGGTGTGATCAATGGATAGACAATACAAAGTGGTCCACTGCAAGATAAATGGTAAGGAAGTAGAGAAGATCGTTGATATGCGAGCCTCTCTTACCGATATGCTCAGAAACGACTACCGCCTGACTTCCGTTAAGAAAGGTTGCGAGGTAGGAGAGTGCGGAGCTTGCACCGTTATTATAGACGGCGAGGGCTTTAACTCCTGCATTTACATGGCCGTATGGGCCGAGGGTAAGGAAATATGGACTCTCGAAGGACTCACAGGCCCGGGCGGAGAACTCTCGGATATACAGCAGGCATTCGTGGACGAGGGAGCGATTCAGTGCGGATTCTGTTCACCCGGATTTATTATGACCAGCTGGGAGATAGTAAACTCAGGCAGAGAGTACACAGACGATGAACTCAGGAAAGCTCTGTCCGGACATCTCTGCAGATGCACGGGTTATGAGAACATCTTCCGTGCGGTTAAGAAAACCATGCTGAGAAGGCTCGGTAAGAAGAAGGAAGCCGAACTCGTAAACTCGCAGGGCATCACGGAGTACCCTGAGCCAATGCCGTTCAAGTAGAACATATAAAGTCGATATTCTGTAATAGCTTGCAGATATCGACTTTTTGTTACGAAGATAAGGAATAAGAAATGAAGAAAATTATAAAAGGCGCAAGTATAGTAACGGAAGCGGAAGTGTTTAAAGCTGATGTGCTTATAGATGGTGAAGTCATTGAGGCAATCAGCGAGGGTCTTGAGTGTCCGGATGCTGAGGTGATCGATGCGGAGGGCAAACTCCTGCTGCCGGGTGCCGTCGATGTGCATACGCATATGGATCTCGATGTGGGGTTTACAAGATCTTGCGACAGCTGGGAAAGCGGCACAATTGCGGCTGCTTGCGGAGGAACAACGACAATTGTAGACCATATGGCTTTTGCAGCAGCTGATGTACCCCTAATGTATCAGGTGGAAGAGTATCATAAACTTGCAGATGGGAATGCCGTCATAGATTATGGCTTTCATGGAGTTCTCCAACTGATGAGTGATGAGAAATTATCAGAGATGAGGCGCTTGTCCAGATCCGAGGGCATCACAAGCTGGAAAGCCTATATGACCTACGGGGACAATATGATAGACGATGAGTGGCTCTTTAAGATTATGAAAGTCGCAAGCGACGAAGGCCTTGTAATCCCTGCGCACTGCGAGAACGACGCTCTGGTAGAGGTAACAAAAGCGGAGCTCGGTGCTAAGGGTCTGGTGCAGGCCAAGTATCATCCTAAGGCCAGGCCTGCGCTTGCGGAGGCCGAGGCAGTCAGCAGGCTTCTGTACATTGCAAAGGAAGCCGGCGAGGCGCCTGCATATGTGGTGCATCTCTCATCTGCAGAGGGCTTGCTCGAGGTGTCCAAAGCAAGGCAGCTCGGACAGAAGCATTTCGGAGTTGAGACTTGCCCGCAATACCTCGCGCTGACAGATGCAGCATACGAAGACGACAGCGAAGGCCTTAAGGCCATAATGTCACCGCCGCTCAGAAAGCAAAAGGACATAGACGCACTTTGGGAGGCGCTCGGAAGAGAGGGCCTTATAGATGTAATTGCCACGGATCACTGCCCGTTCACATTTGTCGAGCAAAAGCAGATGGGCCGTGAGGACTTCAGGAAGTGTCCGAACGGGGCTCCGGGAGTAGAGGAGAGGCTCAGCGTCATCTATTCGGAGGGAGTAGCCAAGGGCAGGATAAGCCTTACTCAGATGGTTAAGTACCTTTGCACTGAGCCTGCCAAGATATTCGGGCTCTATCCTAAGAAGGGCGCTATTATTCCGGGAGCCGATGCGGACTTCGTTATCATGGATCCGAATGCAAAGCATGTCCTCACAATAGCTGACATGCACGGTGCAAACGACTACACATGCTATGAGGGCATGGAGCTTACGGGGCGCATCGAAAAGGTTTATTCAAGAGGCGAGTTGATTGTAGATAATAATGAGTTCCTCGGAGGCAGGGGCAGAGGCCGCTATCTCAGAAGGGGCACGAGCAGCTTAGTAAAATAACATGGTTCAAAAAGTATTCCGTAAAATGACTGCAACGCAAATAGTATCTGCTGTGACCGTAACGGTCTGTCTTTTGATTGACAGCGTTATCATAGGAAGATACCTCGGCGTAGAAGCTATGAGCGCATACGGACTTGCCAATCCGGTGCTCATCATATTTAACGCGCTTGGAACCATGACGGCCTGCGGAGTTCAGGTGTATCTGGGCAAGGCCATGGGCAAGGGAGACCAAGAGGACTGCAGGAGATGCTTCTCCGCATCCATTCTTATGTCTCTCGTCATCGCATTTGCATGGCTGTTTGTAGTATTTGCGGCAAGCAACCCTCTTTGCATCTTGCTCGGCGCAGGCAGCATAGAGCCCGGCAATCAAGTCGCGGCCATGACAGCGGATTATCTCAAGGGATATATGCTGGGCGCGCCATTTTATTTCCTCTCGCAGATAATGGTGCCGTACCTTCAGTCAATGGGAAAGCGCAAGCTTACTATAGCTTCGGTTGCCGTTATGAGCGTTGCAGACATACTGCTGGACATTATCTTCGTCACAGTATTTAAGATGGGCATGTTCGGAATAGGACTTGCATCAGGCCTAAGCTACCTGCTCGCTGCACTGACGGCACTTGGATTCTTCCTTAAAAAGGATTGCATATTCAAGCTCGAGCCTAAGAATATAAACCTCAAAGCGGTGGGGGAGATTATCTACGGCGGCAACCCGGTGGTCGTAAATCAGGCATTCTTCATGATCAGAGTATATGTGTTGAACCAAATATTGCTCGCAGTATCGGGCCCTGTGGCGATTGCCGCGCTCTCGGTAATATCCACCATAGGCAATATATTCTTCAGCGTAGGACTCGGCTCAGGATCCATTACGCTAATGCTCGCCTCCATCTTTTACAGCGAGGAAGACAGGAGCTCAATTTATGAACTGATACATATCATGATTCGCTTCTCCTTGAGACTGATACTGATCTCAGTCGCGATAGTTCACCTGTTCGCTCCGGCGATCATAAATCTCTTCTTTGCGGGAGAAGCAGAAGTTACGGAAATTGCCGTTCCGGGACTCAGGATATACATGCTATCCATGGTAGCCTGCGTGCTCACCACGGTATTTAAGAATTACTATCAAGGCACAAGGCACATGCGATTCACCAATATGATTTCGTTCTTCGATAATGTCGCTCTGCTGTTGCCTATAGTGTGGCTGTTCAGCAGGATTATGGGGCTCAGAGGAGTTTGGATAGGAATTCTGATAGCCCAGTTCGCAAGCCTGCTGTTTATATCTGCAGTCGTATGGAAGAACTACGGCAAAGTATCGTTTTCGAGAGAGGCCTACAGCATGCTGAAGGAGGACTTCGGTGCGAAATCGTCAGATGTACTTGAGATGTCGATATCAGATATGAATACGGCAATCAAAGCGTCAGAGGATATACGCCAGTTCTGCCTGTCCAAGGGACTTAGCGACAGGATATCGACTCAGCTCAGTCTATGTGTTGAGGAGATAGTGGCTAATACAATAACGCACGGTTTTACGCAGGATGACCACGAGCACAACGCTGACGTCAGACTCATCGTTGATGAGGATAAATGCGTCATCAGAATACGAGATAATTGCATAGGCTTCGACCCGACCAATTATTTCGAGCTCCACAAGAGCGACAGCCCTACAGACCACATCGGCATACGCATGGTCATGAAGATGGTTAATGAGATCGACTACATCAATTCGCTCGGCCTTAACAACTTATACATGAGCATCAACAGGTGATAAAAAGCATATATAGGCTAATTACGCAGCCAAAAGGAGATCTGCTACATGAGCAAAGCATCAGAATACAGAATAATAGTCAGAGGAGCCGGGGATATAGCCACCGGCTCTATTGCCAGGCTTTTCAGGGCGGGCTTCAGGCCCATAGTTTTGGATATAGCGAGGCCATCAGCCATCAGGAGGACTGTCGCTTTTTGCGATGCGGTCTACGAGGGCAGCGTGACTATCGAGGGCATTACTGCTAGACTTGCCGAAAGCCTTGGTGAGGCAATTGAGATTGCCTCTAACGATGAAGTGCCGGTGCTCATCGATGAAGAGGGCAGGGCAATTGCCGAATATAAGCCTGATGCGTTAATCGATGCGATACTTGCAAAGAGGAATCTCGGCACGAGATGTGATATGGCACCTCTTACGATAGCTCTCGGCCCGGGGTTTATCGCGGGAGAAGATTGCGATTATGTAATCGAGACCATGCGTGGTCATAATCTGGGACGAGTAATAGAGCAAGGCTCTGCGATGGCCAATACAGGAACACCGGGCGTCATAGCGGGCTACGGAAAGGAAAGGGTAATACATGCTCCGGCTTCCGGCGTCATTGAGAATATCAACAAGATAGGCGACGTCGTGCAGCAGGGAGAGATAATTGCCTACATAAACGATGAGGCCGGAGAGAAGATTTCGGTGCCTGCGAGCATCAGCGGCCTGCTCAGAGGAATCATAAGAGACGGATATGAAGTCAGTAAAGGACTTAAGATAGCAGACATAGATCCGCGCCTCGAAGAGCACGACAATTGTTTTACTATTTCGGATAAAGCGCGTGCCATCGGAGGCAGCGTTCTCGAGCTAGTCTGCGCGGATTTCGCATTGAGATAGCGTTCGAATTGCCTAAAAAATATTTATCTAGCTAAAAATTTTTCTTGCAGACTCCCACCCTTAGTTGTAATATTGAATCAACAAGTTATAGGGAGGGATTGGTAATAGAGATTACATCTATACCATCATGGAGGAAACACAATGTTAGAAAAGGTTTTTAAGCTATCGAAACACAACACTGACGTCAAGACAGAAATCATAGCCGGAATGACCACATTTATGACTATGGCCTACATCTTGGCAGTCAATCCGCAGATCCTGAGCGCAGCAGATATGGACGGCGGCGCTGTATTCACAGCTACAGCCCTCGCAAGCGCTATCGCCTGCTTCGTTATGGCAGCTCTCTCAAACCTGCCGTTCGTTCTCTCTGCAGGAATGGGTCTTAACGCTTACTTCGCATTTACGGTTTGCGGTAACATGGGCTACTCATGGCAGATCGCCCTCGCAGCAGTATTTGCAGAAGGTGTTATCTTCATCATACTCACGCTCACAAACGTGCGTGAAGCTATCTTCAACGCAATTCCGCCAAGCCTTAAAGTAGCGGTATCCGTAGGTATCGGACTTTTCATCGCATTCATCGGACTTCAGGGAGCTAAGATCGTAGCAAACAGTGACAGCACTCTCGTTACGATGTTCTCCTTCAAAGCCGCTATGGAAGACGGCTCGATGAGCTCCGTAGGAGTAGGTGCTGTACTGGCTCTCGTAGGAACGCTTATCACAGGCTGGCTCGTTATAAAAGGTGTTAAGGGAAATATCCTTATCGGAATCGTTGCTACTTGGGTACTCGGTGTAATATGCGAGCTTGTAGGTATTTATCAGCCTAATTTCGATCTCGGAATGTACAGCACAATTCCAAGCGCAATCATATCCGCACCGACATCGCTGTCATCAACATTCATGCAGATGGATTTCAGCTTGATCACAAGTGGTCAGATACTGAACTTCTTCGTAATCCTGTTTGCATTCCTCTTCGTAGACCTCTTCGATACAATCGGAACTATTATCGGATGTGCATCGAAGGCTAAGATGCTGGACGAAAACGGCCAGCTCCCGGGTATCAAGGGCGCTCTCTTCGCAGACGCTGTAGGTACTACAGTAGGTGCTTGCCTCGGTACATCAACAGTTACTACATTCGTTGAGTCATCAGCAGGTATCTCCGAGGGTGGACGTACAGGACTGACTGCTGTAGTATCGGGCTGCCTCTTCCTGCTCGCACTGCTCTTCTCACCGATCTTCCTGACAGTTCCGGGATTTGCAACCGCACCGGCTCTGATCGTAGTAGGATTCATGATGATGCAGCAGGTTGTTGAAATCAATTGGAACGACGTACTCGAAGCTATTCCATGCTTCATCACAATCATAATGATGCCGTTCATGTACTCAATCTCTGAGGGTATCGCATTCGGAATCATTTCCTATGCTATCCTCAATACAGTTGCAGGACAGAGCAAGAAAGTTACTCCGCTCGTTTATGTCCTCGCAGTGGTATTCATCTTGAAGTATATTCTGATATAATATCAATCAAATAGAACAAGTCGGACGGTCTTATCGCAGCTCGCGATAAGGCCGTTCTTACAAAACACGGAGGATGAGATGAAATACGAACAATTTAAAAAACTCGCTCCTGCGGCTCTCGGTAAGGTAAAGGCCGACATAATCTTCGAAAACTGCAAGACAGTCGATGTATTTACCGGAGAGATAGTAAATGGAAACATAGCCATTAAAGACGGAGTCATACTGGGTGTGTCGAAGTCGGTAAAAGGTAAGAAACATATCAATCTCAAGGGCGCATATATCGCTCCGGGACTGATAGATGCCCACCTTCACCTCGAGTCCACCATGGTATCTCCTGCGGAGCTCGTTGGGACGGCTGCCAAATACGGCACTACAACTTTCATAGTAGATCCTCACGAGGCTGCGAACGTCTCAGGCGCAGACGGCATTAACTATATACTCGAGCAGACTGAGAAGTCACCGGCAAACGTATTTGTCATGATGCCTTCATGCGTGCCGGCTACAGACATAGACGACAACGGCTGCATGTTTGCGGCAAACGACATGTATCCTTTCGTGGGCAATGAACGCATACTCGGACTAGGAGAAGTAATGGACGGCGACGCTGTCTTAAATGCAGACCCTCGTATGTTCGCTAAGTTCGCACTTTTCGATCATCTGGTAATCGACGGCCATGCGCCATTTCTGACTAACAGAATGCTCTCGACTTATAAGCTTGCCGGAGTAGATACAGACCACGAGGCTTCTTCGTTCGAATATGCCCTCGAGGAAGTAAGAAGAGGCATTCATGTCCACGTAAGAGAGGGCTCGGCCGCACATAATCTCGACGACATCGTTAGCGGCATAGTCAGGACGGGAATTGATACCGAGCACTTCTCATTCTGCACCGACGACAAGCACATCGAGGACATCATCAGAGAAGGACACATTGTATATAACGTAAGAAGGGCAGTCGAGCTCGGCCTCGATCCTATCAAGGCTATTAAGATGGCTACTATCAACACAGCCAAGTGCTACGGCCTCAAGACTCTGGGCGCAATTGCTCCGGGATATCAGGCGGACTTCATCATCTTCAATAACCTCAAGGACTTCAAGATTATCGATGTATATCACAAGGGCAAGAGCGTTAAGGAAGCAGGTGAGCCTAAGCTTAAGAAGTGCAAGCCATCTCTCAGGAAGACCGTAAGAATAGATAAGCTCTCCGCTGAGGATTTCACACTTCCTATCAGAGCAGCTGAGACGCACGTAATAGGCATGGAGCCGCGTCAGATTACTACAAAGGATCTCCATGTTCGCTTCCCTAAGACGGACAACTTCGTCCCTCATGACGGCTATCTCAAGATGGCGGCAGTAGAGCGCCACCACCAGACGGGTAAGATCGGTGTAGCGGTCACAAAGGGATATGGCATACAGGGCGGAGCCATCGCATCATCGGTATCGCACGATTCTCACAATATCATCGTAATAGGTGACAACGACGAAGACATCGCAATTGCCGTAAATGAAATCGCTCGCGTGCAGGGAGGATATACCGTAGTTAAGAACGGTAAGGTCTACGAGACTCTGCCGCTTCCGATTATGGGACTTATGACAGATGTAGGTTTCAAGGAAGTAGACAAGAAACTCAAGAAGATGAAGGCTCAGGCCTACAAGATGGGTGTGTCCAAGGACTTCGATCCTTTCATCACGCTCTCGTTCATGGCTCTGACGGTAATACCTGAGCTCAGGGTTACTCCTCGCGGCCTCTATCTCGTAACCGAGTCGAAGAAGGGCTTCCTAAAACAGTAAGATAAGAAATGAAAAAGGCACTCTCTTTTACCAAATAGAGAGTGCCTTTGATTTCTGCATATTGAGATGGTGAGCATACACTCACCATCTCTTATGTTTTATGTGCTTTTGGCGGCGTCGATGTAGCTGTACAGAGTGTACTTGCTGATGCGGAAGTGCTGGCTTACTTTATCGCCGCTCTTCATGATCAGGAATGCGCCTGAGTCGTTGAGGAATTGAATCGCCTTGATCTTATCCTCTTTGGTCATGTCGTATACGGGTTTGCCAACGAGCCTGACGGACTGCTCTATCAAATCATCCAGCAGATCATTTACGTTGTTTTGGATGCTCTCAGGCATTATGTCATCGCCTGCGCCGTTGCTAGGAGATATAAGCTGAGAGATATTGGCCTCTATCTGCTGCATCATAGTGATGTCGAAGTTAATTGAGAGTACTGCTACTACGGAGTTGTCGTCTCCGCGTATGTACATGGTAGAGCATTTGAGGACTTTACCGTCTCGGGTTTTGATAAGATACGATAGTTTATCCTCGAGGGTAGCCGGATCGGCTTTGAGAGCCTCGAGCACCGGACGGCTCGGACCGTCTCCGAGTTTACGACCGCTCACATGACCGTTCTCTATAAACACTATGCTGTTTTCTATGTCGTTGTTGTGTAGATCATGTATGACGACCTCACAATTCGGACCGAAAGTAGCGCTGATACCCTTGGCTACTTTAGTCAAATCTCCGACTAAACGTGGAATTGACATATGCACCTCCCTTGTAGTTTCGGGGTATTAACTTTTGTTTATTTTACCAAAATAAAAAATTGGTGACAACAAAATATTTTTTAGGTTTATCTATTGTGTTTAAGCCTTAATATGCTAAAATATACTTATAAAACTAAAAAATTTTTAGTCATCATTTTTAATAAAAAAAATACATGGGCTAAAAAGACAGGAGAAGAATGGAAAATAAAATGAAATGGGTAGATAACCATATGCCCAAAACTGAAGATAAAAATATCTCAATAATGTCCAAGGATAACGTGAAGGCGGCACGTGCTTTTCACGTTAGTTTTCCGCAGTACACAGTTACTCCGTTGGTAAGCTTGCAGGGAATGGCCAATAGACTGGGACTCGGTCACGTATATGTTAAAGACGAGAGCTATCGCTTTGGTCTGAACGCATTCAAAGTTCTCGGCGGTTCTTATGCGATAGCTA
>CACWIO010000014.1:0-5082 GCA_902760855.1 uncultured Eubacteriales bacterium
CTGCAGCTGTGGAGAGCTCCCAATTGGTCTGTCCGCCCTGAATCATTGTGCCACTGCCGTCCTTTTCGGTATTCCATCCTGCGAATGAGAATCCTGTAGGTGGTTCAAGGGCTCCGTCACCCTCACCGGCATCTTCACCGCCGAACTTAGGCAGAGCTTTCTCATTGTCGCCGTAGGTCTTAATGATGCTTGCCGGAGCAGCTCCGGACTTGGCGCCATTGCCATCAAAGCTTACTGTATACTTGTTCTCCTTGTATACGGCCTTCAGGGTCAGCAGCTTGTTGTCCGCTACCGCCGCGTTGAATATCTCTTCTGTGAGTTCGAAACTAACGTCATCTACGACCTCAGTTACTGTCTCAGTCTGCGGTTCATGTGTCTCAGGGTCGATAACAGGTTCACCTGTTTCATCATCGATAACAGGAACTTCTTTTTCGACAACTCTACCCTTACGGAGTTCCTTGAGAACTTTGTCGTCTTTGTCTACTACATCCCAACCCAGGAACTCGTGTCCTGTCTTGCTTGGAGCAGGTCTGTAAGCTACGCCTACATTCTCGCCCTGGTAGTATACGGTTGCATCCGAAGGTACGGAACCTGTGGAACCTGTGCCACCGTCATAGGACAGCCTGATGCCCTGGTTCTTTTCCCAGATTGCATAGAGGGTCGTATTGGCTATACTGCTCGGCATGTTAACGGATTCTGTCTTCGTGCCTGCTGGATCATCTGATGAAGTTCCCCAGCCCTTGAATGTGTATCCGTGATATGTCGGCTTAGTTCTCCTAGCATCAAGTGAAACGTCTACGGTCTCGCCTTGTGGATGTGTTTCCATTGCAGGTGCTCCGATACCGCCCATTGTGCATAGAGAGTCTTGCCTTGAAGTCCTGTAACTTCGCCTGTAGTCTCGTCCTTTACCTCATCGGCAAATTCGCTGACAATGCTGCCTGCCTGGTATTCAACCTGGCCATTAGCAACTGTGGACCATCCGAGGAATTCGTACATGGAACCTCTGCTCGGTGTCTTAGGCGCAAGGGCAACTTCCTCATCATATGTATTCACATGCTGAGTCATGGTTGTGGACCAGGTGCCCTCATCATCAAATCCTACGTTCTCTTCGCCATCTGCTACGGCAGCGTCGAATGTGATGTCGTAGGACATCGGCTGCCAAATTGCGTAGAGGCGAGTGGATGTGCTGAGAGTAATCATCTGCTCATCCAGTGAATTAGCAGGATAGGTCACATCGTCGTAAGCCTTGTCCTTATCTGTGTCGTATCCGACAAAGATATATCCCTCTCGTGTTGGGAATCTTTTAAAGCTTATCTCTACATCAGTACCTTTTGTAGCTTCCTGAGCTTCCGGAGCCCCGGAGCCGCCGTTGGCGTCGTAAGTGAGCACTTCATCGCCTTCAGTCTTCCATACAGGATAGAGTGTACGTCCTGTGAAGTTGCCCTCTTCATCTGCAGTCCAGAGATCTGCAGTCTCTTCGCCTGCAACAAATGGCATTCCAAGCGGAGTTGCATCTTCTCCTTCTTCATTCAAATATATTTCTGTCCATCCTGCCAGCTCTTTTCCTGCAGGCGGAGTGATGTAGTATTCAGTCTCTCTGCTGTTTTAACAGGCAGATCAAGTGTTGCTGTCTGTCCAACCTTGAGGTTCTCTTCCGGCTGCCAGCTTTCCTCTGTAGGATTGCCTGTCGTAAGATCTATGCCCTTCAATGTGTACTTATATTCTTTAGCTGTCCAGTATGCATAGTATGCCCTGTCACCGAACTCATCTGCCGGGATCGATGTGACCGGAGTTTTACCTGTTACGTCTGCGTCATCAGCGTATCTTTCCGCATACCAACCACCAAACTCGTATCCCGGACGTACAGGAACTTCCTCAGTCAAATCAATTGCATCGCCTGCCTGATATCCTGTGATAGGCTTTGTGACCTTTCCGCCGTTAGGATCAAGAACTAATTTGTAATGTGGTGCTCCCCATACCGGATAGAGAGTTACAGTATCTCCGTCTTTATCTGACAGTCTTCTGACCACATGTCCTGCTGAGTATTCAGGCTCTCCGGCACCTTTTTTGGTAGCCCAGCCGAGGAACTGTGCCTCTACCTTCTTGAGCTCATCACCTACGATAGCACCGTACTCATATTTGACGTAAATGCTCAGGGTCGGAAGCGTCCTAGGCTTGGAGTACGGAATATTCTTGAACTCATCGTTTTTCGATACCGCATCTTCATAATCGCTCTTTGTCACTCCATCCTTCCACTGAAGTACACTGCCTTCTTCTGTTGGAAGAGGTCCAATATCGTAAGCGATATTGTACATGCTGGCGGTCCATTTGGCGTGATAAGTCAGTTTACCGTCCTCTGCCGTAGGAGTTGTTGTGGCCGGGATAGTCTCGACCTTGTTTCCGCTAGGCTCGCCTTCACCATCTTCCGCATCGTACCAACCGTCAAAGGCAAATCCTTTTTTGATAGGCGATGTGCCTTCTACAGCCTCACCTGTTTCAGGATCTGTACCATCTGCGGTCGTCGGAAGAACTGTCACATCGCCGAATGTATGGCTTGTAACATTTTCTCTGAGTTCTCCATCGTTTACATCAAGTACTACAGGGAATGTCTGACCCACAAGGCCTGCTGCCTGGATCATCTGTCCGCCGCGTACCTTAGCTACACTGTACTTGTATGTAACAGTGTTATTCTGTTCATTTTCGACTATTTCTGTCGGAGTAGTATTGATGTCGTTTATTCTGAGTCTGAGTCCCGAATCATCGACTTTGTTCCTATCGATTACTACCTGGAAGTCAAGCGGCTGATCGTACTCCACTGTTGTGGATGTTACGCTCTTGATACCTGCTTCGGAGACAGTCTCATCGAGTCTGTTGCCCTCAGCATCTGCATAGTACCAGCCATTCATATCATAGAGACCTTTCTCGTCGCCTCTGCTGTCTGTGATATAGTCGATTTCCATTATCTGTGGTGTCCACAGGGCTTCCAGAACTACCGACTGATCCGGCATATTGAATGTGCTGGCCTTTGTGAGATGATATGTTGTACCATCGATCTTTATGGAGTCTCCGCTTTCAGGCATCTCCTCAACATATGTATCCGTCGAACCCTTGATGTTCCAGCCTACGAAGTCATATCCTACTCTGCTGATCGGCGAGTAATCGATGTCGACCGGATCGTGTGGGGATGGATATTTTGTAGGTATGGATGTCTCCAGAGTTCCTCCGTTTGCACGGTAAGATACCGATGGGTTTCTCTCCCACTGGGCATACATTGTGATGGATGTGGTAATCGCACGTTTCGCGTCATCCTTGCTTACAGTTTCACCTGATACATATGCATTACCATTTGTTTGGATTTTATTTCCTTTATCGTCAAATACGTATTCGCCCTGCTCAGTCTTCTCATATTCAGGAGATGCTGCAGAGTTCCATCCCTTAAATGTGTATCCGTCACGAACCGGAGGCTGCTCCGATACAGTATAGTCTGCGTCAGCCCATGTGCCGTCTACCGGAGGAGCTCCTGTTCCGCCGTTTGCATCATAACTTACGGTGAGCTGATCTTTAGCTCTCCATGCAGCATAGATGTTTACCGTGTCGCCTTGAGTAGTGGTAAGTCCGGCTTTATATGTCTTGCCGGCCTTGTACATAGCCCAATCCTGTTCTTCATATATATTCCAGCCTACGAAATCATAGTGATCTCTTTCGATACCGAGATCCTGAGCGCTCGGAAGCGCAAGTTCTCCGTATGTGGCCGGTTTGAGTTTTGCACTCGTCGTATCTCCCGGAATTTCATACTCGAAAGGTCTCTGGTTGTATTCAACATACTCAGAACCTTCGCCGTAATCACTCCAGAATCTGATCTTATATGTCAGTGGCGTCCATGCAGCGTACAAAGTGCCGTTAGCGTTTGTCGTCCACTGTCTATATACTGTTGCCTGTGATCCGTTGTACTCGAAATACTGGGTACCTGTAGCATTCTTACCTGTCCAGTATCCATTGAATACGTATCCTTCTCTTGTTGGAGCAGTTCTGGCTTCACCGCGGTAATCCGGACCCCAAGTGTTGTCTGCGCCTACCTTGGCCTTTACAGTCACTGTACCGGCTCCGCCTGCGGCGTCCAGTTTGACGTCGTATGTAGCGAAGTCAATATTATACGGCTTAGTAAACCAGTTTCCTGCTGTTTGAGGAGCGCCGCCAATGACGTCAGTTACGATCTGCGGATAGTTCTGATCCGCTCTGAGGCCGTTGGATGACGCTACGACATTTGCCTGTATAGGGTTGCCGCCTGTAGGCTTACTGCCTACGTTATCCGAATACTTGGTGGAATAACTGTAATAATTTGATATTCCACCAGTGTTATTATATGTATCCTCTGTCAGAGTTGTATTTGACGGAATGTGTTTTACTGTAACAGTCGGCTTGACTGCAGTTCCGTTCTTATACAGGTAAGATCCGTCTGAATTCAGAGTCGCACTCGAATTGGTCGTGAGTGTCGTGGTGATCTCACGAAGAGGAATTACTTTGTATGTAGAACTGCGTGATCCTCTGTTAATGCCATTGTATGCTTTTCTGTATGTGCCCTGTGCGTTATTTGCGATCTTATTGCCGTAGATGGCACCGTTCGATCCGTAGCCACCGGAAAGACCGCCCATACCGCCTTGGCCGCCTTTACATCCACTAAGCGTTTGCGACGTTCGACCGGATCCTCTTTCAAAGAAGTAGGATTTGTATACAATATTTGTATCGTAGTTGTTACGATCATAGCGTCCGGCAGGTGCACCGTCTAAACCATCTATAAAAGGTTGGTTAAAGTTACAATAACCGTGAAGACCGCCTGCAGCTACTCTGTAAAGGGCTTCACCGCCGCCGGCGCCTCCTCCGGATCCGTATGCTGCACAATTTATTGAAGCTGCGGAGCCGCCACCTCCGCCGCCTCCGCCGCCTCCAGGGCCGCCGGAACCGATGTTATTTGCTTCGCAGCCGCCGCCTCCGCCGCCGCCGCCGGGGCCTCCCGCTGCAGGTGCGTTTGTCGCATAGCCGCCTTGCTCTCCTCGAGTACCGCCTTTTCCGCCTTTTCCGCCT
>CACWIO010000014.1:5140-26177 GCA_902760855.1 uncultured Eubacteriales bacterium
TATTGGATAAGTGTACCGGAATTAGCTGAGTTTGATCCGCTTCCGGCATCACTACCATCAGTTGCCTTAGCTACGGAGATCTTAAACTTACCAGCGCCTCCGCTTCCGTATGAACCTCCGGAAGCTCCTGCGGTTCCGATTCCTGCGCCGGCTCCGCCGCCGCCGTAACCTCCGCGGCCACCAGTTCCGGCCGAATTGCCGTAAGTACCGGATCCGCCTTTTTCACCGTCTCCGGCTGCACCGCCGGTAGCGTTGAGGGTTCCCTGGCCATCGACTGTCAAAGTTGATCCGCTCGGCAGGTAGATACCGGCACCGGCACCGCCGATGCTGTAATTGGTCTTTGTCGAACCGTTTTCCTTGTACGTTTCGTTGTACGCATAAGCTCTGCCGCCCTGAACTGTCAGTGTTGAATTGTTCAGGAATATCAACTTGACATTACCGTTGATGCGAAGAGCACTCGTCCTGAGCCTGAGATTTGCCGATGTAGGCTGCAGAGTGATGCTGTTCATGACGTAGTACACACCGGTAGTCAGCTCCTGACCGTATGTCAGTGAAGTGAGCTGGGTTTGATTACCACTGTCATAAATCTTTTGGAAATACTTTAATCCGTTGGTACCGGATGCTGTCCATCCGGTGCCGTCTGCCGGCATAGCCGCATAAGCTCTGCCGCTGTCCGTTCCGAACAGTTGCAGACTGTAAAACGGCATCATGCCAACAATGAGCATTACGCTGAGAATAGTCGTTGCAATTCTCTTCAATGCTGTTGTTTTACCTTCCGTTTTCATGTTGTAACCTCTCTTTGTGTAACCCTAGTGTAACCATTGAAATTTCAACGCTTAGAGCGTTTTACAAGCATAGGATAACACTGCTCTTTTGATTAGTGTGTATCCAGTTTGGTAACACTAACCCTTCTGTAACTTTTGTTTATTATTTTGTTTTTGAGATAAATAGATTAGAATGTATTTAAGAAAGGGATTACGGATTATATGAGCTCTGTGGATATTGAATATTTAATAAGCGGCAATTACGCGGCATTTATGCTGCTTGGCGGATTGCTGGTCATGATGTATGCGTATCGGGATGTGCACCTGCCTGCCAGTAAGACTTTTGTGCTGATTGCTGTAGTTCTGTTTACCATGTTTGCAGCCCATAGTATCGAGAATTGGGCAGCACTCTCTATGGACAGATGGGATACGAGAATCGCAGCTTCCATACTGCACTACGTGCTACAGCCTTTTATCATATATTTGGAGCTAGTTGTACTTATCCCTCCTCATTTCGGGAGATTGCAGAGAGCCCTGTTCTCTGTGCCGCTGATCTTCAATACTGTCGTTTATATATCTGCTCCTTTTACGGGCAGACTCGTATTCTGGTATGACGAGAACTACAGTTTCAGCAGAGGCCCTCTTGGACCTACTATATACATAGTGACTTTCTTCTATTTGGGACAACTGCTTTACTACGCTGCCAAGTCATTCCACGACAAGAATAAGCGTATGAGCCTCGTGCTCCTTTTCGTGGCGGGCGTGGCCATACTAACGGGCTTTATCGAAGGCAGAGATATTGCACCGGGACATATAGACGAAGCCTTCGTGCTAGGCGTCTTCCTTTTCTATATGTATTTGGTTACGGTTCACGAGCGCGATGTAGAGGAGGACCTGATTATAAAGGAGCTTGAATTGTCCAAGATAGAACTCCGCTTGCTGAAGCAACAAATCAGGCCGCACTTTGTATTTAATTCATTGCAAATCATTAACTCGCTTATTCACAGCGATCCGAACAAGGCGGCCCGTTGTCTTGAAGATTTTTCAGATTATTTGAGGGCCAATCTCGAGGTGCTTAAGTCGGATACTCTTGTTTCTTTCGATATGGAACTTGAAAACATAGAGGCATACGTATCGCTGGCGCTTGCAGACGAGAGCAAGGGCATCGATGTTGTCTACGATATAAAAGAGACTCTTTTCAATTTGCCGGCGCTCAGCATAGAGCCTCTGATGGAAAATGCAATCATACATGCCATTGCCGGTGGAACAACTGTCACGCTTTCCACATCGAGCGACGCGAGCTCATACATTGTGACGGTCAAAGATGACGGTTCGGGATTTGAAACCGGAGGCACCAAACAAGAGAAAGAAAGAAGAGGCATGGGAGTAGAGAACGTTCGAACCAGAATTGAGAAACAGTGCAACGGAACTGTGGACATTAAGAGCGATTCGGACGGAACTGTCGTTACTGTACGCATACCTAAAGAATAAGGAGAAACGGATTGAAAATACTTGTAGTTGACGATGAATTGCTAATAGCACAAGGCATTAAACGCGAAGTTGAAGCTCTCTTCTCTGATTCTGAGGTTGACGCAGTGACCTCTGCGGATGAAGCGCTGAGACTTGCAAAATCCAAAGAATTCGAGGTCGCACTTCTCGACATAGATATGCCGGGCATGGACGGGCTTACGCTTGCCAAGAAACTGATCGCTATGTGGCCGAGCATTAATATCATATTCGTGACGGGATATCAGGAATATGCTATGGAGGCTCACGAGCTGTATTGCAGCGGGTTTTTGCTTAAACCTGTAGGCGAGCGCAAATTAAAAAAGGCCTTTGAGAATCTCAGAAAGCCTTTTGCTCATTTGTCCGAGGAGTTTTTATCTCAGCATTACCAAGGTGGCGATGTGCTCGGTAAGAAGATTGAGTTGTACCGCGAGCAGCGCGGCATGTCGAGGCAGGAGCTCGCAGATCTCATCGGCGTCACCAGGCAGACCGTGTTCCGCTGGGAGCACGGGGACAGACTCCCCGATATTCTGACCTTTATGCAGCTTTCCAGACTGCTTGGGGTGGAGATAAACGATATGCTTGGGTTGAAAGGTGAAGCGTAGGCTCCGCCTTTTTTATTTAAGCTCACCCAAGAACTCATCGTTTAAATAAACGAGAGGTTTCTCTTCTCCTTCTTCTGTTTTGTAGTCGTCTCTTTGTGAGAAGAGTTCTATCAGATCGCTTGGATCATTTAACTCGGTCGCCATGAAGGCGTCGTTAAATGCGAGTTTTTCGACGAACAGGTAGTTGCTGTTTGCCTCAACACCCGATAGCTCTCTGCAGTCTACAAGTATTCCCGTGTGACCTACGAAAGCCTCGTTGGTATCCATTGTTTGAAATACCAGATTAACTATCTTGCAATAATCGTTATAGAAGATTATGTCATGTTTCTTCCATTGCTGCGGAAGTGCATCCTTGAATCCGCCGGCAGGTATCGGGGTCTCTCCGAACATTGTCGTGAAATCATTTGTATTGTCGCTAAGTATTACAAAGCTGCTATCATTTCTCAGCTTGTCTACGTCTATCATAAGATAGTCGCCTTGATACTCTTCGGGGTCCTTGCAGCTAAGCTGTTTCTCTGCCAGCAGCATGGCTGTGAGCCTGCAATCGGCATCGGAGTATGCGTCAGACTGGAAATTGCTGTCCTTGTTTTCGAGATATTCATAAACCCAGGTCTCAAACATATCCACATTTGAAAGGCCTGCGGCTCTGAGCACCTCACCTACTCTTGGGACATCTTTTTCTGATATAAAGGATCCGACTTCTTTTCCGAACGGATTGCTTGTGCCCTGTCTGACAACCACCGCAATCAAAGCAGCGGCCAGAACCATCATAGCGCAAAGTATTATTATCAGTGTTTTCTTGTTTAAAAATCTACTCATATTCGTTCACCTTCAGTCAAGTTTTATCAGATTGAGCCTAAGTGCATTCATGCAGACACAAAATGACGAAAGACTCATGGCCGCCGCTGCAATCATCGGGCTAAGCGTCCATCCGTGGAAGATGCTCGTGTAAGCGCCGGCGGCGAGCGGTATTAATAACACATTGTAGAAGAACGCCCAGAAGAGGTTTTCTTTGATGTTTCGGAGGGTGCCGCGTCCGAGCCGGACGGCACGGACAGCCTCCTCGAGATTGCTGCCCGTGAGCACGACGTCGGCGGCGTCTATGGCGACGTCGGTGCCGGCACCGATAGCCATCCCAACATCCGCACGAGTCAGAGCCGGCGCATCATTGATGCCGTCTCCTACCATCGCGGTCACTCCCTGCTCCATGAGGCCTCTGATGACTTCTTCCTTGCCATCCGGCAGGACTTCCGCTATCACCTCATCAACTCCGACCTCAGCAGCAATGGCCTCGGCAGTCTTTTGTTTATCTCCGCTGAGCATAACCGTCCTTATGCCCATTTCCTTCAGTTTAGCTATGGCATCCTTGCTGTCTTCTCTGACCGAATCGGCGAGAGCGATGAGACCGAGCAGCCTTCCTCCTTTGCAGAACATCACCGAAGACTTCCCCGCATTGGAGAATTCCGCTGTCTCCTTTAGCAGAGCCTTTATATCCTCTTCATTTACATTGCAATCTTTCATGAAGTCCGGACTTCCGCCGGCAATTCTGACAGCGTGGTTGCCGTCCCAGGTAAATGCCCTGACACCACCTCCTGCGAGCTCCTCATAATCGCTTATCCTCTTGGTAGTGGCACCAAGATGCTCGCATATTGCTTTAGCGAGCGGATGCTCAGACCTTGACTCTACGGCCGCTGCAACTTCCTCGAGTTCATCCTTGGAGACATCCTTGCATGTGAAGACGTCAGTCACTTTGGGATTGCCTCCCGTAATGGTCCCTGTCTTATCCAAAGCCATTATCTTAACGCGTCCCGTCTGCTCGAGGGCCGCTGCATTTTTAAACAGCAGGCCGTTCTTTGCGCCGACTCCGGATCCGACCATAATGGCTACCGGCGTGGCCAGGCCGAGCGCGCACGGGCAGCTGATGACCAGCACCGCAATCGCTCTTTCGAGTGCAGCTGCCGTATCGTGCCCGATCAGCATCCAAATGACAAATACCAAAGCCGCTATCCCTATAACTGCGGGCACGAATACAGCGGATATTCTATCCGCCGTGCGCGCGATAGGCGCCTTGGTAGCCGCAGCATCGGACACTAGATCTATTATTTTTGCGAGAGTTGTATCCTCTCCTACTCTCGTGGCTTTAGCTCTTATATATCCTGATTTATTTATAGTGGCCGCGGAGATATGATCTCCCTCGCTTTTATCTACAGGGAGACTCTCTCCCGTGAGCGCGGACTCATCGAACGCAGCCGAGCCTTCGATGATTACGGCATCGACCGGCACCCGCTCTCCCGGCTTTATAACCACGACCTCACCTTCGCGCACATAGTCGATGCCGACGGTGAGTACCTCACCGCCGCGCTCCACCTCTGCAGTCTCAGGCACCATGCTGATAAGCTCCTTCAGGGCATTCGTAGTCCTGCCTTTAGACATCGCTTCCAGCATCTTGCCCACGGTAATCAGCGTGACTATCATGGCCGCCGATTCAAAATATAGACCGTGCAGCGAATGCCTTTGCAGATCGTCATGAATTGTCGACGAAATAGCCCCATTGCCACAGAACATTATCTCGTATACGAGAATCCACAAACTCCATAAGAACGACACTCCCGAGCCCATCGCAACCAGCGTATCCATATTCGGTCCGCCATGCATCAAGCTCTTAAATCCGCTGATAAAAAAGTCCCTGTTTATGTACATTATAATGGCAGCCAATGCCATTTCGATTAAACCTATCTCAGCTGCTCCGAGCCCTGTATAACCTCCGGGCTCACCTGCTCCGGGCCAGTCCCACATCACAACGCCCATCGAAAAATACATGAGCGCCAAAAGCAGGGCAACTGAAATCAGCAGGCGTTTTTTCAGCCTCGGGGTCTCCGTGTCTGCGAGCGCCTGCTCCTGTTTCCTTACCTTTTCAAGATAGTTTCGCTCAAAAGGGGGACGCGTCCTCCTCGCATGATGCGCCGTATCCTGCGTCCTCGACCGCCTTGATGACAGCCTCCGGTGCCGCCGTGCCCTCAACATTCATCGAGTTGGTCAGCAGGCTAACAGCTACTTCCGTTACGCCCTCGACCTCGGCAACCGCCTTCTCAACTCTGGCCTGGCACGCCGCACATCCCATGCCGCTTACTGAATATTTCATATCTTTTCCTTTCTGATAACAATCAGTTATATTTCTCTAATCTTTACTCGTAAATCCTACTCCTCAGGTAGGAATATGTCAACACTCTTTGCTGCTTCAATCCAATGCAAGCCGCCGCTGTCTTAAACCTTGGCAAGTTGCTCAATATCCGCCTCAGTAGTCGACCACGATGTCGCAAGCCTGACTATGGTGCGCCCGTCTTCATGAATGCCCCAGCGATCAAAGGCGATAGTCTTCCCAAGCTCCTCCATCTCAGCATCATTCATCAAAATGAGCTGTTGATTCGTCGGAGAATCCATATAAAACTCCCAGCCTTTCTCCTTGATTATCTCTTTTACGCGACTTGCCATCTCAATTGCATGACGGCTGATCTCAAAATACAAACCATCCGTAAAGAGCGTATCGAACTGCACGCCGAGAAGCCTGCCTTTAGCCAAAAGTCCCCCTCTCTTCTTTACGGAAGTCATGAAGTGCTCCGGCTTATTTCCTTTTGTAAATACCACAGCCTCACCGCAAAGCGCTCCGACTTTTGTGCCACCTATGTAAAGCACATCCGCAATGCGAGCTATGTCCTCAATCGTTACATCCGCCGCATCGCTCATAAGTCCATATCCGAGCCTTGCCCCGTCTATATATAGAGGCATCTCAAATTCACGGCAGACGTCAGCCAAGGCCTCAAGCTCACTTTTACTATATAAAGTGCCCGGCTCCGTCGGATATGAGATATACACCATCCCCGGGAACACCATATGCTCGTGAGTTGCATCAGCCCTGAAAATCTCAACATACTTCCTCACATCATCAGCCTTGAGTTTTCCATCCTCGGCAGGAAGTTCTATGACTTTATGGCCGGTAAACTCAATCGCTCCCGATTCATGTACGCTAATATGTCCGCTTTCCGCCGCAATCACGCCTTCCCAGTCTCTAAGCATAGTGGATATGACTATCACATTAGTCTGCGTGCCGCCCACCAAGAATTCCACATCAGCCTCAGGTGCCCCAAGAGCTGCTCTTATCTTCTCCTTCGCACTATCCGAATATCTGTCGAAACCATATCCCGGCAATGCCTCGAAGTTCGTTTCAATCAATCTCTCCAGAATCTTAGGGTGCGCACCTTTTATATAATCACATTCAAACGAAACTTTCTTTTCCATTTCTTCCTCTCGCTTTTCCTTTCGTAGCTCTATCTTCCTAGTCTTTCTCTCAAGTCGTCCGCCGAGCAGCGCGCCGTCGACCAGCACATCTGCAGATTGTACCCGCCCGTAATGCCATCGGCATCGAGCGCCTCTCCAATTATATACAAACCATCAGCACTCTTACACCGCATGCTGCTCATATCCATCTCATCAAGCATCACACCGCCAGATGTCACCATGCCCCTCTCGGACACTCCCTCGATCTCAAACTCATCCGATCTGAGCAAACTCTCAAGCAGCTTTGTCCGTACATCTCCGGAATCGCCGCGCGCTCTATCTCGCATCACCCTTTGCATGCGCTTCGGAAGCTCCTCCAAAGATTTACCGTAATCTATCTTCATCAGCCCGCCCTTCTCGGCAAACTTAGAAATGTTCAATATCGCAGGTCCAGAAAAACCCTCGTGCGTGAAGAGTATATCTCCTCTCATGCGCGCAGCTTTCATCGTTACTTCCACATCGGATACGGATATGCCCGCAAGCTCCTCGTACGGATAGTCCTTCACGAAGATGGGCGCCAAAGCTGGCCTCGTCTCTGTAACACCAACGCCCAAACCTTTCAAAATCTCAAGCATCGAACCGTCCGAACCGGTTTCCGGATACGTAATGCCGCCGCTCGCAATTACAAGATTCCTCGCAGATATCCACCCTCGGTCCTTAAGCTCTATGCTCCAGCTTCCGTCTTCCTCTTTCTCAAGAGCACTGACTTTCGCATCCGTCTCTATCTGCCACATATTGCTCGCTGCCTCTTCCACAAGTGCATCGATCACATCGCGGGCCTTCATCGAGGTCGGAAATATCCTGCCGTCTTCTTCTGTCGTCTGCACTCCAACTCCCTCAAGCCACGAGACAAGCTCCTGATTGTTATGTCTATATAAACAGCGCCTGAGCTTCGCTCCCGCTTCTCCATACGCACTTATAAAGTCCTTAATAGAACCGCCATGCGTGATATTGCAACGTCCGCCTCCGCTCATCAGAAGTTTAGTTCCAATAGAAGAAGTACCCTCCAGCACCACGCCGGAAGAATACCCCATATCCAGCTCCGCCGCCAGCATCAGCCCCGACGCTCCGGCCCCTATTACCGCCACATCAAAAATCCCATCACTCATATTCCTATTGTATCTTGTGTCAATGTTACATGATTCTAATCGCTACAGATCTCATTTAGCCTTTTAAAAGCACCTTCACCCATTTCTGGCATTTCTTTGCTGATCATTATTGATATTGTTCAAAGGTAGTCGTAGCTGTGTAGGCTGTGGGTAAGCGGCAATTCTCAGGCCTTGCGTTTGTGCCTTGTTGCAGGGCGGTGGATAAGTTTTACTTATCCATGGTCCTGCGCCGCTTATCCATAACTGCACAGCTAAAATGCTGAGTTGTTCCTTCAGAGCAACAGCGACGTCGTGCACAGCTTATGAATATCGGCAGTGTTTCGTCATCCCTTCGCGCGCTACCGCTTGCGCCCCTGACGATTTTGTTCATAACTTACATCAAAATCGCCAGCTGTGTTTTAACTCTTACAGTGTTAGGTCGCCGTCGTGAACCCAGCCGAGTTTGCGGCAGCCCATGTTGATAAGCGGAGCCAGCACAGCAGGGAGCACGAAGCAAATCAGGATGAGGCCTGCCCAGTCCATGCCCGTTATTGCGGGTTTAACGCCGGAGGCCACATCAGCTACCCATCCGGAGTATACGCCTATCTGCCCGACCAGACCGCAGGTGCCCATGCCGCTTGAGACGGCCGCACCGTTCATCTGCATCTTGAAAATGCATGTCGCTATTGGTCCGGTAATGGCCGCTGTTAAAGTCGGCGCTATCCATATGCGAGGATTCTTAACTATATTACCCATCTGGAGCATTGATGTTCCTATGCCCTGTGAGATCAGCCCTCCCCATTTATTCTCAGGAAATGACATGACGGCAAACCCCACCATCTGTGCGCAGCATCCGGCAACAGCCGCACCTCCTGCGAGACCCGTAAGTCCGAGTGCAGCACATATGGCCGCTGAGGAAATCGGAAGAGTCAGCGCAACTCCTACTATTACAGATACGAGTATGCCCATCATGAAAGGTCTGAGCTCAGTGGCCCACATTATAAGGGATCCTACTTTCATCGCTGCAGCTCCGAGGGCCGGCGCCCACCAAACGGAAAGAGCGACGCCGACGCCTATAGTCACAAGCGGCGTCACGAGTATGTCTACTTTGGTCTCACCCTGCACAGCCTTGCCGCACTCCGCAGCAAGTATCGCAATTATGAGGACGGCGAGCGGGCCGCCCGCTCCTCCGAGTCCGTTGGCCGCAAATCCCACGGCCGCAAGAGAGAAGAGGACGAGCGGATGCGCTTTCAGCGCATAACCGATGGCGACAGCCATCGCCGGCCCGGTCATGGCCACAGCTAGTCCTCCTATTGTATAAGGGATTGCCGCATCGCCGGATTTCATAACCCACACCGGCTCAGTCAGAAATCCTATGTGAAATTGCGTCCCTATCGTATTTATAATCGTCCCGATCAGCAAGGAGCAAAAGAGGCCCTGCGCCATAGCGGACAACGCATCTATCCCGTAGCGTTTCGCACTTATCTCAATATTCTTGCGTTCGAGGAAGCCTTTTATTCCTTTCCTGTCCTGCTCCATTCCCTTCTCCTTTGTCATTTATGCATTCATTCTGTATAATGGTTGCGGTGATTATACAGATCTAGTATCTAACACCAAATGAAGTATACCATATTCTAAAGGACGGTAATTGATGAGACAAGCATCTGCAAAGCAAACACATAGAAAAAAAGGCGCCCCAAAAGCGCTATTAATACTCATACTTCTCCTGACCGTAGCGGTAGGATTCGGAGGCGCATACACAATGGGCATTCGTCCCGTTGAGCCGGGCAATGAAGAACCGGTCGTGGTCGATATCCCAAGCGGCTCCGGAGCCTCTTACATAGTGGAGCTCCTCGATGAGGCAGGGCTCGTAAAAAGCAAGTTCTGGGCCAAGGTAAATTCCAAGATCGGCGGATACAGCAATCTGCAGGCCAACACCTATGTATTCAATAAGAGCATGGCCTTCAACAGCATCATGGGCGTTATCAATGAGGGCAATTTCGACTACATCTCTAAGGAGACTGTCGAAGTCAAGGACGGCGCAAGGCTCGAGCAAGTCGCAGCCGCGATATCCGAGCAGCTTCCTTATACTGCAGAGGAGATACTCGCCAAGTGGTCAGATAGAGAATACTTAAATAGACTGATAGATCAGTACTGGTTCCTCACAGATGATATTCTGGATGAGGATATAATGTATCCGCTCGAAGGCTACCTCTATGCAGACACATATTTCGTAACATCAGATGTCTCGGATATAGAGGGATTCACGGAGATGTGTCTCGACAGCATGCAGGAGGCTCTTGACGCAAGACGCGATGAGATAGAAAGCAGCAAATTCTCCGTGCACGAGCTCCTTACACTTACTTCCATAGTGACCAAGGAAGCTCAGGCAGAGGATCAAGCCGGAGTTGCCGGAGTATTCATGAACAGACTAGACAAGAACATGTCGCTTGGTTCTGACGTAACCGTATGCTATATCTTCCAGGAGGACAGGGTTGACCTGTATGAAAGCCAGCTCGATAGCGATAACCCGTATAACACTCGCAAATTCGCGGGGCTTCCGCCGGGACCTATCTGCCAGGTGGTCGGAGATGCAATTGACGCCGTCCTGCATCCTGAGAGCAATGAATATATTTTCTTCTATGCAGGACCGGACGGGACAGTATACTATGCCTCCACTCAGGCAGAGCACGAAGAAAATATAGCAGCTCACCCATGGACAGAGGAAGACCTCGCGAACGAGTAAGTCATAAGAATGCAATTCAAAAGATGCGCTCACGTGGCGCATCTTTTTATTAATCCATTAAATATTGTGATGTATATGCAGCATCTGATTTTGAATCAAGAGCTGGTTTTGGAGCAACATGTGAGCCTGCATGTTTTGCATTGCGCGATACCGGCTTTCTATCGCTTTGGTTACGGCATCCTCAGCCACAAGTTCAGCCGCTTCTGACCCTTTGCTTCCGGCAATAGTAACCAGCATCTTGGCGTAGCTCTCTCTCATCTTAGAGCCACCGGCTAGCGCCCCAAAGCCCTTTTGGTTCTTTAAGAATTCCGCGGCATCTTTAACATCAGCCTGCACTTCATCCTCGGAAAGGCCGAGCTCTGCCAGCAATGCATCCATGTCCTTTCCGTCATCGAGCATCCCGGATTCATCAATAAGCTCAGCCATCTCATCCTCTGAGCTCGCCGCCAGAGCCACGCTCATAGCAGGTATATAGAAGCTCTCGTTCCTGCTTCCCTTCCTGCTGCAGATAAGATCATATGCCTTTCGCACCAGTTTAAGGTATTCCTCAGGATCATCACTCATAGCCATATTTATGATAACAGGCAACTTGAGAAACCCTCGAAACGGAGAGAATATCCCTTCGAGCTTTTTCAGAATCTTCTCATTCTCGAGCAAAGCCTCTGCATCCGGCGCGTCCTCAATCGAGGTGAGAATTGCCGCACCCATCATGTGCATAGCCATTCCCTCACGCTTGAAATTCTCTTTTAATAAATCTCGATTATTTATAAAAGTCTCGCAAGTTTTCCTGAGATTATCGTTCACTTCATTCCTCCGCGTCTCTATCCCATGCCTGTGCTACCCGTGGCAATCATCCCTTGAGCAATTTATCTCTTATCTCCTGCGGCACCATGCTTCCGCCCGTGGCCCAGCAGACATGCGTAGCATCGGCCATCTTATCCTCAAGCTCATTCTGCCTCAGATAGCGCCTCGCATCCTCATCGCAGCCGATAGTGCAAGGCCCGATAAATCCGGCGCAGGCGCTCGGCTCTATATACAGCATCTCGTTCTTGTAAAGTTTCTTTAGATACTCTCCAAGCCTATCGTCCTTAACCGTGAATTCACCTGACATCATTTTATCCATCATGCGAGCCACAAGTCCGGACGGCCTTTGGCAAGCCAAGCCATCAGCCTCAGTCTTACCCGAAAGCCCGAAATCCTGCACGCATATATTATTCATCTCACCTGTCTCGAGTCCGACCAGCATGCATGGGCAATCCACCGGCTCTGCAAAGAAGCAATGCACATTATCTCCAAACAGCAACTTGAGACCGAAAGTTATTCCGCCCGGCGCACCGCCGACTCCGCAAGGAAGATATACGAAAAGCGGATGATTCTCATCTACCTTTATATCCTGCTCACTGAGCTGCTTTTTCAATCTTCCTGCCGCAACGGCATATCCGAGGAAGAGATCCTTTGAATTCTCATCATCTATGAAGTAGCTTGCAGGATCCTCATCGGACTCCGCACGCCCTTGCTCCACAGCAGCGCTGTAATCGCCTTCGTACTCGATGACCGTCGCACCGCGCTCTCTGAGCAAATCCTTCTTCCACTGCTTGGCATCCTCAGACATATGCACTATAACTTCAAAGCCGAGGGCCGCAGACATTATGCCTATGCTCATTCCGAGATTGCCGGTAGAGCCGACCTGTATCTTGTGCTTCGAAAAGGCCTTCCTGGACGCTTCCGAGGCAAGCTTCATATAGTCATCTACGATACCGTAAAGCAACCCCTCTTCGATAGCTATATCCTCAGCGTGTTTTAGCACCTCATACACGCCGCCCCTGGCTTTAACCGAGCCCGACACCTTAAGATCGCTGTCGCGCTTCAGAAACAGCCTGCCGGTGAGCCTCGCGCCATCCGCATTCAGCGCTTCTTTCATGTCAGCTATCTCTGTCAGCGGGGATTCTATTATGCCGCCATCCGCTTTAGTCTCAGGGAAGTAATGCATAATAAGAGGCGAGAACCTTTTAAGCCTGGACTCCGCATCGGCTATGTCATCTGCATTGAAGTCCGTCTGCATCAGGGCCTCCTCCGCCGGCACCCTATTCGGATTTATCCAGCAAAGTTCCTCCGCATTCTTTATCCTTTCGATATAGTCTTTCATGCAAGCTCCCTTCGGTCCTCGCGCGTCACGTTCATCCTCTATAATTTTACAGTTCTCACTGGTGTATTGCAATGTCATGGAGATGCGGCCCGCTCCCTCGAGAAGCCTCTCTATAAAAGCTCTGTCTCCCTCCCACATCGGAAGACCCAGGACGTCATTTTTGGCAATCCAGCTAAGCACTCCCTCTCCGCACTCCGGCGGATCGTACTCTCCCGTCTCTGCGAATAGCGTAGCTGCCTCTTCATCTGCAGGCGTAAAATCGCGCGATGTGTATAGGTACATGTCCTCATCTTCGTAAGTCGTCGCACGGAATTTAATCACGCCATGAAACTCAAAGGAATTCAGAATGAGACCCGTCTCCTCGAGCACTTCTCTTTTGCAGCAATCGTCCGCACTCTCGCCGTCTTCGATCTTACCGCCTATGCCAAGCCACTTGCCCGCGTTCGGATCATCCGGCTTACGGTTTCTGTAGAGCATGAGCCAGCGCTCGTTATTCTCAATGTAGCAGAGCGTGGTGCATTTAATGCCGCCCAGCTTTTTCTTCTCATTATTATTCATAGCCAAATTGTATCACTAAAGAGCTTTTCGGGCACGAAAAAGCTGCGCATTACGCGCAGCCCCTGCTCCTTACAATATATCTAAATGTGAAGTTCTTCCACATCTACATATTCCATTTGTATATGCATAACCGACTGGCTCTGCATAAGCACCATGCGCTTGAGCACCTCAGCATCCGATGCCACTCTGCCCGCAAAATCTCCCCAGGCGTGCTTGCCCGTGTAGCAAAGGATTACTAGCATGCAGGCGTACACGTGTCTTAGTATGAGGCCTCGCCCCTCGGTAAACCCGCTATGCTGAGCCAAGAACTCATCCGCATCATATACGGCTCTGGCTATCTCATCGGCAGGCATATTGAGAGCAGCGAGAAATGCGAGCATAGCCAGCTCCTCGCTGTTGTCGAAGCTGAATCCCTTAGCCCTTATGGCTTCAAGTATCTTAACTGCCAGGTCGCAGCTCATCTTGTTGTCTGCCGGGGATATGGCGAGCAACATCGACAGCTCATCTACAGAATCACGCTCGAATACGCCCGCTTCAACCAAATACTCCTTACATAAATTGACATCCTCGACATATCGTCTTACATTCAGCACTCCGTTTACAGCGGCAAACGCAGCGATGACGTAACTGGCTCTATCTTTCTGCGACATGAAGGATTTGCCCATGTTTTCGTGAATCACGGCGGCTCTGTCTACGAGCTGAAGAATCTCCTGCATATTGGAAATCTTTTCGCTCATCATCATAGCTGCCATGTAGTATCTCTCATCGTCTCCACCTCTGTTGACGTGTATGAGATCGTGGGTCCTGCGCAGGTCTCTATAGTATGCTTCGGCATCATCTGCAAGCATCATATGCACTGTGGTGACGGATTTGATGCGTCCCCTGATAGGAGAATCCTCAGGCTCTCTCTCCTGGAGTAATTTCTCTGCCTCAAGCAGTTTTTTCTCGTCAGGTTTCTTTTCGAGCGCAGTTAAAACTGCCGCACCCATAAGATGCATCGGTGCTCCGCTGCTTCTTAGAATGCGCCTCATTTCGTCCCTATTGTTAATGTAAGTCTCGCAGACTTTCTGAAGTGCTTTATCCATATTGTACTGATTTTGATACAAAAAAGTGTAACCGTTTTGTAACCGTTTATAAATATATATCATTCGCCCCCTTTTGTCTACAACTTTTTAACTAATTGTTAATCTATTGTTAAATACTTTTGCGAAGTGTTTAAAGTATTGAAATACCAACAAACAAGGTCTATAATAGGGCGTCAGCGAAATGCCCTGCTAAAGGGCATATTAAGGACATAATTCGGAGTAAAAAAGATATGAAAATTGCAATACTCGGAGCCGGTAAATTAGGGCTCCGCCTGGTTGAAGCTCTCATCGATGGTGACTATGAGATCACACTCGTAGACAGCGATGATGAAAAGCTTAATAACATAGCTCAGCAGTACGATGTCATGACGGTTAACGGAGATGCCAAGACCGTCGACCTTCTCAAGGAGATCGATGTGGCAGACACCGACTTCGTATTCAGCGTGACGACTTCAGACGACACGAATATACTCGCTGCTTCGTTTGCCAAGATACTCGGCGCCAAATTCGTAGCTGCCAGAGTCAGAGATCCTGAGCATATGAGTCAGCTTAACTTCATCAGGAACCACTACAAGATAGATATGCTTGTCAATCCGGACCTCCTGATTACCAGTGAGATTTATCGCTACCTGATTGAGAAATACACACTCAGTAACGGTATATATACATTCGGTTCGATCGGACTCATCGAATTCGAGGCGGAGAAATTCCCGGAGATCGTAGGCGGTACGCTTATAGATTTCAGGAGCAAGATGCCGGGATTCATCGTAGTCGGAATATCCAGGAATGGTAAAGTGCTGATTCCTCACGGCCCGGATGAGATCAAGGCCGGCGATGTCATTTATCTGATCGGTCAGAAGGAAGATGTGTTCAAGCTCAGCAAGAAAGTTCACTCCAGATTCCATCATCAGAATGCTCGCAAGGTCATGATCATAGGCGGCGGCAAGACCGGCTATTATCTGGCAGAGCGTCTCTCTGAGTACGGATCTCAGGTTAAGATAGTTGAAAATGACAGGGAGCGTTGCCATTACCTCAGTAATAAACTCAGAAATGTAATGGTCATAAACGGAGACGGCACGGATATCCAGCTGCTCGTAGATGAGGATCTCGACAGCATGGATGCATTCGTCACCTGCACGGGATACGATGAGGAGAATCTCCTGCTCGCGCTCACAGCTAACAACCACGGAGTCGAGGACGTAATCTCCAAGGTCAGCCACGAGAGCTATAAAGAGCTCATATCCAGGCTGGGAATCGACGTGGTGCTCAATCCTCTCGACATTACAGCCAGCCACATCCTAAGAGCAGTCAGAGGCTCTCACAGAGTTCTCTCGTCAGTGCTTCTCCAGGGTCAGGCTGAGCTCATGGAAATACATGCGACGGACAGAATCAGCATGCTCGGCACTCCTATTAAGGATCTCAAGTTGCCTGATTACGCAATTATCGCTGCGATAGGAAGAGGCACTGAGACCATCATCCCTGACGGTAACACAGTCATTCAGGATGGCGACAGGGTAATCGTGGTCTGCCTCGTATCCGAGATAGGATATATGGAGACACTGATGAAACCTGCCTCTCGCCTCGGCATCAACAGATAAGGGTTCGCTAGAGAATCATATGAAAAAAATCGTAAGCTTTTACGGAGTATTTCTAAATCTGATGGGAGCATGCTTTGCACTCCCCTTAATTACTGCTCTGATATATCAGGAGCCCGGCTCCATCAGAGCTTTTTCTCTTGTTATGATACTTTGCTTTGCACTTGGCTTTGCAATTAGAGTAATTTGCGGTGGCAATATAAACGACATGGAGGTCAAGCCTCGTGAGACCTATCTCCTCGTTGCCACGGTATGGCTCATCGCATCCGCAATTGGCGGTCTTCCGTATATGCTGACGGGAGTCGCCCCGAGCTTCTTTGATGCTTTCTTCGAGACTGCCTCAGGCTTTACGACCACAGGCGCTACCATAATTAATGATGTAGATGCGGTGCCCAAAGGAGTCCTGATGTGGAGGTCTTTCTCGCAGTGGCTTGGAGGCATGGGAATTATCGTGCTCTTCGTAGCATTGCTGCCTAAGTTCGGAATCAAAGCGAGAAATATCGCGTCGGCAGAGACTCCGGGACCTACGGTTACCAAACTCTCCACGACATTTACGGGCACAGCCCAGAGGCTCTACATAGCCTATCTCATACTCACAGGAGCTCAGACAGTTCTCCTCATGACAGGCGGGCTTAATTTCTATGATGCGATCAATCACTCGTTTACGACCATGGCTACGGGTGGCTTCTCGACATACGGAGCGAGCATAGCTGCATTTAACAGTAACTACGTGACATGGATTATTACTATTTTCATGTTCCTCGCGGGTACCAACTTCGAGCTTTTCTTCGTAGCGGTATTCGGCAGCATCAAAAAAGCTTTCAAGAACGAGGAGTTCAGACTTTATCTCGCCATAGTGCTCTCAGCGATAACTCTGATAACAATTTCGCTTATGACGCAGGGCGGCTACACGGATCTCTTCCAGGCCGTAACAGACTCGGCATTTCAGGTCATGACCATCACATCGACCACGGGCTATGCGACGGTTGACTTCGCCCTCTGGCCTACTTTCTCCTTGATGATCATAGTCATACTCATGGTTATAGGCGGCTCGAGCTCATCTACAGCCGGCGGCATCAAAGTCATAAGACTGCTCGTTATGGGCAAACTCTTCAAAAGAGAAGTTTCAATGAAGCTCCACGGACGTGTCGTAGATGACATAAAAGTCGACAAGAGGAAACTTCTGCCCGAGACTTTGATATACATCATAGGATTTATCAGCATGTACATATTCACTTTAGTGCTTGCAACTCTCGTGATTTCTCTCACAGATCCTGTAGGGCTTGTCACGAACTTCACCGCCGTGCTCTCTTGCATCAGCAACGTGGGGCCGGGGCTCGAAGCCGTCGGGCCTACATGTACATTTAGCTTTTACAGCGATTTCAGCAAATTCGTGCTCACTATAGTCATGATAGCTGGCAGACTCGAACTCTCGACTCTGTTTATAATATTTACTTCGTATTACTGGAGACCATATAAGGTATAGCAAGGAAGATAGGATGTTTCAAAAGCAAAGAAGCCTGTATCTTACATTAATATGTGCATGGCTGGGCGCTATCTTAGCGGCGACCCCTGTCTTTTATTTTGCTATGCCGGGATGCAGCCTCGCGGACGCCTTCATGGAGTCCGCTGCCGCATGGACGACTACGGGCATCGGCGCGTATGACTCAGCAGAGATGCCTCTTTGGCTCAGCATATTCAGATCGGTCCTAAACTGGATAGGTGGCGTCGGCATACTCATGGTTTTCATATCCATATTCAAGCCACGTAGCTTCATGGGATGGAAACTCGCAGCGGCTGAGTTCCCCGGGCCTAACTTCCTCAAGGTAGAGACGGATTTTAGGATGTATTATCGCAGGATAGTTGAGATATATGCAGGACTTTCCCTGCTTCAGTTTGCACTTCTTCTGATAGCAGGCATGGCACCGGCGGATGCTGTTATGACAGCTCTATCCAACACGGTCACCGCCGGCCTTCATCACATAAACAACGGAGTCGTAACTTCACTTTCGCTTCCGATTAAGATAATAATCACGGTCTTCGCATTTGCCGGCTCCGTCAGCGCGCCGATTTACGTATATCTGACCAGAAGGAAATGGAAGAAAATTACGGATGCGAGCGAGCTTTTCTTCTACTCCGCACAGATTTTAATTACTACAATTGCCATATGCGGATTTATCGAAGCTTTCCACAGAGGCTCAGCCGTGCTTCCTAATTTCGGAGCCGCACTTATGCAGGTCATCTCATCTTTATCTACATCCGGATATGTGATTTCAGATATAGGCAAATGGCCGCATGCATGCATGGTAATCATCGTGCTTCAGGTATTCGTAGGCGCCTGCTCGCTTTCTACGGGAGGCGGTATTAAAGTCGGCAGAATCCTTATCGCAGCCAAGACATCTTTCAAGAATTTATATAGGCATGTGCATCCGCGCAGTGTGCGCAGTCTTACATTTGATCAAAAACCGATAAAGAGCGAGTATGTGGCAAGCGCCAACATATTCATCGCTCTTTTCATGATTACATATTTACTCGGAGCATTGCTCCTCTCTCTTGATAATGTCACCCTGGCCGAGGCTCTGAGTTACTCGCAGGCTATGATTACCAATTCAGGTATTTCTCTGGCATCTCTCACAAATGCGGGTCTTGCCGTTCGCTTCAGCGCATACGGCCGCACTGTACTTGCCATCATTATGATTGCAGGTCGCCTCGAGATTTACCCTCTCTTAATGCTCTTCTTTAGAAGTTTCTGGAGATCGGAATAATTATATAGAATATTCCCTCGAATACTTCGAGATATTCTCCTTAGTGAACATCAGGACCTTATCCCCTTCCTCGAGCACGAGATCGCCGTGAGGTTTGAGCATCTTACCTGCACGATCCACCAATACTATAAATGACTGCCTGGATATATCTATGTCTCTTATCTTTTGACCATTCCACTTGTGATTCTGACGGAGTATTATCTCCTTTACGTCTTCGAGCATGCCCTCAGTGGCAGACTCAGCGCAGATGATCAGCTTATCTCCAAGCAGTATCTCTACGTCGCCTCTCGGAACTATAGTCTGCTTACCTCTGAGAACGAGTGCGATTATGGAGCCGCTCGGCATTCCTATCTCGCTTATGGTCTTGCCTGCCCAGACATCCCCCTCATCAATGGAGGCTTCGATGAAGCGCACATCCTGCTCCTGCTGTATGTCGGCAAACCTCGTAGCCTTCTGGTATTCCTCAATGAATCCTGCGGAAATAATACCCGTTGGGATGGCTACAAGTCCGACTCCGAGGAATGTTATGACTATTCCGAGCAATTGTCCGAGCACCGTAATCGGATAGATGTCTCCGTAGCCTACCGTCAGCAAGGTGGAAGTGGCCCACCAGATAGCAGAGAATGCATTTTTAAATACATCAGGCTGCGCTTCATGCTCCACGCTATACATGCATAGGCTGGATGCGAGTATCAGGAGTATTACTATGAACACGGATGCGAGTATCTGCGTCCTTTTGTTTTTAAGTACGTTTCCGATCAGAGTCAGAGAGTCAGAGTAAGCATTTATTCTAAATAGCCTGAATATTCTGACCACTCTGAACATCCTAAACACCGCGGCACCTGCCGGGAAGAATGCCGGCAGGTAGTACGGCAGAAACGACAGAAGGTCGATTATGCCGTAGCCCGAAAGCATATACTTTCGGGCCGCCGCGGCGTCCGAGTATCCCGTATAATGCTGGCTCGCACAGAAAATTCTGAGCCCGTAGTCTATCGTAAAGAACAATACCGTGATGAGCTCCACCCAGTGCAGCAAATCCCCGTGTGCCTCTTTCACATCCTCAAATGTAATGGCAAAGGCCGCTGCGAGATTGGCTAAAAGAGCCACAGTGCTGATGATGTCATATCCTTGGTTGATGGTATTGTCCGTCACACCGATAGACACCATCGAGTATATTTTCTTTTGCAAGTTGTCTAAATGCCTTGCCTTTTTCATTCTATCCCTCTACTTTTATGGTCTTGATTACCTGATCTACCAGAGGCTTATCCATAGGATTCGTCCTCTGATTTACTATCTTGTCTGCAGTCTCCATACCCTCGGTGACCTTGCCGAATGCAGCATACTGTCCGTCGAGATGAGGCGATGTAGTAGTCATTACGAAGAACTGAGAACCTGCAGAGTTAGGATCCATAGCCCTCGCCATTGAGAGCACACCTCTTTCGTGCTTAAGATCGTTCTTAAACCCGTTTGCCGTAAATTCGCCCTCTATTGTATATCCCGGGCCTCCCATTCCGTTTCCGTTAGGGCAACCGCCCTGAATCATGAATCCCGGAATTACTCTATGAAAGATCAGGCCGTCGTAGAATCCTTCGTTTGCGAGCTTCTCGAAATTCGCAACAGTCTTAGGTGCGATATCTTCGTAAAGTTCACCCTTCATTACGCCGCCGTCTTCCATCTCGATCATAAAAGTCTTCATTTATTCTTCCTCCTTATATAAAGATGTTTATACATCCGATTAACAATCCTATCAAGGCTCCGAGGCTTACTATCATATTGAGCTCGGTCTCCATGACCTGCAGAACTCCCTTTTCGAGTTCCTCCACTGACATAGAGTTTATCTTATT
>CACWIO010000015.1 GCA_902760855.1 uncultured Eubacteriales bacterium
TGCTCCTGTGATCATGTTCTTTACATAGTCAGCGTGTCCCGGGCAGTCTACGTGAGCATAGTGTCTGTTTGGTGTCTCATACTCTACGTGTGCTGTGGAGATTGTGATTCCTCTTTCTCTCTCTTCCGGTGCCTTATCGATCTGATCGAATGCTACGTCTCCGCCGAGTCCGTACTTTCTGTTCAGTACCGATGTGATTGCTGCTGTAAGAGTTGTCTTACCGTGGTCAACGTGGCCGATTGTACCGATGTTGATATGCGGTTTGGTCCTCTCAAATTTTTGCTTAGCCATTTAACTTCCTCCTTAAAAATAACGTTATTTAAAAGTATTAATAGGGACAAGCGTCCCTGTCCCTATGCGGGTTGCTGGAGCTGTTGAGCAGACTCGAACTGCCGAAACCTCTTCCTTACCAAGGAAGTGCTCTACCTACTGAGCTACAACAGCGCATAGCACTATAGATGGTACATTATGAACCTTAGATTGTCAAGGATTGGAGCCTCTTTGTTTGCACTATTTTATGTAGTTTTGAAGCCCCTTTTTATGTTAGAATAACACAAGACTGCGCTGTGCCAAGACGAGCGCATTTAGCACCCTAAGACACGAAGCGAGGAATATATATGAACAACACCGTATCTTTGATATTGGCATTCCTATTAGGTGCCCTTATATCTTTTGCAATATTCTATGTCCGCTGTAAATCCGGCTCTCAGCCCAAACCTTTTATATCAAGCGGAGACAATTCAGCAAAGAGCGATAGTTTGAATCTTGCTATCAACAGACTCAAACCGCATTTTCTGAATAATATACTTACAACTATATATTATCTGTGCGACACAGATCCGCAGAAAGCCCAGGCCTTATCGGCGACTTTCTCAGAGTATCTTCTCAATGCCCTGGAGGCCCTCAAAGCCAACGAGCCCGTCTCATTCACATGGGAGCTCGGGCTGATACGCAACTATCTCTCGCTTGAAAAGACCAGGCTTGAGGATAAGCTCAATGTCGATTATGACGTGGATATAACGGACTTCAAGGTTCCGGCTTTATCGGTATTGATGCTTGTCGAGAATGCCGTTAAGCAGGGAATTGCCGCAAGCGATAAACCCGGTACTGTTACCATCTCAACGAGAAGACTTGCCGGCGGAATTACTCAGATTAAGGTAAGCGATAACGGAGCCAAGCACGATAAGCTCAGCGGACGTGCACTTGAAGAGTCCAAGCAGGACTTCGATGCAGTGACTAGGCTCCTTAAACAACAATATAACGGAGAGCTTACAGTTGAAGAATTAGAACAAGGGGGGACGGCGGCCATTATAACTATGCGCCCTGCCTAGAGATGAACGAAAAAGGAAGATTAGAGATTTTAACTAACTATATCGAGCGCACCAGGCTTATACTTACGCTTACTTCACCGCCGCTCGATAAGATCAACAGTGCGGAGGACTACCGCCTGTATTTGCAGCGTTCTTTCCAGAAGATCGGAAGTCTCGGACAGAATAACGTCCGTGATTTGAACGAGCAATTATTTCCATTATTGAAAGCGGATGCGGTTATAAGTGATGAAGAAGCTGATGTTCTGCGCACATTCAGCTCTATGCTCATAGACACGACCAGCATGGAGAACATCGACATCCCGCTGATCTATATGATTGCCGAGAAGCTGCTTGACAGAGCCGAGCGAAGCGGTGACGTCAGAGAGATTATACTTGCGGCGGACAGCATGGTGGTTGCCACGTACATGATGATGAATCTGTCTCTCAGATTCTATCCGGATCTGGACGGATGCTTCGTCTATCGCGACACCGGACTTCGTGCAGCGAGGATGATCCTTGAGCATTTGCCCAAAGACAAGTTTGCGGCACTTCCGGATGACGAATGCAGGGCGCTCGTCCTCATCAACTCGCGCTACGTGCGCTGCCTCTTCGAGTGGGGAGACACGGACGACAGAGAAGGATGCAATGAGCATGATCTTCAAATGATGAAGCAATCTCTCGAGCTTGCCAATGATCCGTTTTACAAAGAAATGATGCCTGACTATCTGTGGGACATCCATGTGTTCAGGACTTTGCAATACATAGCGGATTTCACCGAGGATAACAATATCCATAATAATACGCCCGAGCAATTGACGGAGATCAACAAGTACACCAAAGAGCTCGACGCGTTCTTGCGTGCGCATCCGGAAATTCAGGGTTGCCCTGATATAGAGAGAGAATTCTATCTGATAAGAAACTCCTATTTGGTCGGAGAGATGAGCCTGTCCGATTATCGAAAAGAGTTGCTTCGTCTGATGAATCAGCTCGACCTGAAGGATTTCTCCGCGCGCAGCATGTTCATCAGTCTCACTACACCGCTTGAGTACATCTTCACTTTGGATAAGGATAATCTGAGCGATGATCAAAAGGAGACTCTCAAGCAAATGTACAAGGATATCGCATCCTATTCGTACCGCATGCCTAAGACGGGAGTTCTCTCGTTTATGCTGAACTTCCTGGCAGATTTGCTCAAGAATTATATAGAGGTCCCGGGCGGCATGAGTTTCCGCGCCATGTGCAGGCAACTTATGGCAGCCATGCACCCGCCTACATACGTTCACACTCTGAATGTCGCAGCTATCTCCAGATATCTCGCAGGCAAACTCATAGAACTCAGCCCTGAGCTCTTCTGTGGGATCGAAGGCTGCGGAACTGTAGCGGAGGTGCTCAATCAAAAGAGCGAAATCGAGGACTTCGTGTACAACAGCGCACTGCTGCACGATATAGGTAAACTCTTTATCATCGAAACCATACTCACCTACGGTCGTAATCTTGTGGATTGCGAGTTCGATTTTATCAAAGCTCATACCGTAGTCGGAGCTTCTCTGCTGAAACGCTTTAAAGATACCGCCAAGTATGCGGACATTGCGCTGGGACACCAGCTTTGGTACGACGGCAGCGGCGGCTATCCGGAGGAAGCCAAGCACATAGATCCGGTCATCAAACCGATAGTTGATATAGTCGCAGTTGCCGACTGCATAGACGCGGCAACTGACACAGTAGGTCGCAGCTATAAAAAAGGCAAGAGCCTTGATGAAGTAGTAGAAGAAATGCGTGAGGGCAGCGGCACCAGATACGCGCCTTTCGTAGTTGAACTCTTCAACGATCCTTCTGTTGTAAGCGAGCTTCAGAAGATTCTCACCGAGGGAAGAGACGAGAATTATCGCATTACCTTCAGCCTTCTCAGAGAACTGTAGAACGGCCGCGAAATCAAACAAAGAGGACGCCCGCATTTCCGCGAGCGTCCTTTGCATTAGTGCTGAACTATCAGTTCTTCCTTCTCTCATATACAAGGCCGATAGTGTTCGGTCCGCAGTTCGTGAGAGTGGTTGCAGAAGCTTTATTGACAATCACCTCATCGAAGTTTGAGAGATTCTCTATTTCCTTCAGGACATGCTCTCTTGTCTCTGTCGAGCATCCTGAGAATGTCACAAACAATCTCTTGTTATCCACTCCTACGTTGTTTGCCAGGCAGCTCCTGACGAATTGCTCCGAAGTTCGTCTCAGATATCCGAACAGGAATCGTCTAATGCTGAGATTTCCCTTCTTTACGGTAAATACAGGTTCAAGATTGAATACATTCATCAACAGACGAGGCACCAGTCCCGCCTTATAACGACTATTGTATTTATCCATCGCAGGCACCAGATAATTGAGACTTATCCTGCTGCGATACTGATCGAGATCCTTCTCCACCTCCTCGAGTCTCATACCGCTCCTGAAGAGCTCAGAAGCATGTATAGCCATCATTCCAAGTCCCGTGGAGATCTGTCCCGAGTCTATAACTCTTACATTTCCGAAGCTCTCCGCAGCCATTGATGCATTATGGAAGGCTTCAGATACGCTCTTGCAAGATGACAGATGCATAACGAATCTTGAATCAGTGAGAGCCTCTCCGAAGAATATCTCATACTCTTCAACTGACGCAGGAGTGCTCCTGACGCCGGCTCCCGGTCTTCTCATCATCGCCTGGAGGTTGTCTGCGTCGATCTCCTCCATATCCCTGAATCTGCCCTGAGCAGTCTCAATGTAATACGGCATCACTCTGATATCGTATTTTTCGACTAATTCATCCGGCAAATCGCATATGCTGTCTGTCGTAATGATAAACGGCCTCTTCTGAACGGTCTCTGCGATGTGAAGCGTCTCTCCCTCGCTCTCTACGAAAGTCCTCTCTACCAGGTCCGCCGGCAGGCAGGCAAGCAGCAATGCTTCGAGTTTGCTCGACTGAATAGGCTTGGCGAGGTATGCAGAGAAGCCTTTGCTCAGGTAGAATTCATTTCTGTCACTTCCCGCGTTAGCGGTAAGCGCTATAACAGGCGTCTCTCTGCATAGTCCGTCTGTCTGCTGACGTATTCTCTGAAGAGTCTCTATTCCGTCCATCTGCGGCATCTCGTGGTCCATAAAGATAGCATCGTAGTGCTTCTCCTTGGTCATGTCGAGACACTCTCTGCCCGACTCTGCAAGGTCGACCTGTACTTGAGTTGCCCTCAGCAGTTTACGGCAGACTATACGGTTCATGTCGTTGTCGTCTACGACCAGCACGCAGGCACTCGGTGCCTCGAATGAGTGCTGATACTCAGGCTGTTTATGTGTAATAACTCCCGGTTTGCGGAAGTCTTTTACTTCTCCCTGTGCGATGCCCTGCGGGATTTCAACTCGGAAAGTCGATCCCTTGGTGTAGATACTGTTAACCGTAATCTCTCCGCCCATCAGGTCAACCAATTGCTTGGAGATCGAAAGGCCGAGTCCGGTTCCTTCGATATTCTTGGTGTCGTCTCCCTCTACGCGGCGGAATGCATCGAAGAGATATTGCATATTCTCTCTCTTGATTCCGATTCCGGTATCCTCTATCTCGACGCAGAGCATGAATTTCTCCGGCCCTACGACTTCACCTCCGAAGCGCATGGTAACGGCTCCTTCATCGGTGTATTTGATCGCATTTGTCAGCAGGTTGATTATTACCTGTTTGATTCTGGTCTCATCACCATGCAGCATAGGCGGTATGTTATCACCTACCTGAATGTCGAAGCTGAGGTTCTTTTCAAGAGCTCTGTTCCAATGCAGATTGGTGATCTCACTCAGCATGCGGCTCGTGTCGTAATCTGACTCGACTATTTCCATCTTACCTGACTGGATCTTGGACATGTCGAGCAGGTCGTTGATAAGTGAGAGCAGCATCTTACTTGCATTCTGGATGTTGATGGTGTTCTCCAATACCTCAGGTCTCAGATTCTTCTCTCTCATAGTCATCTCATTGAGTCCGATGATTGTACTGATAGGAGTACGTATCTCGTGGCTCATGGACGAGAAGAAGCTGTTCTGTTGCTCATTGAGCTTTATAATCTCCGCTCTTTGTTTCTCAGCCTTTTCCAGCTCCCTTTCGAGAACAAGGCTCTGGAATCTGAACAGCACTCCGAGTAGTAGCGCTACGCACATAATCGCAACGAATGAGTCGATATATACGCTTGTAGTGCTCTGAAGCGGCACCACCCACTCCGGATGCTGGGCCTCCACTACATGGATTACGGAAAACGACACAAAGGTGAGCGCGAGATAAATCCAGAAGGTTCTGCCCTTGAACAAAACGAAGACGAATACCATTCCGATTACGAACCAAAGCGGCGAACCGCTGTTGACTCCTCCTCCCATCAGGTATCCTGCAGGGAGTAAGATGAGGTTGCTCGTCATGACTATCACGCTGCCGCCCAAGGTGTACTTGTGAGTCTTAAGTGTGTAATACGACACCCCGATAAAGAGTGCCAGCATTGCGACGAGAACGATCGCAAATATATTGCTCTGATTCGTTGTGACAACACTGAGGAATACGGCAACTATCGCAAGGCAACTGACAACCGACGCCAGTATAAAGCGCCTCTGCTCGAGCGTGTATACGTCTGAATATAATAATTCTCTCAGTCTCTTATTCATGCGTCACCTCCGATCTTGTCCAGGCTTTCAATAGCCCCTTCGAAGTCGAAGTTTGATGCTTTTTGCATCACATCCGCAAGTGCGTCTTCTATGTTCACACCTTGCAAATTCTGTCCTTGGACTTTTTCTATGCAATCCTCAAGAGCCTTCACCTCAAACGCTTCGAGGCTTGCTCTTATCTCGCTCTTAAGGCTCTCCCAATCCTCAATCTCTGATCCTTCCTGCTTAGATTTCTTCTTTGATTTAGCAGGTTTTTTCTCTTCTGCTGCGGCTTCTCCTGCACCCGGCAGTACGCTCTTGAACTTGGACAATACATCGGCGTATGCCTTGATGAATTCCTCGTGCTTTTCTTTAACCAGCTCGAGATTCTCATCCTTGGCAGCCATCTCCTGTCCGAGCGCAAGTTCAGACAGCTCAAGAGCTCCAAGCGTCTTGGATGTGCTCTTGACTGCATGAGCCGTGATTGCATAATCCTTCAGGTTTGAATCCGCCAGAGTATCCTTTAAAGTCTTCTGATATTTATCTCCGCTCTCGCAGTATACTTCGACCAGTTCGAGGAAATCTTCTACCGTGCCGCAGTACATGAGTGCGGTGTCTTTATCTATTCCGCTGAGCGAATCGAAAGGATCAGCTACCGGTGTTTCCGGCTCAGGCGGAGCCGGTTTTTCGGCTTTCTTTTCCTTCTCCTTCTTAGCCGGCTTAGCAGGCTCATCTGCCTTCTTTGCGCTCTTAGCTCTGCCCTTGGACGATCCTACTCCGGCTCCCGCCTCGACGTATTTGGTGCCTTCCATATCTATCTGGTCTTCGTCGATTTGCTTTTCGGCAGGTATGAATCTGTGCAGGATTTCGTTTAGCATCGCCGTATCTATAGGCTTGGCTATAAATTCATTGAAGCCCTCTGCGAGGAACATCTCTCTGGATCCTGCGATGGCGTTCGCGGTAAGCGCGATGATAGGAACTTGCTTGAAGTATGTTCCGACCTTCTCTCTTATCAGGTGGAAGCACTCGACACCGTCCATACCCGGCATCATATGATCCATGAACACGAAATCGAAGTCCTTGGACTCTATAATTGCCAGAGCCTCCTCTCCGGAGGTGGCGGCAACTATCTTGATCTTGTATTTGCGCATCAGGCCCTCTACTACCTTGAGGTTCATGAGGTTGTCGTCTACTACAAGGACCTTCGCAGATGGCGCGATGAACTTCTTCTGTTTCTTGCGTGTGCTCCTGGTGGTCTGCTCTCTGCCGTTGAATATCTCTGCCAGCATCATGGCGTTGTATGGTTTATACAGCACGTGGATTCTGGACGATGTCTCAGGCACGTCATTTCTGTCTGCGACGAGAATTATAGGCATAGCCTCGGATAGCTCATCGAAGTATTCCTTATCCTGCAGATACTCGCTCTTTCCGAGAATGAGATGTACGCCCTGGCTTCCCGAAGACACCCTCCTCTTACATTCCTCGATAGATCCCGCACGCTGCGAGATAATTCCGAAGTAATCCGAGAAGTGTTTGATGTGATCGACGAATGCATCCCTCATCGATGGCACCGGTGTCTGAGGATTGTAGTACCACACGAGCTTGATGGCTCCCGGCTGGTTGAGTGAGATGCATGGCTTGTCGTCGAGTACCTTTTGCGGTATGGCGAACGAGAATTCACTGCCTTTGCCCTCTTCGGACTTAATGGTCAGGAATCCTCCCATCTTCTTGATGAGCGCAGCGGATATCGTGAGGCCGAGGCCTACTCCCGAGCTCCTGCGGTTCCTGTCGGCATCTGTCTGATAGAAGTCTCTTAAGATTCTCTCCTTCTCCTCGAGGCTGAGGCCGACTCCCGTATCCTTAACGGACACTATGAGATTGATACCGTAGTCTTCCTCTCTGAATCTGACTCTGACCGTTACTCCGCCTTCGTTGGTGAACTTAATCGCATTGCTTATGAGATTGTTGAGCACACGTCTGAGCTGCTGCTCATCTCCCTCCAGCAGGCAAGGAATGTTAGGGTCGCAGTCAAATATGATTTCGAGATTCTTGTCTCTGTTGGCGAATACCGTCATATTCATGACGTCGTTAAGCGTCGAAGTGATATTATACGGGTTCTTCTCGAGCACCATGGTATCGGCCTCAAGCGCCGCATAGTCCATGATGTCCGTTACGATATTCTGGAGTTCTACTCCTGTCATCTGTATATCGAGCACCCCGCTGTGTATATCTTCCGGAAGGCTCTTTTGGAGTAAGATCTCGCACATTCCGGATATGGTGTTAACCGGAGTCCTCAGCTCATGCGAGGTATTGGCCATAAAGTCGTCTTTTATCTTTTGCTCTTTTTGAACCTGTTCCTCCAGTCTTAAGAAATCGTTCTCTTCCTGCACATGGTGATAAATTCTGTAAATACAAAGAGCCACCAGCACTACCAGTGACAGCAATTGAAGAATCAGTCGATTTCTCTCAACCGATACTTCCGGTAATATAAATGTCTGTTTTATCAGCAAGTGGTAGATAAAGAGAAGTATGGTCTGCACGATGGCGAAGTCCATGATGCGCGGAATTTCATATAAAGACAGAAGCACGAATTCTACGCAAAGAGTTGGTATCAGGACGAAGAAATTGCCGCCTTGAATTCCGTACAGAAAGATATTGATACAGGTCATACAGGTGACCATGAAAGCTCTGAGGTTATAGGTTTGGAAGCTTCTGGCATAGCTCCACCACACAAGTCCCATCTCTGCCACAATAAGAGGCACGTAGAATAAAGGCCAGCCTTCGATGGTTGAGACTATTATCATCAGCACCGAGAAAATCGTATAGGACAGCGTTATGAGAAGCTCTCTGCGCCTTTGCCTTGCGCTCAGTTGTTCTTTCATACTGTGGTGTCCTCATTCTCAACATAGGCTTTGAGCTTGTCTCTGAGCCTTAGGAAAACATCTGTAAGAGTAGGGTCGAACTGAGTGCCTCCTGACTCCTCGATGATTGAAAGCACGGTGTCCACGCTACGTATTCCTCTGTGATACACTCTGTCCTCGCAGAGCGCGTCAAATACATCCGCGATGGCCATTATGCGAGCACAGAGAGGTATCTCCTCACCTGCGAGTCCCTCAGGATAGCCATTACCGTCCCATCTCTCATGGTGATATAGAGCGACATCTCTCGCGAGTTCGAGGTAGTCAGCGTCCTCAATACCGCCGAGGATTTCCTCGATGATATCCGCGCCGAAACGGGTGTGATTCTGGATTACTTTATACTCATCCTCGGAGAGCCTCCCCGGTTTTTGGAGAATAAGGTCCGTTATTTTAATCTTGCCTACATCGTGAAGAGGTGCAGCTTTGATGAGCTTGTCCTTGTAGTCATCATCGACGGTTTCGGGATAGAGTCCCTCCTCTATTAACTGCTCGCAGAGCAGCCTGACATATGTCTGGGTATTTTTAACATGGAAACCGGTGCTGGTATCCCTCTCTTCGATGAGGTTAGCCATACCGATAATAACTGCGTCTTGTATGTCACCTATTTGATCGTTCTGGTCGAGTATGGCCTTGGCTTGGTCTTCCACCATTGACTCGAGCTGATTGCGATACTTGTACAGTTCGAGGGTTCTGCGCACTCGGCTCTTAAGAACCAGCGGTACGTATGGTTTGCCCACGTAATCAACCGCTCCTGCCTCAAGGCACTTCGCTTCGACTGCAGGTGTCTGTGTCGCGGATACGAATATTACCGGAATCTTCGAATACTTCTTATCCTCGGCAATCTTCTCCATTACTTCGAATCCGTCAATTCCCGGCATGCTGAGATCCAGCAGAATCAGGTCCGGGGTGTTCTTTTCGAGGTATTTCAATGCCATCTCTCCACTGATGGCAGCAGCGACTCTGTAGTCGTTTTCCAAAATACTCGTGGCCAGCTTTAGGCTGGTAGCGTCATCATCAACGATCAATACAATTTGTTCCATTTTTCGTCTCTTCTCCAAAGCTCAAAATGCGTTTTCCAAATAACCTATACGTAAAAATCATACCTTATAATGCTTTAAATTTCAATGTATAAAAGGTGCATTGCCAGAGCGCCTCAAAACGAATATACTTTCCATGAAGGAGATATAAGAATGAAAGCAGCAGATTTTATTATTAATTACAGAAATTATTCCAAACACTTCAACAAAAATGAGTATCCTAAGCTGATAGATCGCATTATAGCGGAGCTTGAGCGCTTCCTTGCGGAGAAGGATCCTTCGGAAGATTTAGAGGCATCGATTACCGCAGACGTCGATGAAATTCTGGATGAAGTTGAAGCCAATATGAACAGACATAAATTCAAATTCAGGAGGGAGAGCGTGTTCGTGGACGATCACCTGGCGCTGTCGCTCTTTGTGGTGCCGGCCGCAGCCAGGCTGGGCACTCCTGCGGCCCAGAAGTTCGCAGAACTTCTGTCGAAGCGCTTCGTAGAGCGCTTCCCCGGCACCACCTTCAAAATCGGTGACTACGATGAAATTATGAACGGCTTCCGCAAGAGAATCGTCCTCTTCAAAGAATAGCAACTTAAAAGGGTCATTCCCGACGGAGTGACCCTTTTTAAATTCTGTGAGTTTTATCACTTGCCTCTCGTCCTTACGTCGAAGGCTACCGCGATGATGAAGATGACACCTTTAACAATGTACTGGTAAGAGACATCTACCGACATCAGGTTCATGCCGTTGGTAAGCGACATGATTACGAAAGTACCGATGATGGCGTTGGTGACTTTACCTACGCCGCCCGATACCGCGGTTCCTCCGATATATGAAGATGCGATAGCGTCGAGCTCGAATCCCACGCCTGCAGCAGGGGCAGCTGACGAAAGTCTCGATGTGTACATAATTCCCGACAGAGCCGCCAGAGCTGACATCGATATGAAAGCAAACATTGTTACTTTCTTTACGTCTACTCCGGAGAGCTCAGCAGCCTGGTCATTACCACCTATACCGTAGATGTATCTTCCGAGCTTGGTCTTGTCGAGCATGAATGTGTAAATCGCGAGGATTACGGCTACGATTACCGAGCTCCAAGGAAGTCCTTTGTACTCAGCCAGAGTATAGAAGATCAGCAGTATTACCGCAGATGCGAGCACAAGACCTCCTACAAATATAGGAAATGATACAACTTCAAAATTATATCTCTGTCTTGTGTGGCGCTTCCTAAGCTGGCTCCATACAACTCCGGCTACAGCAAGTACGCCTATCAGCATGGTCAGCATGTGGAAGTTCTCGTTCTTTGTAATGTCAGGAATAAATCCCTGGCAAAGAGCGATGAATCCGGGCTGTGTGACTACTATCGTGCCGGACTTAGCCAGCGACAGTGAGAGCAATCCTCTGAATATGAACATGCCCGCCAGAGTGGTTACGAAGGCAGGAACTCCGACTCTCATTACCAGAGCTCCCTGATAAAGACCTATTACGGCTCCGAGAAGCACGACCAAAACAACTGCTATCCATTGATTAATCCCGTACTGCTGCATCAATATCGCCGCCACAGCCCCTCCGAATCCCGCAACGAAACCTACGGATAGATCGATGTGTTTCAGGATAAGTATGAGCGTCATTCCTATGGCGAGTATTCCTACATATGCAGCCTGGTTGAACAGATTGGATATATTAGACGCCTTAAAGAACTTACCGCCTGACCAAATCTGGAATACCAGCATTATGACTACCAGTGCGATATACATCATATAGGTCTTGATGTTGTCTCTAAGGAGCTGGGCCACTTCCTGGCCGATGGATTTTTTTGTGTTTTCCATATTACAATCCCCTTCCTAATTAACCTTTAATGGCCATAGCCATAACCTTCTCTTCGGTGGCTTCCTCTATGCCGAGTTCGCCTGTGATATATCCCTCGCTCATGACGTAAAGTCTGTCGGACATTCCGAGTACCTCTGGGAGCTCGGATGAGATCATGATAATGCTCATACCGTCCTCTACCATCTTGTTCATGAGTGAGTAAATCTCGAATTTCGCGCCTACGTCTATACCTCTTGTAGGCTCATCGAGTATCAGCACCTTAGGCTCTACAAAGAGCCACTTAGCTATCTGCACCTTTTGCTGATTACCACCTGAGAGATTACCGACCTTTTGTGCGATGGAAGGAGCTTTGATATTGATATCGTCCTTGAACTTATTGGCCACCACAACTTCTTTGTTCTCGTCGATCACCAATCCATTGGCAAGAGCTTCGAGATTGGCAAGCGTCGTATTGTACTTAATATCCTGAATCAGGACCAGACCGTTGCCTTTGCGATCCTCGGTTACATACGCGAGTCCGTGTTTGATAGCATCAGACGGGCTCTTAAAGAATGTCTCCTCTCCGTCTATCACTATCGATCCCGATTTGATTTTATAGCCGTATGGGTTTCCGAAGATTGAAAGGGCGCATTCAGTACGTCCCGCTCCCATAAGTCCCTGCAGGCCTACAATTTCACCTTTTCTGACATTGATATTTACATCGTGCAATATCTCTCTGCCGGTATTAGGATCTTCGACTGTAAGATTCTTTATCTCAAAAGCGATATCTCCGAATTTGTGATTCGGGCGCTTAGGATATACGTTATCCATGCTTCGGCCTACCATGTTCTTGATGATATTGGCCTCAGATATATCGTCCGTCTTAGCATCAAGCGAGCATATAGTCGTACCGTCACGAAGTACCGTTATGGTATCCGCTATGGCTGTTACTTCTCTCAGCTTGTGTGAAATCATGATGCAGGTAATACCCTGGTCTCTGAGCTCTCTCATGATGTCGAGGAGGTTCTGTGAATCGTCCTCGTTCAGCGAAGATGTAGGCTCATCGAAGATGATCAGTTTGCAGTTCTTGGAGAGGGCCTTGGCAATCTCCACGAGCTGCTGGTTACCTGTGTTGAGACGTTTAACCGGAAGCGACGGGTCCACATCCAGACGCACTTTTTTAAGCATCTCTCTGGACTGAACGATGGTCTCATTCCAGTCTACGGTCTTACCGTTCATGATCTCATGGCCGAAGTAAATATTCTCATATATAGGCAATTCAGGGAATAAAGCGAGTTCCTGATAGATGATAGCTATACCCTTGGCTTCACTATCCGCAATATGGTTGAACTGTTGAACCTCTCCTTCGTAGACAATGTCTCCCGTATAAGTTCCGTATCTCCACACTCCGGACAATACCTTCATCAAGGTTGATTTCCCGGCTCCGTTCTCTCCTACCAGACAGTGAATCTCACCTTTCTTAACTTTAAAGTTTACATTGTCGAGAGCCTTGACGCCTGGGAACTCCTTGGTGATATTTCTCATTTCAAGAATATATTCATTATCCATGAGTTTCTCCTAGTTCTTAATAAATTGACCGGTTCCGCGAAGTCTCACGGAACCGGTCTGCATACTAAAATTATTAATTATTTAGCACCGTCAATTTCTTCCTGTTTGAATGTGCCGTTCTCGATATACTTAGCGAGACTATCCTTATCAATTACATTGATTTCTTCTGTAACTGAAGGAACCGACTTGGCAAGGTTGTAGTACTCTGCTGTTGTATTAGGAGTTTGATCGTTTAACAGGCTGTTAATCATATCAATAGCGTTCTGAGCAAGTGTGCTTGTATCTTTCCATACCGTCATGCTCTGTTTGCCGTCCTGAATATACTTCAGAGAAGCCATCTCAGCATCCTGACCTGTTACCGCCCAGCTTGTTACTTCACCATCAGCACCAAAAGCATCTGCAATAGCTCTTGCTGTACCATCGTTTGGAGCAAGAATTGCAACGTCGCCCTTAGCAGCAGCATCGTTAGCTACGAGATTGGACTCTGCAAGTGACTTAGCCTTGTTGAAGTCCCACTCAGTATTGATAGTTCCGAGGATCTTAGCAAGCGCCTCGTGATCCTTCTCATTATCGAGCTCCTTACCGACATAGTCAGCAACAGCGTCGCAGTTTACAACCTTGAACTGGCCATCAGCAACAGCCTTGTTCAGTACTGACCAAGCTCCTGAGAAGAAGATGAACGCATTGTTATCTGTAACGTTTCCTGCATAGAGGTACAGAGGAACATCTTTCTTTCCTTCGTACTGCTTAATCAGGTAGTTACCCTGCTCTGCTCCAACCTTGAAAGAGTCAAATGTTACATAGTAGTCAACAGCATCTGTTTCTGTGATCAGGCGGTCGTAGCATACAACTGTAACGCCGGCATCCTTAGCTTTCTGTACTGCAGCTCCTGCAGCTGTGCCATCATGAGCGCAGATTAGGATAACTTTTGCTCCCTTTTCGATCAGAGACTCAACGTTGGAGAGCTCTGTAGCTGTGCTTCCCTGTGAGAACATAACTTCTGATGTGAAGCCAGCGCTATCAAGAGCTGTCTTAAAGGAAGTCTCGTCCTGGAGCCATCTTGGCTCATCCTTTGTAGGAAGTACGATACCTACCTGGAGTCCGTCTGCTGCTGCAGCTTCTTCTCCGCCTTCTTCAGCCGGAGCTTCCTGTCCGCCGCCACCGCCGCATGCTGCGAATGTTGCGAGCACCATAAGCAGTGTCAGCAATAATGCTAGAAATTTCTTCATGTTTGTTTCCTCCTTACATAACAGTTATCTATCGAAATAATAGACATATGGATTATAGCTCTATCGCATAATCTAGTCAATCGTTAACTATTTTCTTGTCAATCTGCTCAGAAGCCTTCTTTTTGCTTAGTTTCGGCTCCCAACAGGCTCATAAACCATGCCATCACTCTTTATTACAGAGCCGTCGTTTAGCACAAATAAGCCTTCCAATCCATCAGTTTTTTCTATCAATACCATAGCCTCATCCGCACCTTTAATCAGGCAGATCGTGCTGAGCGCGTCTATGTCTGCGGAGCGCCCTTTATCTGCGACTAATGTCACGGCATCGAGATCTGTATCGACCGGCCACCCCGTCTTGGTATCCAGTATGTGATGATAGACCTTACCGTCTATTTCCATCTTGCGCTCATACACTCCGGAAGTAACGAGCGTCTTATCTCTCACATTTACTTTTCCTATTATCTCGCTCCGATCGGAGAATGGTGCCTCGACTCCTATCACAAAATCCTCGGAGTCAGATTTAGCCCCTATGCAAATGACATTGCCGCCCAAATTGATAATGGCAGATGTAACGCCGGCTGTCTCCAGCGTCTCAGCCATTTTATCTCCTATATATCCCTTGGCAATTCCCCCGAGGTCAATCTTAGCCTCCGCGTCTGCCAGGCGCACTTTATACGCATCGATTTCAATCGCTTTATATCCCACATGCTTGCAAGCCTCACTCAGTGCACCTCCATCCGGGAGTTTCTCCTTACCCTCCGCCGCATGAAAGTCCCAAAGCTCTGTGATGCCTCCGACCGTTATGTCGAATGCACCATTCGATAGCTCAGAATAATCCAGTCCTTTTTGTATAAGCTCGAGCGTCTCAGCGGAAATCTCTGTCCATTCGCCTTTTGACGCGTTGATTTTCGATATGTCCGAATCAGCAATAGTCTTGCTGAACTTGTGCTCCAGTTCATCGCAGAGGGCAAACGCAGCGTCGATTGCCTCCTCAGCCGCCTCTTCGTCCATGCCGTAGATCGACACGGAGCAAATCGTGTCGAGCATGAACTCCTCTCTCGAGACGGGCTCATTCTTTGGGTTGCCCAAATCAGCACAGGATGTCTGTGCTATAATCATCATTATTATTAAGAAAGCTACAGTTAATCTTTTCATAATGAAACAATATATTCGTAAGGCAGATGTAATATTGCTAATCGTGCTGGTGGCAATCGAGCTTGCGGCCACAGCGGTTCTTGGCTTGCAGCGAGGAAGCGGGGATTCCCCTGCGAAGGTCGTGATTAAATCCGGCGGCTCCGTCTATGCAACCTATCCACTCGGTGAAGACAGGACTGTCGTCGTGCCTGCGCCCAAACAGATTTCGGTAGACGGCCCGAGCCCCGATCCCAATGCCGAGGCATCTGCACAATATGATTATTACAATGTAGTAATCATTAGCGAGGGAGCGGTATGCGTGAGCGAAGCTACATGCAAGAACAAAGTCTGCATGCGCCATAGCAGCATCTCGCATCCCGGGGAGAGTATAGTCTGCCTCCCGAACCGACTGGTCGTGAGCATTGAGGCAGAGGAAGGAGGCGGCTATGACAGCATCACCTCGTAGCAGTTCCTCTCTCGGAAACTCCTTCATCGCAAGGGTCGGACTCATGGCGGCTCTCGCCCTTATCTTTTCATACGTAGAAGCAATTATACCATACAGCGCTTCACTTCCGGGCATCAAGCTCGGCATAGCAAATGTCGTGACGGTTATTGCTCTGTATAAGTTTGGAGTCAAGGATGCAATTGCCGTCAGTATAATAAGGATCGTAATTGCCGGTTTGCTGTTCAACGGGCTCTTCGGCATGATATACTCACTTGCGGGAGCTGCGCTCAGCCTGGCGGGAATGATTGCCCTTAAGAGGACAGGGCTATTCTCCGTGACCGGAGTCAGCATGGCCGCGGGCGTACTTCATAATATGGGACAACTTATAATCGCCTCTGCCTTGATTGAGGACTTGCGCATCTTCTTTTACTTCCCGATGCTCATGTTCAGCGGGATAGTTGCAGGTATACTGGTCGGAATCGCGTCGACGATTATAATCAAATCTATAAAGTGAACAGGAGTCTTTATGTTTGGGATTAAGAAAAAAGTAGAGATATTCAAGAAGAAGGATAAGGATACTTGGAATGATATCAAGAAGGCTCTGTCTGCAGACGGGAGCATCAAGTTCAGGGCGGGTCATTATTTCAGCGAAACTGTATCGCACGGTGGCTGCGGAGCCAAGCTCGATCCGAGGAACTTCGGCGGACACGGAACCATAGACAGGGATATCTATTGGATAAAGGTAAATGAAGAAGATGCCGAGAAGGCCAGAGAGATTCTGCTCAAGGCCGGCATCGCGCCATCGGTCGATGAGCATGTAGCAGAAGATGCATATAAGCGCGTGTCAGAAAAACAAGACCATTTCTTCGAATAGACAATTTTTAGACAATATTGTTGCCATTTATTGGCTTAAAATACAAAATCGCCTCTTTTTAGGGGCCTATAATTGTTAACCGAACCGATATCGTCAGAACACTGTCAATGTCGGTTTTTTATACCATACAAATTTCCAATTATGTTGATTATGTGAAAACTTCGTGTCATAATTATGTCGATATGGTGAAGTAGAAGCTATTTATGTAAGGAGGAAATGTATGATTAGTTTTCTTATTTGCTTCGCAATTCTAATTTGCGGATACCTCTTCTACGGTAAATTCGTAGACGGTATCATGGCACCTGATGACAGAGAGACTCCTGCTGTAGCTATCAACGACGGTATTGACTACGTTGTACTGCCACAGTGGAAACTCTTCATGATTCAGTTGCTCAACATCGCAGGACTCGGACCTATCTTCGGAGCTCTTTCCGGAGCTATGTGGGGACCTGTAGTGTATCTTTGGATCACATTCGGTACTGTATTTGCCGGAGCTGTCCACGACTATTTCGCCGGAATGCTTTCAGAGCGTAACAATGGTGCATCCATTTCTGAGGTTACCGGTATCTATCTCGGCAGCACGATGAAGACAGTAATGCGTGTGTTCTCAGTAATCCTGCTGATCATGGTAGGAACAGTATTCGCAGTAGGTCCTGCAGGACTTCTCGTAACTCTGTTCAAGAACAGCGGCGTTGAGACAGGAATCGTAGTTAATGCTGCATTCTGGCTCGCAATCATTCTCATCTATTACTTCATTGCTACATTCATCTCAGTAGACAAGGTAATCGGTAGAATCTATCCGCTCTTCGGTATCTGCTTGATCATCATGGCTATCGGCGTTTGCTTCGGTACAATCACAAGCGGACAGCACATGCCTGAGATTGCATTCAAGAACATCCACCCAGCAGGCACACCGATTTGGTCATTCATGTTCATCACGGTAGCTTGCGGAGCTATCTCAGGATTCCACGCTACACAGTCACCTCTGATGGCTCGCTGCCTCAAGAGTGAGAGACAGGGCCGCAGCGTATTCTACGGCGCTATGGTAGCTGAGGGTATCATCGCGCTTATCTGGGCTGCTGCAGGTTCAACACTCCTCGGAGTTGATATGCTTGCTGAGCTAAAGGGCGGAAATGCCGCTTCCGTTTATCAGATCTGTACAATGACAATGGGTAAGGTAGGAATCATCCTCGCTATGCTCGGAGTTATTGCTTGCCCTATCACTTCAGGAGATACAGCGTTCCGTTCAGCAAGACTTACTCTTGCAGACTGGTTCGGTATGGACATGGGTAAATGGCAGACACGTCTCGCACTCTGCGTACCTGTACTCGGAGTTGGAGCTATCCTCGGATTCGGTAACACACTTAAGCACCCTGTTATGATCGATGGTAAAGAGGAAATGGTTTCCTACATCGACTATCAGATCATCTGGAGATACTTCTCATGGTCCAACCAGACACTCGCTATGATCGTACTCTGGGCCGGCGCTATGTACCTCGTACAGCAGAAGAAGAACTTCTGGATCTGCGCTGTCCCTGCTACATTCATGAGTGCTGTTTCCATGACATACTTCATGATGGCCGGTGAGTGTATGGGTCTCATCCCATTCTTCAATGGTAACAAGGCTATCGGATATCCTGTTGGAATTATCTTCGCAGCACTTTGCTTCTTCATCTTCTGGAAGGCTGCTAAGAAAGCAGGCGCAACCGAAGCCAAAGTAGCATAAGACTTATTTGTGCATCTAAGGTATAATTTAAGAAACCAACTCAAGCGGGCAGGAGGTTCATCCTCCTGCCCTTTGAACAATCGGAGATAAATATGAGTATATTTTGTGTTCCTATAGGTAAGGTCAGACTCAAAGACCTGGAAGTCAGCGAGGATAAGAAGAATTGTCGCAAATTCGGCCCTTGCGGAGCGGGCAGACAGGCCCTCTATCTCAACGGCCGTTTCCTGGACAGGCGTTTCTACATAGTCTGGGGTGAAGTCAGACGAGTGTATAAGAGAATTGCCATGACCAAAGGCGGCTTCACAGGTAAAGGCATATTCGGCTCCATGCCTTTTCTCGTAGTTGAGCACGGAAACGTCAAGCAGGAGTTCCCTTTCAAGCGCGAGGAGGATGTCGATAATCTGCTCAACTATATAGCAATCGAGCATCCGCAAATTCCTGTGCACAGCAAGGAAGCTCTCAAGAAACTCAGAGAAGCCGAGGCTGAAGAGAAAGCTCGCTACGTAGACAAGCTGAGCGAGAATGCCGAAACTCTCGTAGCCAAGCTCGAGTCCGATAAGGCATTTATAGAGGAGAGGAGATCTCTCTTCGACGAGCTGGTATCTGCAGCCAAGAATAAAAGAGTTATCGACAATATACCTGCGTCATTTCGAATGATAGGAATAGGGCTCGCTCTAGTAGGCGTGGCAGGAATAATCTACGGATTGATCAGATACATAGGCCACGGTCCTTATGCGCTCTATTTCGTGGCAGGCGGCTCTGTCGCGCTCTTGGTTGCGCTCACATCCAATGCGCTTCCGACTAAATACAACAGCAAATCAGCTGCCAATCAGAGATGGCTTGAGGCAGTTGCCGATATGAAAGTCCATCTGGAGCAAAGACTAGACTTCAGTCTGCCGGCTCAGTATGCACATCCTACGGTAATAGATCGAATCATTCGCGTTATACGAGAGGGACGTGCTGAGGATATGGAGACAGCATTTGAGCTTATGAAGGAAGACCTCAAGGCTCTCAATTCATCTGTCACCGTCTCACAGAAAGAGCACGATGAAGTTGTAGAAGTAAAACCGCTATTTCTCGTTTGCGATTATCGCGACGAATTATAATATAAAGACATATCCGTTAGAGAGATAATTAAGAGGAATATATTATGTCAAATATATTGGAATTCCTGAGAGAAGAAGGAGTAAACGAAGATCTTCTTAAGGGCGTAGAGAAGTTCAGAGCTGACTATCCTGCAGAGCCCGATGTGGCAGGAAGAGTGCCGGATCCCGAATATTACTACTATGGTAATAACATATGGGAGCTCGCTATAGCCGCTGTGCTCGCAGGTAAGAATCTGCTGCTTGCAGGTCCGAAGGCCACAGGTAAGAACGTGCTCTCAGAGAATCTCGCAGCACTTTTCGGAAGGCCTCTTTGGAATGTTTCCTTCCATATTAATACGGACGCATCATACTTGGTAGGTACGGATACCTTCGACGGTAATAAAGTCAGCTTCCGCCCGGGCCCTATATGGCTCTGTGCAGAGAAAGGCGGCTTCGGCGTGCTCGACGAGATCAATATGGCTAAGAACGAAGCCCTCGCCGTGCTACACGCTGCACTCGACTTCCGTAAGGTGCTCGATGTGCCCGGATACGATAAGATAGATCTCGCGCCGGATACAAGGTTCATCGCAACTATGAACTACGGCTATGCCGGGACGAGGGAGCTCAATCAAGCTCTGACCTCGAGATTCTCAGTGCTCGATATGCCGGTTATCTCAGAGGATAATCTCAGGAAGCTTATCTCCAGGAGATATCCGAGCATACGCGAGGGAGTCCGCGACCAGCTTGTAAAACTTTACGGTGAGCTTGAGCGCAAGGCCGAGAGCGCGGAGATCTCGGATTCTGCTCTCGATCTC
>CACWIO010000016.1 GCA_902760855.1 uncultured Eubacteriales bacterium
GCTTTCATTGAGCTCGCGGTCGAGTGGTACCACGACTCCGAGTCCGCCTGTAATTGTGAGGTAGGACTCTCCCCATTCTATGGAGTTACGGCCGATGAGGCCGATGTGTCTTTCGTGAAGGCCGAGCGACATAAGCGCCGTACCGAGAGCGTTTACATCGTCTCTGCACTGGCGGTAGCTGAGCTCACGGAAGGGTTCGTTTGCCTTATACTTTTGCATGAAGACCGGTAGGTCTCCGTAGTTATCCGCGCTGTGATTGAGCATGTCCTTGATGTCTGTGACGACGTGCTTGTCGCGGAAGAGATAGCGCTTATCCTTGGAGGACTTGAGTTCGCTGATCATCGCTTCGATGACTTCGCGCTCGCGCCTCTTGATGCTTCTGTAAGTTGAATCTGAGTATCTGTTAGCCATTTATAATGTCCATCCCGTCCCTTAAATAGGGGCTATTTCTATTTGTAATGTGTTACAATATCCGAAGAATACAGAGAGCATTATACCATAAAATGTGAGGGAAAGATGGAAGATATCAGAATAATCGAACTAAAAGAAAGCATACTTGCGGACAATGACGCGGATGCGGATAAGCTTCGCAGCGAATTAGACGCCAAAGGCATCATTTACGTGAACGTCATGTCGTCTCCCGGTTCGGGCAAGACTTCGACTCTGCTCAGGCTTATCGAGGAGCTTTCGTGCAGGTACGGCGTGGGCGTGCTCGAGGCGGATATAGACGGTGACGTGGATACGAGGACCATGCTGGATGCGGGAGTTCCTGCGGTGCAGCTTCACACAGGCGGCATGTGTCATCTCGATGCGGACATGAGCAGGCAAGGCCTCAGGGAGCTCGAGTCTCAGGCTAAAGAGCAAGGCGCCTCGCTTGATCTTGTCTTCCTTGAGAATGTCGGCAACCTCGTATGCCCGGCTGAATTCGATACGGGAGCTCATATCAATCTCGTGATACTCTCGGTGCCCGAAGGCGACGACAAGCCTCTAAAGTACCCACTGATGTTCGAAAAAGCCGACGTCATAGTGGTCAACAAGATAGATGCGATGGAGGCCTTCGACTTCATACCGGACAGGTTCAAGGCAAATGTTGCAAAGTGCTCCGAGGACACGCCGGTGTTCATGGTGTCCGCCGCAACCAAAGAAGGCATGCATGCGCTGGCTGAATGGATAAGCGACAGAGTCAGGGAGAAACGCGATTAGCAGTAAGGATGAGTCAGGAACGGTAAGAGATATGGCAGAAAAGATTAAAGTAATAGATGTAAATGTCGGAATATTCGACGAGAATGATAGGATAGCAGCGGAAGTTAGGGCTATGAATAAGGCAAACGGATCTGTGCTTGTCAACGTGATGGCATCTCCGGGTTCCGGAAAGACTACAACATTGCTCAGAACTATCAGTGAATTGTCCAAAGATTACAGTATCGGTGTGATGGAAGCAGATATTGATGCAGTCGTGGACGCAGAGAAAATGGATGCGGCCGGAGTCAGGACTGTTCAGGTGCATACGGGAGGGGAATGCGCCATGGACGCCGCAATGACCAAGGCCGCGCTCGAGGAGTTCGATGCATCGGGACTCGACCTCATCTTCCTCGAAAACGTAGGGAACTTGGTATGCACAGCTGAGCAGGACACAGGTGCGGATATAAATGTAGAGATATTATCGATTCCGGAGGGAGACGATAAACCTCTCAAATACCCACTCATGTTCACGGTCTGCCAGGCGGTGTTGGTAAATAAGACGGATACAAGGAGGTTCTTTGGCTTTGATGACGAGGCCTTCGTGCAGAGAGTGCACGATCTCAACCCGAATGCTGAGTTATTCTTCTTCTCCGCCAAGACGGGTGAGGGCTTTGACGCTTGGACTGACTGGCTTAAAGAGAAGGTCCGTAATAGGTGACATAATCACAGATTGAAAAGTCTCACGGGCAGATAATTCGAATCAGATGAAAGCTGCCTCTTAGATAAAGAGAGGCATAGATACTAATTCGAACGAGGATAAAGAAATGAATAAACTAATTAAACTTATAGCTATGCTGACGCTTGTGCTGGCTCTTGGCGCATCACTTCTCGCATGCAGCAGCCAAAGCAGATCCGGCAGCGATGGTGGCACGGTCAGTGCAGGAAGCAGCGACAGCGCCGGGGATGAAAATACTTCAGCTACGAAGATATCTGAGTTTGCCGGACTGGATCTTAACGGTAACGAGGTGACTCAGGCGGTGTTTGCCGAGGCTGACCTTACGATGATCAACTACTGGGGGACTTACTGCCCGCCTTGCATCGCAGAGATGCCTGAGCTTGCCAAACTCGAGGGCGAGTATGACGGGCGCCTGCAGCTTATAGGCGTGCCTATTGATGTCGACTTTACCAAACCGGACTCGAAGGAGTACAAGGCAGCGCTTGAGATTCTGGAGAGCGCGGGTGCGACGTACAAGAACGTGCAGCCGGTGGGCGGACTTGCAGAGTATACGAAACACATGCAGTATGTGCCGACGAGCATATTCGTCGACCGCGAAGGGAATATAGTCGGTGGCCCTGTGGTGGGCGGCGTCTTTGAGGAGTACAGAAAGAATATTGAGGGATATTTAGCTGAACATGAATGAAGATAAGATAAGAAATATCATAAGAGTGATCTTGGTCCTCGTCGGAATCGGCATGATAGTCTACGGCGCCACTCAGGGAGAGGCGGCGATAGTGCTCAGAAAAGCCATAAGAGTCTGCCTTGAGTGCATAGGAATCGGCTAGTGAAGATTACACGTGAGTTAAAGCGCAAGATAATACAGCTGGCGGCTTTTGGCTACTCGAATCCATACATGGGCAATTTCGCGAGCGGCAGAATTTATGACGGACCGTGGAAAAAGTTTTGCAATCCCGGCATGAATTGTTACTCGTGTCCTGCCGCGGGTCTGGCTTGCCCTATAGGCGCCATGCAGGCGGGGGCGAATTCTGCGGATTACAGATTCGGATTCTATGCGACGGGCATAGTGCTCGCTATAGGCATAGTGCTCGGCCGCGCGGTTTGCGGATTTCTCTGTCCGTTCGGACTCGTGCAGGAGCTATTGCACAAGATTCCGTCTCCGAAGTTCCATCTTCCGAAATGGATGACATATGTAAAGTACGGGATACTGGCGTTTTTCGTCATATTGCTGCCGGGCTTCGTAGCGGGAGAACTCGGTGTGAGATCTCCGAGCTTTTGCAAATATATATGTCCTGTAGGAACGCTCCAAGGCGGCATCCCACTGCTCTCGGCCAATCCGGATCTGAGAGCTCTAATCGGCGGGCTGTTCAGCCTAAAGATGGGCATACTTATTGCAACGCTTATAGGATGCGTTCTGGTGTCCAGGTGTTTTTGCAAAGTGATGTGTCCGCTCGGCGCTATATACGGCATGCTTAACAAAGTGAGCCTTTATAGGATGGAGGTGAACAGCGCAAGATGCATATCCTGCGGCTCATGCAGCAGGGGGTGTCCGATGGATGTTAATCCGGCGCTGAATCCGAACTCAGCGGAGTGCATCAGATGCGGGCGCTGTGTTACGGATTGCCCTACGGAGGCACTGTCCGCGGGCTTCAAACTGAGAACTATAGATACAAATACAAATACAAATACAATTGATGGCGAAACGGCTATGTGATGTGAAAGGGGTAGAGAATGGTTTATGATGTTGCAATTGTAGGCACTGGGCCTGCAGGGCTCTCGGCCGCACTTACACTAAAATTGCATAATAAAGAGATAGTTTGGTTCGGGTCCGCCGCGCTTTCAGATAAGGTGGGCAAATCCGAAAAAATCGCCAATTATCCGGGCGTGCCTATGGTATCCGGGGCTGAACTGAATGCGAAATTCAGCGAGCAGGCGGAGGAGATGGGAATTGAGCTCACGGATAAGAAGGTGACCAATATAGCAGATCTCGGAGATAAGTTCATGCTGCTTGCGGATAACGAGGTGTATGAAGCGAAGACCGTGCTTCTCACAACAGGAATCCCTCAGGCCAAGGGAATGGAGAATGAAGAGAGGCTGCTCGGCTCGGCGGTAAGCTACTGCGCAACCTGCGATGGATTTCTCTACAAGGATAAGACCGTTGCGGTTTATTGCACGGATGAGCGCATGGCGCACGACATAGACTATCTTGAGGAGATTGCCGCCAAGGTATATGTCTATACGAATTTCGGATATTCGAATGAATCGCCGAAAATCGAGATTCTGGACAAGCCTATCAAGAAGATAGACGGCGCGATGAAGGCTGAGGCTGTGGAGCTGTCTGACGGCAGGCGCATCGATGTGGATGGAGTGTTTATTCTCAGGCCGGCGATTGCCCCGTCGACGCTATTTACAGGACTCGAGCTGGACGGTGCGCATATTAAAGTGGATAGGAATCAGGAGACCAATTACAAGGGATGCTTTGCGGCGGGCGATTGCACGGGCAGGCCGTATCAGATTGCGAAGGCTGTAGGCGAAGGCAACGTCGCAGCGCATGCGATACTCGAACGCCTTGCCGAATAAGGCCCTGAATTCCTTGGGCATTTGCCGAAACGGTTTCAAAAAGGTTTCAAAACGGTTGCAAAACGGTTTCAAAAATGCAACAATTAAGCAGGAGGATAGACTCCTGCTTTTTAGATGGGACTTCAACTGCACTGATACCAAGGCTTTGAGGCTTAGAAAGGGGATCAAATGGACTTAAATGAATTAAGAGATTTTAAAAGATATTTGGGATACAGCAATAAGATGCTGGCCGAGAGAGCCGGCCTGCCGCTGGGCACGGTGCAAAAGGTGCTGAGCGGAGAGACCAAGGCGCCGAGATATGCGACCATAAAGGCGCTTGAGAAGGCTGTGTATGAGGGCTATAACGAGAGGCTGGAGGCCGAGGGTTATGACCTCGAGGAATTTGGTTTGTCTTATGTAGCCGATGGGATTGTGCATGGAGGGCCGGATATAATAGAGGACGCATGGTCAGGGAATTGGCGCAGGCAGGGTACTTATACAATAGAAGACTATGAGGCAATTCCTGATGAGGTGCGCGTAGAGCTGATAGATGGAGTTATCTATAATATGGGAGCTCCGACGTCTATGCATCAGGAACTATTAGGAGAGTTGTTCGTCATTTTCAAATTGTTCATGAAGAGTAAAAAAGGCAAGAGAAAATGCAATGTATTTATGGCGCCTTGCGATGTTAAGCTATTAATAGATGATGAAAAAACTATAGTGCAGCCGGATTTACTGATAGTTTGCGATAAGAAAAAGAAAGATATGTACAAAAGGATAAACGGAGGCCCTCGATTCGTAGTCGAAATACTTTCTCCAAGTAATCTCGAAAAGGATATGATAAAAAAGGCCGGCAAATATTTGGATGCTGGAGTCGAAGAGTATTGGATGGTGAATCCGAAAAGGGAAGAGATAATAGTGCACGATTTCGCAGGCTCAAATATCTACATTCGATACAGCTTCAGCGATAAGATACCGGTCCGCATCTTCGACGGAGAGCTCGTTGTTGACTTTGCCGAAATAAGAGAAGATCTGGTAGATACATTCGGAGAGAATTTCAATTCGGAGGAGTAGAACTGTAGAATTGCGAATTTGCGGATTCGCTGATATTCATTGCTTTTGAGATGGCTGAGTGATAGAATCAGCGTGCAATTAAATAAAGGAGATTTCAAATGGAAAGCAGAGTCGCCGTGATAAGCATTATCGTCACGGAGGCCGAGCAGGTGGATAGGCTGAATAATCTGCTCCATGAGTACTCAAGGTACATCATCGGACGCATGGGGATTCCTTACAAAGAGAAAGGAATCAGCATCATCAGCATAGCCATCGATGCCCCAATGGACGAGATTAACTCGCTCAGCGGCGCACTCGGCAGGCTGGACGGTATCAATGCAAAGGTGACCTACGCTAAAGTCTGAAACAACATCCCCTGAAGCTTAAGATGCGATGCACACAGCGCAGTGTGCGCCAGTCTCTGAAGCAGAAGCAAGATGTGCGCCGAAAAGCTGCGAATATGCGCAGCGCTAATATCGTATGCAAGCCTTGCTTCTAATGGGGAGCGAGGCTTTTTCAGTAGGTTGCGAAAATTAGGAAAACTAGATTAGATGAGAGTCAGAAGAGACGGAAAATTGCCTATTGGCTGGCATGTATTACTTGTCTTGCTGCCTATTTTGGTTGCAATTGCCGCGCTTGGGATTGGACGCATGTCCATATCTCCTGCGGAGGTTTTTGATGTGCTTACAGCCAAGCTTCTTGGCAATGAACCGGCGTCAAGCGAGCTGGTAGTCAAGACCGTGATGCAGCTAAGGCTACCTCGCATACTGCTCGCGGCTTTGGTCGGAGCGGGGCTTTCGGTATCGGGCTGCGCATTTCAGAGCCTCTTCGCTAATCCTCTGGCTACGCCGGATACCTTAGGTGTTGCGAGCGGCGCTTCGTTTGGAGCAGCTCTTGGCATACTGCTCGGATTTAATCTGGTAGGAGTGCAGATGCTCGGCCTTTTGATGGGCGGCGTCGCAGTTACGCTCACCTGGCTTGCAGGATCGGGGAGAGATAAAGGAGGCCTCAGCTACATAGTGCTCTCGGGTATTATGATAGGCTCACTGTTCTCTGCTCTGGTATCTTTCATCAAATTTGCAGCGGATGAGGAATCACAGCTACCTGCCATTACTTACTGGCTTATGGGCGGGCTCGATAAAGCCAACTATAAGACGCTTTCGCTAGGCGCTCCTGTGATAATTGCAGGATTGCTACTCTTCATGCTAATCAGGTGGCGCATGAATTTGCTGCAGCTCTCAGATGATGAGGCCAGGGCGTCGGGCATTAACGTGGGGCTGCTTAGAGCTGTGACCGTGGTGGCCGCGACGGCTATCACTGCGTCTTGTGTTTCGATGTGCGGACAGGTTGGCTGGGTGGGACTTCTCATCCCGCATATGTGTCGCATGCTTTTCGGAAACAACCATCTCTCAATTGTGCCTTCGTCACTGAGCCTTGGCGCGGTATTTATGATAATAGTAGACACGATGGCCAGGAGCATCAGCGCTGCTGAGATTCCCGTGTCCATACTTACGGCTATAATAGGCGCTCCGTTCTTTATAGTCTTGATGAGAAGATCGGGAGGTTGGCGCATATGATCGAAAAGATTCGAAAAGATGCGAATAAAGCGCCAATCCTTAGAAATGCTGCGAACAAGGCGCCAATCCTCCGAATTGAGGACGGCAGCTTTGCATACAAGGGCGGACCGCAGATACTCGATGGCATTAACCTTGAAGTCGACCGCGGAGAGGTGCTTGCAATTCTAGGGCCTAACGGTGCAGGCAAGACAACACTTCTTCGCTGCATGATGGATATGCTTCACTGGGAAAGTGGCAGGACTCTTTTGGATGGTGAGGATATAAGGCAAATTCCTGCATCTTCTCTTTGGCGCAAGATGGCTTACGTGCCGCAGGCGAGATCTGCCGCGACTTCATATACGGCGTTTCAAACCGTGCTACTTGGAAGGAGCAGCAGGATCGGGGTGTTTGCCTCACCATCGGATGAGGACATGCTGTCTGCAGAGTCTGCGATGAAGAGGCTCGGGATATGGGAGCTTGCCGACAAGGCTTGCCACTCGATAAGCGGTGGAGAACTTCAAATGGTTTTGATCGCCAGGGCTATGGCGGCGGAGCCGGAGCTGCTGGTGCTTGATGAACCTGAGTCGAATCTCGATTTCAAGAATCAGCTCATAGTTCTCGATGCGATGAGCTCGCTGGCGGATGAGGGTGTGGCCTGCGTGTTTAATACGCACTACCCGGCGCACGCGCTTCAGAGGGCGGACAAGTCGCTGCTTATGAACAAGGGCGGCATGAATATATACGGCCCGACTAAGTTCGTGGTGAGCGAGGACGACATACGGAGCATTTTCGGAGTTAATGCGATTATTGGCGATTTCGGCGATGGACGCGACGGACAGGTTAAGAGCGTCGTTCCGGTGAGTATTGCGAATGAGAAATAAAGAACTGATTGAAAAACTGAAAATAGAGCGAGCGCTTTCGCACGATGAGTGGCTGCAGATATTTGACACTTGGGATGCGGATGACCTCGCGTTTGCCATTGAGACTGCGCGAGAGATTGCCGTTGATAGATTTGGAAAGAAGATTTATTTTCGCGGCATCGTGGAGTTTACGAATGTTTGCAAGAACGATTGCTATTATTGCGGAATTCGTGCGGGCAATTCTGAGTGCCAGAGGTATCGCTTGGATGAAGAGGATATCTTGAAATGCTGTGCGGACGGCTATGCGCATGGGTTTAGGACTTTCGTGCTGCAGGGCGGCGAGGACCCGTACTATACGAAGGATAGGATTTGCGTGATAGTGCGGAGGATTACGGAGGAGTATCCGGATTGCGCTGTGACCATGTCGATTGGAGAGCTGGATAGGGATTTTTATCAGGCTCTTTACGATGCGGGCGCGAGGAGGTATCTCCTGAGGCACGAGACCCGAGATGCAGCGCACTATGCGCTGCTGCATCCTGCAGGCATGAGCATAGAGAGCAGGATGCGCTGTCTGAAAGATTTAAAGGAGATAGGCTTTCAGACAGGCTGCGGGATTATGGTGGGAAGCCCGCATCAGACGAGCGAGCATATCGCCGAGGATATGATGTTTATGACGGAGTTTAAGCCGGAGATGGTGGGCCTCGGCCCGTTCATCCCGCACAGAGACACTCCGTTCCGGGATGAACCCGCAGGATCCGTGGACCTGACGCTTCTGGTAATTGCGCTCACGAGGATCCTGCTGCCCGACGCGCTCATTCCATCTACCACAGCGCTCGGGACGGCCGAGGCCGAAGGGCGCCAAAAGGGCGTTCTGGCCGGCTGCAATGTAGTGATGCCTAATTTGTCTCCGCTCGAGGTGCGAAAGAAATACATGCTCTACGACGGAAAGGTCGGCACCGATATGAGCGCGGAGGCCGGCATCAGAACGCTAAGGGTGCAGATGGAAGAGATAGGATATGAAGTTATAGTAGGAAGAGGGGACTTCAATGATAAAAATAGCAGTATATGGGAAGGGCGGCATAGGTAAATCCACGACGGTTTCCAATGTGTCCGCCGCCCTTGCGGATATGGGATATAAGGTAATGCAGATAGGCTGCGATCCGAAGGCTGACTCGACGGAGAGCCTGCACGGCGGGGATAGGATGACGACCGTGCTGGATCTCGTCAGAGAGCGCAAGAATGATTTCACGCTCTCGGATATGACGCGCGAAGGATACGGCGGCGTCATATGCGTCGAGGCAGGCGGCCCGACTCCGGGTCTCGGCTGCGCGGGCCGAGGAATCATCGCAGCCCTGGACAAGCTAAAGGAAAAGGGCGCCTATGAGACCTTCATTCCCGATGTCGTAATCTACGACGTACTGGGCGACGTTGTCTGCGGAGGATTCTCCATGCCTATGAGAGGTGGCTATGCAGACAAGGTCTTCGTCATTACTTCGGGTGAGAACATGGCCATCCACGCTGCGGCTAACATAGCCGTGGCCCTCGATGGATTTAAGGACCGCGGCTATGCGTCCCTTGGCGGCATTATCCTAAACCGCAGAAATGTAAAGGACGAGGACGCCAAGGTCCGTGAGCTCGCATCGGACATAAACACAGAGATAGTAGGCGAGCTCAGCCGCAGCGAAACGGTCACCGACGCAGAAGACCTCGGCCAGACTGTAATCGAGGCCTTCCCGAACAGCGACATGGCCGCGGAGTATCGCAAACTTGCCGAGAAACTCATAGAACTTTGCAGATAAAAGGGAACAGAATGTTAAAGAGAGTAAATGGGACAGAAAAGAATATAGAAATTCCGCGCGTCAGGATTGCGGATGCGGAATTTCCACAGCCTTTTAAGTCGGGCCTTGAGTATGCATCTCCGGCCCGCGGCACCTGGAACATAGTGCACACCGGCATGCTCATACCGGAGGCGCACGAGATTTTCGTGTGCGCTTCATGCTGCCTAAGAGGGGTCGTTTTGACGGCCGCCGAGATGGGTGCTCAGGACAGATTCTCAACAGTCGCTGTCCGTGAGCACAATCTCCTCGATGGCGACATGGAAGAACTCGTCATCGAGGGCGTTTCGGACATCATAAACAAGCTTCCGGAACGACCGCCGGCCGTCCTCGTATACACAAGCTGCGTCCACCACTTCACAGGCGTGGACCTCGACATGATATATGCCACTTTGCGCGAGCGTTTCCCGGACATAGATTTCACGGATTGCTATATGAATCCGATAATGCGTAAGAGCGGCATGACGCCGGATCAACTCATGCGCTCTCGCCTATACATGCTCCTGCACGAGCGTGAGCTTAACCCTAAGGCGGTTGCCATCATTGGAAGCGACCTGCCGACGGATAAAGACAGCGACCTCGTGCACATGCTTGAGCGAGCAGATGTTAAGGTGCACGAGATTACATCTTGCAAGACTTACGCTGAGTACCAGGAGATGGCCGAGAGCAGCGTCTACATTTCGTACTATCCTGATGCAGCGCCCGGAGGCGAGATGCTCGCAGAGCGCCTCGGCGGACGCCATTTCGCGCTCAAATACAGCTACGACTATTCGGAAATTGATGAGACCTTCGCTGAGCTTGCAAAGGAGCTTGGCATTCCGCCACGCAAACAAGAGGAGATTGACGATCTCAAGGAGCATTGCGAAAGCGAGCTTGCCGAGACCTTGGCGCTTATTGCTGATACAGAGATTGCCATCGACTACACCTACAGCCCGCGCCCACTCGGCCTGGCAGCGATGCTATTGATCCACGGCTTCAACGTCAAGAGGGTCTACCTCGATGCCGTGTCCGCGGGAGACAAGGCAGCCTTTGAATTCCTGCAAAAGAAATATCCGGATCTTGAGCTGCTGCCGACAGTTCATGCGGGCATGAGATTCGCCAACAGCCTAAGCAATAGGGCGGGCAAAGTCTTGGCAATCGGTCAGAAGGCTGCGTATTTCGAAAATACCAATCATTTCGTGAACGTCGTCGAGGGCGGCGGCATGCTCGGATACGAGGCGGTGTACAAGACTGCGCGCCTGATGAGAGAGGCTTTCGAAAGAGAGCAAAACATGCCTGAGCTCGTCGGCATCAAAGGCCTCGGGTGCGAGAGCGGATGCTGCAGCGGCGTGTAACAAGGTCAGATAAGGAATTAAAATGAAGCAAACATCAAGAATTATATCGACATATTCTGCAGATACGATGGGCGTTTGCTCGGCTCTCTTTGAGCTCGGCGGCATGACCATCATGCACGACGCTTCGGGCTGCAACTCGACATATACGACGCACGACGAGCCTCGCTGGTACAGCATGGACAGCATGGTATACATATCTGCGCTTACGGAGATGGAAGCCATAATGGGCGATGACGAAAAGCTGCTCGGAGATATCGAGGATGCCGTCAGGGAGCTTCATCCTAAGTTCGTGGCAATTGCCGGCACACCGATTCCGACCATGACGGGCTTCGACTTTGAGGCTGTGGCCGCAGTCGCAGAGCAGAGGACGGGCGTGCCTTGCATGGGATTTGCCACAACAGGCATGAACACCTACATACACGGAGCCTCGCTTGCGTTCGAGGAGCTAGCAAAGCGCTTCGTAAAAGATATTGATGAAGAAAACGGGGACACGGGCGTGACTCAAAATAAACTAAAAGTAAACATACTCGGCCTGACACCGCTCGACTTTTCGGTCAACGGACAGGACACCTCAATAGCTGCATGGCTCGAATCTGAGAATTTCGAAATCGTCTCGCACTGGGCCATGGGCTCTTCGCTTGATGAAATCGCCATGGCCGGCGTAGCCGACGTCAACCTCGTCGTCTCCGCCTCAGGCCTAAGAGCGGCACGCGTGCTCTTCGAGAGATTCGGCACGCCTTATGCCGTCGGCCTTCCAATCGGGGATGAGCTCTCCGGCCTGCTTGCAGACCTGATTAAAATAAACGCGCCTAAGTTTAAGAACGCTTCAAGTTTCGAAGAAAGTGAAATAAGCGTACATTCAGGACTGTTCCTCGGAGCAGATGCGGATGCTGATTCATATAAAGACGGATTCGTCGCCGTCATAGGAGAAGGCGTCGCGTCGCTTTCTCTTGCCAGCGCAATCGAGCTCGAATGCGGCATTCCCGCTAAGGTCCTTTGCACCACGGAATGCCCTAAGGACATGCTGAGGGAATGCGATGTTATGACACCTGATGAAGAGGATGTAATTGCGGCCGTAGAAGGCGCCGCGATTATCATCGCGGACCCGCTTTTCAAAGCGGTCTGCTCGCCGGAAGCCAAATTCATCTCGCTTCCGAGCGAGGCCTTCTCCGGCCGCCTCTATCGCTCCGAAATCCCGAATCTCATTTCGGACTTCGAGGACTTTTCAAAGCTAATAATTTTATAAATCATATATTTCAAAGGAGGTTTCTGAATATGAAGATTTCAAATCTGAGTATGAAGACAAGAAAAGTTAAATTTCTCTCATTGCTTCTGACTCTGGCTTTAATGTCCGGAGCTCTCGCAGCTTGCGGCAGTGGCGGAAGCGGAGAGCCAGTAACAGAAGACGCGGGTGGCAATGATGCAAACACCGGCACCATCACAATCACCGACCATGCAGACAAGCAAGTTGAGCTCCCTGCGGAGATCAATAGGATTGCAGTTTGCGATATCTTCCCGATCCCAAGCGTGCTCGCGGTATTCTTCGACTCGGCAGATAAGATAGTCGGTATGCCGGCGCCATCAAAGACGGCCGCTGAGAACGGACTTCTCGGACAGCTCTACCCTGAGATCCTAAATGCCGAGACAGGCTACATCGACGGCAGCAACATCAATATGGAAGAGCTTGCCAAGCTCGAGCCGGACGTTGTATTCTACAGCGCATCGAGTCCTGAGATAGGCGACCAGCTGACGAATGCGGGATTTGCCGCTGTGGCAATTTCAGTAAATAAATGGAATTATGACTGCATCGAGACTTTGAACAATTGGATTGCACTGCTGAGCCAGATCTTCCCTGACAGCGATAAGGCGGAGCTTGTAAAGACAAGATCTAATGAGATGTATGCGCTCGTACAGGACAGGGTTTCCGGCATTCCTGAAGAGGAGCGCGCAAACGCATTCTTCCTCTTCCAGTACAGCGACACGACTCTCCTGACTTCCGGTCGCCAGTTCTTCGGACAGTGGTGGGCGGATGCCATCGGTGCCAAGAATGTTGCGACAGAGCTCGAAAAGGATAACTCCGCGCCGGTCAACATGGAGCAGATTTATGCATGGAATCCTGACCTCATCTTCATGACGAACTTCAACACGTATTATCCTGACGACCTCTACAACAACACGGTCGAGGGCTACGATTGGAGCGCCGTTGATGCTGTCAAGAACCAGCGCGTTTACAAGATGCCGCTCGGCATGTACAGGAGCTACACCCCGGGAGTTGATTGCCCTGTCACACTGCTTTGGATGGCTAAGACCGCATATCCTGAGCAGTTTGAGGACGTTGATGTTATCGAACAGGCTAAGAAATATTATAAAGAGGTCTTCGGTATCGACCTGACAGACGAGCAGGCCAAGTCAATCTTCGAGCCGGCCCAGAGCGCAGGCGGAGGATTCTCATATCAATAACTGAATAGAGATACCCGGGATAAATGAAAAAAGGCTTCGGCAGAAATGCCGGAGCCTTTTTAGTTCAAAAAATTTAATTAAAAATATTGAAATAAATAAACCCGAGTATTATAATCTCTCCTTGTGATATTTGAACAGAAGAGAGAGGAATATTTATGAGCGAAGATTTACAGGTAAAACAGCTTAAACCAATCTACCCCGCGGAAGAACACGACAATATACGTTCGCTGCTCGAATATGCCGCGGATACCTATGGAGATGATGCGGCTTTTATACTTAAAGAAAGACAGGGGAATCGCAAGGAAGAGCCGGCTTACAGGAGAGTCTCATATAAGGAACTTAAAGAGGATGTGCGCAGACTGGGCGCGGGCTTGATGGCAATGGGCATAAGCAACGCCAGGATAGCGATAATAGGTGAGAATTCATATCATTGGCAGCTAGCATATCTGACAGCGATGAGCGGCCTTGGCATATGTGTACCGCTGGATAAAGGCCTTCCGTATGCTGAGCTCAAGACATCCATACAGAAGAGCGGATGCAATATCCTTATCTTTGACAAGAGTCATGCAAATCTTGCTGAGCAGCTCAGGGAAGATGCGGCAAATCCGGTGTCGACACCAACAGCAGTCTCGGAGTATATATGCATGAACGACGATGAAAACTATCTTTGCTTCCGCGAATTGCTCGATAAGGGAAGTGAGCAGATCGCAGCGGGCCATACAGCATTTGATTCGCTTACCGTAAATCGCGAAGAATTGTCAAACCTCATCTTCACTTCCGGGACCACGAGTGCCGCCAAGGCTGTTATGCTGAATCAGAGGAATATCATGTTCAACGTATATAGTCTTAAACAATCGGAAGACATCAGGCACGGAGATGTGAATATTGCGCTGCTACCATTCCATCACACTTTCGGGGCAACGGGACAGCTACTCATGTATGCTTGCGGAGTAACCACGGTTTTCTGCGACGGACTCAAATACATACAGAAAAACTTCGTGGAATATCATGTTTCCGTGTTCATTGGCGTGCCGCTTCTGCTAGAAGCAATGTATAAAAAGATCATGGCAGGAATCAGGAAGCAGGGTAAAGAAAAGACATTTGAAAGAGCGGTAGCGCTATCTCGCATGCTCAAAAAAGTCGGCATAGATGTAAGGCGCAAGCTGTTCAAAGATATCCTAAATGAGCTGGGAGGAAATCTTCGCATGGTTGTCAGCGGTGCTTCGGCACTGGACAGCGCAGTTATTCGCGGTTATGAAGACCTGGGGGTGTCCGTAGTTCAGGGATATGGCATGACGGAGTCGGCTCCGGTCATAGCCGCAGAGAATATGCTCAATCGCTCGCCGGGTTCTATAGGATATGGAATTCCAGGTGTGGATGTGAGAATTGCCAGCCCGAATGAAGAGGGCATCGGAGAGATAATCGTAAAGTCACCGAGTGTTATGATGGGCTATTATCAGGATGAAGCAGAGACATCAAAAGTGCTGGAAGACGGATGGCTTCATACGGGAGACCTGGCATATCTTGACGGAAAGGGCTACATACACATTTGCGGAAGATCCAAGAACGTCATAGTGCTCAAGAATGGAAAGAATGTATATCCTGAGGAAATAGAGACGTTAATAGAAGAACTTCCATACGTCAAGGAGAACATAGTATTTGGCGAGGTCCGCCGTGAAGACGCTGATGACAGAGACGAAGTGCTGACTGCCAAGATTGTCTACGATAAAGACATGATGAAAGATAAATACGGTGCTGTCAGTGATGAAGAGATTCGCAAGACGGTGGAGCAGGATATTGACCGCATAAACAGCAATATGCCAAAATACAAGCACGTGCACAGACTTATACTGCAGACAGAAGAGATGACTAAAACCACGACCGGTAAAGTCAAGAGGCACGAGGAAAAGAAGAAACATATATAAAACAGTAACAACTTCGGGATAGGAGCATATATGAGAGAATTGGAGCACCATTTCAATAATATGTATGACAAGTTCAAGCTGATGCTGTATGACCGTGCGTTGAAAGAGCGCGGAAGCAACGCGCCGGGAGATTTGAGTCTGCAGGAAGTAATATATATGGAGATTATTATCGCTCTTGGCGCGCCGACAGTAGCTGAGTTTTCAAGATATGCAAAACTATCTGCTCCCAATACTGCGTATCGGCTTAATAAGCTTGAAGAAAGAGGATATATAAGGAGAACGAGAAGCGATCTGGATAAGAGAGAGTTTCGCATAGAGCCAAGCAAGCGCTACAGAGAAGAATACGGTGTTATATTCGACTATATTCATCTTGTATGTGACAGAATAGAGGAACGCTTTACTCCGAGTGAAATTGATAAATTCGAGGAGATGCTGGGCATCATCAGTGAAGAACTGATGCCGGAGGCCGGTAGCCAGCTAATTGAACGTAAAATATAAAATCAAAATCTATCCGTATGCAGAAGTAGATAATAAAGCGGACAACAAGGAGAACTAAATGGCTAAGAATAAGGAAAACGGTTTGATGAGATTATTACTGACAATACTGCTGACGCTTTGCATGACTGTAGGACTTAAATAGCAGTAAGGCGGGCGTTATGCAAAATAAACAAAACAGCAAAATGCTCAAAAGAATCGTAGATGCCTGTATGACTTTCCTCCTGCTTTTCCTGATGGCATATCAGGTCACGGGAGAAGCGCTGCACGAATGGATCGGAATGGGAATGACCGCACTGGTCATTGTACATCAGATTCTAAATCGCAGGTGGTACGCTGCAGTATTCAAAGGCAAATACAACTCATACAGGACAGTGACAACAGCAGTAAATACGCTGCTGCTGTTGTCATTTATCATTACGCCGCTCTCGGGAATGTCCATGAGCAGCCACGCTGTGCCGTTCATGTACGGGATGGCGCCGGTGTCGCTTGCAAGGCAGATGCATCTTGCGATTTCTCACTGGTCGTTCGTTTTGATGGGCATCCACCTCGGCCTTCACATCCCGCTGATGACAGCACAGATGAAAATCGAAGGAAAATTCAAAACGGCTATTAGCGCAGCCTTTTATCTGGCTGCGGGCGTCGGCTTAGTTCTCTTCCTTCAAAGCGGCTGGGCTAATTACATGTTCTTCCGTTCGGCGTTTGCCTTCCTGGACTACGATAAAGCGGGAGCCCTCGTGTTGCTCGAGAACATGCTGATGCTTGTATTCTGTGCCTTCATAGGCTGCCAAATTTTCAAGCTTTTCAAGAGACCGACTATGACTAAAGAAACAAGCGAGGATTCATAAATATGGAATTGAAAAGAATTAATCACAAACTAACTGTCTGCAAAGTTGCGGACTTGTCAGAAGTGGACATGAATGCTGAGTTCTACTTTATCGGAAAGACGGACGAAGAGCTGTCCGTGGTTTGCAAAACAGAGGATGTACCGCAGCACACGACCGAGCGCGATGACGGATGGAAAGGCTTTCGCATTCAGGGCGTTCTCGACTTTTCGCTGATAGGCATACTGTCCAAGCTCTCCGGGATACTTGCTGACCACAAGATCGGCATCTTCGCAGTGTCGACATATAACACAGATTATATCTTGGTTAAGGAAGAAAACTTTGAGCGAGCTCTCGGTGTACTGGCGTCCGAAGGCTATACTGTGGTATAACTAGCCACATCAGCACAGAGAAGGAAACGCAACTAAATGGTAGACATTGACAGATTTTTTGAATTACTGACCGAGGTGTGCGAGGAGCTGCCCGATGAGTTCTTCCGTGAGCTCCATCAGGGCGTTTTGCTGTCTGAGAACATCAAGCTTTCGCCTTATGCGAGAAGCGACGATCTTTACATCATGGGCGAATACCGCCGCGCATACTACGGCAATCAAATCACGATCTACTATGGTTCGTTTGCCCGCGCATATGCTCATCATGATGAAGAGGCTCTAAAAGACAAACTCCGCGATACCGTTCGTCACGAGTTCCGTCATCACATGGAGCACCTGTCCGGCATGTACGGTGCGGACTCTCTCGAGCGCGAGGACCAGATTCAAATGAGGCGCTACCTCAGAGGAGAATGAAGGGTAAGTGATGAATAGAGATTTCGATATACAAGAATACTTGGCGGAGGGCGTCGAGCAGGTCGTAAAGGATGCGCTTAAAGCGACTCTCAAGGATCCCCGCGAGAGTGCGTTCCTTGCGAAGTTCGCAATTGCCAGCGCCAAGGCTAATAAGAAGAGAATTGAGGAAGAGAAGGCGGGACTTCATGTGCCGTCTTATCTTATTGCAAGCATCACATCAAGCTGCAATCTGCACTGCGCGGGTTGCTACTCGAGAGCCAATAACGCGACCGAGGACTGCGAGCCGGAGCGCCAACTCAGCGATGAAGACTGGCTCCGTATTTTCAAAGAAGCAGAGGAACTTGGCATCAGCTTTATACTGCTCGCGGGCGGCGAGCCCATGCTTCGATGGGACGTAATGCAGGCCGCAGGTAGCATACAGGACATCATATTCCCTATATTCACAAACGGCACGTTCATGGGTGATAAACACATGGAGCTTTTGGACAAGTGCCGCAATCTCGTGCCCGTCATCAGCATCGAAGGCGGACGCGAAGAGACAGACAGCCGCCGCGGAGAGGGAATATACGATACAGTCGTCTCCAAGATGGATGAACTTCACAGGCGCGGCCTCATTTACGGAGTGTCCGTCACGGTCACAAAAGAGAATTTGCACGAGGTCTATTCGGACGAGTTCCTGGATATCATGAGAGAGCGCGGCTGCAAGGCGGTCTTTTATATAGAGTACGTTCCAGTGACCGATGAAGCTAAAGAACTTGCGCCTGATGATGACGACCGCTCATTCATGAGCGAGCGCATGGACACACTCAGGGCAAACCGCGATGATATGATGTATGTCGCATTCCCGGGAGATGAGAAGAGCTCTGGTGGTTGCCTTGCTGCGGGACGTGGGTTCTTTCACATCAATTCACATGGCGGAGCTGAGCCTTGCCCTTTCTCGGCATACTCGGATATAAATGTAAAGGACACTTCCGTCAGAGAAGCCCTGGGATCTGGCCTCTTTACGGCACTTCGCGACGGCGGCGTGCTCGCCGGTGATCATATAGGCGGCTGCGTCCTCCACGAAAAGCGCGACCAAGTCGAAGCCATTCTAAGAGGCGAGCTCCCAAACGACAAAGCGTAGATTAATCCAATTGAATCGCGATAGAGAGCAGGCAGGAGCCTGTTCTTTTATAGGACGATTATATTTACCCCGGCATTCAATCACTCAGCCGTGCAGTTATGGACAATCACCAGAGGCCCATGGATAAGCACATGCACAGAAGAACCATACCCGTGCTCTTCTGCACACCCGCTTATCCACAGGCCTGCATTAATAGAAGTGTCTAAAATGCAAGCCTTCTAGTTGTGGTGATTGTCCACAGCCTGCACAGCTGCTACTACTACCTTTGAACAATAGCAACAGTAACAGTAACAACAACATCTCCATCCGCCGCCTCTAGCCCCTCCTTCCGCTTCTCCTTCTTCTTCTAACACATCATACTATTCCGCTACTTTTTTTCGGATACTGCTTTTCTTTAGCATATTATTGTTCTTCGTCATCTTCTTATTGATGATTGTAGTAGTAGAGGCTGTGGATTATGTTGATAAGCGACACTAAGCGGTTCAGAGCGGTGGATAAGTTTTACTTATCCATGGCTCTTCGCTTATACACATAATCCATGGCCAACGAAATTAGCACTTTTAATCCACGAGTCTCAAATACAGAAAAAGGATTGTTCGAAGGAAGTCGATAACATTTGTTAGCTGCAGGGGAGTTTTTTAAATTATCATGCATATTTCTCTAAAATATTTATATATGCATGATTTTTGCCTGCGTATACCATATAATCTGCTTAAATGGGCAATTATCCGATAAAAAAGTTTTAAATTTCATAAAAATCATGCATATATTGAAATAAATGCTACATATGCATGAATTCGAGCAAAACTCCATAGCGACAGTTATTATTGTGAGCAACAAAGAAGAGTAACACCATTGCATATAGAAAGGAAGCATTATGATTCACAAAAATGAACTAATGAGAATTCGTTCTGTGATGATAGAGAACAGAAAAGACTATGAGTCTGAATTGAAGGAAATGCCAGAAGGAGAGCTTTATTGCCTGCGTAATAGAGATGCTCAGCTTTACTATGAGCGTTTTCCAAAGAGGGGCAATAGGAAGAAAGAGAAGCGAGTCGGCATCACAAAAGATAGCGACAAAGTGTTTTCGCTTGTGCGCAAAGAGTATCTGATAAAAGCCATCGCCATTATTGAGAGGGACATAAGGACTATAGATATGGCTATCAAGCACTATGTCAACTATGACGAGGAATCGGTGATGGCAAAGTTTCTGGAGAAGCATCCGGAGCTGAGTGAAGGAGTATATCACGGAAAGCAAAGCGATGAAGAGTGGGCTGACAGCTACGTTCGGCAGGAAAATTTCTATGACGAGAGTCGAAAACACACATCCGCCAAGGGCGAGAAGATGAGATCTAAAAACGAAATATATATATCTTCACGTCTAGACCACTATTCGATTCCTTATAGATACGAGGCATCTATAGCGCACCCTGATGTTGACAGAATCCCGGACTTTACTATCAGGAGACCGAGAGATGGGAAAATCATATATTGGGAACACTTAGGAATAACTGACAGCGAAGATTACTTGCTGGGGAATGGAATTAAGTTCAGGGAATACAGAGATGTAGGAATAGTTCCATGGGATAATCTCATCGTTACATATGATGATGCAGATGGTAATATTGATGCAAAGATTATCGAAGCTATGATACAGGGGTGGTTATTGTAGGGCTGATGTGCAAGATGACTGCGAATATGAAGACAATAGAAGATATAAAAAGAAAGCTGTTTAGCTTGCAGGATGAGAAGTACCGGGAGTTTCAGGCGAAGCTCATGCCTACAGTGGATCCCGAAAAGATGATAGGC
>CACWIO010000017.1 GCA_902760855.1 uncultured Eubacteriales bacterium
ACTCGCCGGCAGCATGTCGGTACTTGAGGAGGCTCTTCCCACTGCACACATTGCCGGTTTTACAAGATCAGATGAGCTGCTGACTTACGCTCACAGCCATAAAATATCTCTCGCTTTTTTAGATATTGAGATGGGTACGCCAAGCGGGCTGGAGCTATGTCGCGAGCTACTGGCAATCCACGACGAGACTAATGTCGTATTTCTCACTGCATATGAAGGGTATGCTCTTGAAGCATGGGACAGCGGTGCCTGCGGTTTTTTAAGAAAGCCGCTTTTCGTTGAGGACGTTAAGAAACTGCTCACACAATTGAGGCATCCTATATATGGACTAGAGTAATCAGCTAGTGCAAAAGGAGTAAAATGAAAAAGGCAGAATCTATGGAATATTTAGATAAGAAAGGCAAACAAGCATCTATTGTCACATCGTTAGTATATCTCGGAATGATCGCGGTCTGCGGCATAGGAGTATGGCTTCGGGGCATCGATAATCTGCCGAGCATGTTCATACTGAACATAGGCATGGAGCTGTTTGCTATGCTGACGGGATATATGCTTTTCGTGTCTTGCATCACCGATGTGCAAAAATCCGGGACGGATCTCAAATGGTTCATCTATTTGCTGAACGTGACCATATGGTGGGCGTTTACGGATGCATGCTCATGGATAGTCGACGGGATGCCTCGCCTCAGAATCTTGTGCATCATCGCTAACACGATACTATTTTCATGTTCTACACTCTCCGCTTACTGCTTCTGGAAGTATCTGGCGGGCCTGCTGGTGCTGAACAAGGAACTTGAAACGCGCATTGACAAGGTGCTGTGGTGGGTCGCTGTAATAGCGCTTGTCCTCAGGGTGGTCAACCTCTTTACCGGCATATACTTCTCGGTCGACGCAGACGGAATTTATCATAGAGGACCACTTTATGTCGTATCCCTGATTTCCACTCTGCTGCCTGTCTTGGCTGTAGCGTACGTAGCTTACATTGAAAGAAAACAGCTGCAACCGTATCAGAAAGTGGCAGCCTGGCTTTATATCCTGACACCTATTTTGACTATTATTTTTACTACTGTGGTATATGGCCTGTCAGTTGGAAGCTCAATCGTTATGCTGATACTCCTCTTGATGTACTGCATACTCAATATCTCGCAGGGTAAGGAAAAGGCCATAGCCGACAGAGATCTCTCGGTCGCATCTGCCATACAGAAGAACGTGCTTCCTAAGATATTCCCATATCTGCCGGAGCGTAAGGAATTCGATATTTACGCTACTATGACTCCCGCCAAGGAAGTCGGTGGCGACTTCTACGATTTCTTTATGATAGACGATGATCACATCGCTATTGTAATTGCCGATGTATCGGGTAAAGGCATGCCCGCTGCCCTCTTCATGATGGTCGCAAGGACTCTCATCAAGAACCAAACTCAGGGCGCGACTTTCAATAAAGATCCGAAGGAGATTCTTGCGCAGGTCAACAACCAGCTCTGCGAGGGCAATGACATGGGCCTCTTCGTTACGGCTTGGCTCGGAATCGTCACTCTGTCTACGGGGCATCTCGAGTACGCGAGCGCCGGTCACGAGTACCCGGCATTCAGCAAGGGCGGCAAACCATTCTTCATTTTAAGAGAAAAAAATTCCCCTCCTCTTGCTACTTTGGAAGGGCTTAAATTCCACGGTGGTGAAGTGGAGCTCCAAAAGGGAGACGTGCTCTACGTATATACTGACGGCGTCACAGAGGCGACGACCGCTGAGAACGAGCTCTTCGGTATGGATAGGATGCTCGACGCTCTCAATATCGACGTAAATGCGCCGGTTGAAACAATAGACGCTAACGTTAGAGGCGCGATCGATGCCTTTGTTGAGGAGGCTCCTCAATTCGACGACATCACTATGCTGACGTTCAGGTACAACGGCGCGAACTAGAGTCCGGGCTCGAGTTTGATAATCTCGTAGTTGCAATGGGCTTCTGTCCTAAACGGGAAATACCAGCCGGTGATACCGGAGCTTACGTATAGCTCAGTGTCTCCGAGCCTATAGTCTCCATAGATGTTGTTTACACCAAATCTATACACATACTGAAGCGGGAATAATTGACCCGCATGAACATGACCTGACAGCTGCAGATCCGCTCCCATGGAGCGGATTTCTTCTTCTTGATACGGAGAATGGTCGACGCAGACTACGTATGAACCGTCCGGTATTTTAGGTAGTTCTGACACAGAGCATCGCATGTCCCCTTTGCTCACATCTTCTCTTCCGAGTATCACGAGATCATCGGATATGGTTTCAATTTCATCACACAGTATCTTAATACCGTTGTCTTTTATTGCTCTTTCGAGTTCTTCCGGAGTGTACTTGGCGCCGCCGAGATAATCTCCGTAATCCTGCCTGTCGTGATTGCCGTATATGAAATATGTAGGGATGCCCAGGGCTCCTAATTTCTCATATATCTCCCTCATCTCATCTGCCTCTGTGCGCTCATCTGTTATGTCTCCTCCGAGCAGGATGAATTCGGGCTTGTTAGCGGCTATCTCTTTGAGAGCTTTATCTACAGTCCTCGGGCTCTGGGAAGCGCAGTAATGTAGGTCCGACAGAAATACAAATCTGTGAGTGCTTTGAATTTTATCCGAGGTATATGTGTGCTCCTTAGGACTTATAATCTGCATATTGACAGTTCCGTACAGGATGAAAATAGCGGTCAGAATGACGCTGACAAGCATGACGCGCTTAGGGCCCTTCCTAAGCGGCGCAATTAGAAGAACTCCAAGGTCGGACGCAGCATCACATAGCAAGGCCGCGTATAGTGCCACCGGCAAATAGCCCAGGTTCCACATTAATTTATTGCAAATTGCCATGGAGAAATATGCGATAGCAACCGCAACCAGGCCTTTAATCACAAAGCCCGACGCGTAGATCCATATTTTGTTCTTCCTGCGAAGCGGCAACTGGACTAACTGCAATACCGCAGTTATCGCCGCCACACTTGTAAACCATGCTATATAATGAATCAAATCCATTAAACTCTCCTGTCATGCATCCCATGACCACGCATCACTGATGCTAGCTCAGCATCCATTTCCATTGCCCTGCTCAACTTCTTTAATCTCTTCCTGAGATGCATCCTTAAGCGAATAAGTATCAAACGCGGGTGTATTAGGCAGTTCTATCTCTATGCTGCTTATCTTGTTTATCGTCGCTTCTCCATGCTTCATTTCAAGGTCAAACACATGACCGCCGCTGTTTCTGTCATCAGAAATAAAATGCAGATGCCAACCCGGTGCATTAATGCCGTCCATGAAGTCCGGAAAATAGACGCAAACCAGAGTCCCTTTTATATCGCTAAATTCATAGTCCTTTTGCGTCTTCTGAAGTATTTCCTTAAGCGTTACATGCTGAGAGCGATACGGAGCTTCTGACCTCGCATAGATCTTTGAAAAGTATCCGTCTATCCTGACGATATGCATGCTGTTTAGGCCGAAGCCTTCCTCGATTTTAAGATCAAGCAAGGTTTTCAGCGATTCCAGACTCCCAATATTTTCTGCGGTAAACTTAGGGCCGTCTTGAAGAAATGTCGTCACTGCAAACGGCACGCCCATATCCTGTCCGGCAACTGCCACCGCCCCATCATCAAGGGCACGGAAGCATTCACCACCCAGTAGAATCATCTCGCCATCTACATTCTCAAATGTGCCGAGGCCTATATCTCCGCGCTTTAGGAAATCGCTCACCGAAACGACAGCACGTGTATCTCCCATCGCAAGTGCCTGAAGTGTGGATACCTGATAAATCTTTTGTTCCATTAAATTCGTCCTCAATCATGCTCTCGTAGTCGTTGATTTTTATGGCTAAAGTATATCATACCAAGACATCTCCTCCGTAGAATTAATCCCTCTTATACTCAGGTAACTTCCCGACGTGATCTGTCTCAAAAAACATCTCTTTATTTGCAAGTACAATAACGATGGTTGCAATCGTAGCAACTATTGTTTCCACACACTTCGTTTCCGGCGTCATGGCAATCTTCTCCTGCATGAAGTTTACGAAAAGATGGAACACCATGCATGCGAGTATGGATCTGTCGCTGACAAGATATACCCATGTGATTATGAATCCCATAGGCACTCCGCTGATGAAGAAGTTGACCACATAAAGAGGATTAACCATCAAACCTGCCTGATATGTCCCCGGGATAAACAGCAGCGGCAAATGCCAGAGCGACCACAGTACGCCGAATATCATTGATTCCCAGAACCAGTTCATGTAGTCGCCTATGGAGTCCTCGCAATAACCCTTCCAGCCTACCTCTTCTATTATGGATGCAACAAGTATAGTTATGAAAGCACCAGCTATTCCTACACCTGTGAAAGAGAAATCTTCTGTAAGGGCAAACTGTTCAATAGACTGACCAAATAAAAGCGAAAGAAGTATGGATGCGACAATAATCGCAGCGAATACTATAATTGCCAGCATGACATTCTGCCATTTGACCTTATAAAACCCAATGACTTTGTTCTTAAGGTCTTGCTTCAGCGCTTCTGAATCGGAAGCTAAAACGAATATTGTTGAAATAACAGCTGGTGCAATAAGTCCCATCAGCATGAGAATGATGCCGATGCTTTCAGGCACAAAGACAGCAGGTATCCAAAACATCCATGTAAATAAATATGCTAACACAAAGAATAGCACAGGGCGGTATTTATACTTTTTCATTTCAGTACTACGCCTCCCTGGCTATCACCAGCTCGCTTTTGATGCCGTTAAATTCAATTACATTTTCTGAATCAGGGTCGGAAAAATCCTCAGTGATGTCACCGTCACATTCATAGGAAATAGAATTGGAAATGCCCTTTAGAACACTTCTGAAAGAAAACTCCTTAGGAACAGTAAGCCTTGAAGTTGATGATATCTGATTGATCTCCAGCGCTCCTTTTAAGTTATTGATGCTTAGCTCCATATCAAGGTTGCAGTCTATCTCCAACGTAGACTCAGCGGAGTCGATGAAGACCTTTTGTACTTTGCCGTCAAACTCTACCTTTTCACATGCAATATTATTTAGGCGGAATTCATTGCAGTTTGCTTCAAGCTCCAGATTGCTCGCATATTGATTAGGTACCAAAAGCTCAATGATGAGGCTTTCCTTCGCTCTTGCTTCTGTCATATTGCCTTTGCGCTTGATGTCTACATCAATGCGGCCCCTGACATCATCAATCTTAACTTTGAAGTCTGATTCAAGCGTCGGGATATCGTTTGACGCCAGAAGCACCAAGACTTTTTCGCCATCCGAGCCTATGACGCGAAGCGAGTATGCGCCTCCCAGCTTTATATCAAATCTTTTATTTCCGTCGATATCATATTCAGTCTTGCTTTCATATAGGTATCCCTTGCTGACCGCCGTCTCCACTTTCTCCGAAAGGAAATCATCAAGCGTTATTCCGAACAACTTTGAAATAGCGACCATGTTATCAATGTCCGGAAGTCCAAGTTCAGTCTCCCATTTGGTAACCGCCTGCCTGGATACACCTAGTTTCTCCGCAAGCGTCTCCTGGGACATTCCGTTTTCTTTTCTTAAGCTTTTCAGTTTTTCTGCAAAAGTCATTTTACGTACCTCCTTGTCTTTGATGCTCTCATCATATTTTTTGCAAACATCTCGGACAAGCAATAGTAGTTGTCATAATGCACTATTTCTGCTACTTATCGTAGCATTTAATCTTTTTCCATTTTAGAACAGGTTTATTTACCCGCTCTTAGGTTTCTATTTAAAAACGTCTTAACGGCAGTAAGGAATTCTTCGACTTCTTTTATGACTGTTTCGGCATCTTCTCTATCTGGCTCGTAAAAGTCTTCATAGTCAGACTTCTCTCGCATCATTGATGCTCTTCTGATAATGCCGGAAGTATCTGCATTAAAGTCACCGTTTTTTACATGGTTCTTGTTGAAATGAGATATGACACCGCTATGTTTACTACTGTCAAATCCATCAAGGGCGTTAACCGCTCTCATTGCGTCAAAAGCAGCATAGTATGCTCTGTTCAAAGCAAATCCATAGACTTCTCTGTCGAAGAGGTCTTTTGCTATTTCCAGATTCTGTTCTGCTTTCTGATATCTGTATTTCGACAGGTCTTTTACTTTGCCTTCCATACAGTGACTCCCTCCTTGTCAATGTTCATGTAGAACGGCAAACTTGTCTTCCAATTATCATATTGGTCAGATTGTATGTCAATGACAGATAGGACCTTATCGCTGTCTACTTCATGTCTTGCTACGCAGTCTATCATCTTGTCTGTCATAACCTTTGTAGGTTTTTTATTTAATATAAGTGCAATGTCTACATCGGATCCTTCTGTCTGTGTCCCCCTGGCATATGATCCGTAAATAATTACCTCGCTAAGAGACTCCCCATAAATAATACTGAGTTCCTTAGACATCGCCTTTATCGAAGTCATTAAAGCTTTATTAGAATTTAAAGATATCTTTTTACGCCAATTTCTGTACTTACCACTCTTTTGTCTGTCATCACTTGGATACGGAGCATCTTTAGGAATAACCCATTGATTACCAATTTTCTGGCCACGCAAACGCCCCGATGCAAGATATCTACGTATATTGCCCGGGTCCTTATGATAAAGCTGTGCGTATTCAGATACAGATAAAAGGTTTTCCATTTCGGCCTCCTTGTAAATTGACTTTAGCACGGTATCGTGTAAATGTCAATTAAATAATTCTGCAACATTTGTGCAACAATTATGTATAATAAAAACGCTGAAGTCGTTGAAACTTCGGCGTTTTATATGGCGGAGAGAGGGGGATTTGAATTATTAAGCAAATCTGGAAACGTTGAAATTTCAAGGAAAGGAGTGACGTCCCTCATCCAGTGTATCCATAAGTGTATCCAAGATCATGCTTTTCTACTCATTTGCTATCTCGTCCATCTCTCTTTCTTTTTCTTTATAGTACTGACTATCCTGTGTTGCGTTAAACCCATCAAGAAAATACTCCTTCGGCATATATTTCTCATACTTCAAATCCATGAAGTAGTTGCAAAATACCTGTTCAGCATAAATGATAGTGTTATCGTTGTCCGTCATGGCGTATATGAAACCATAGTATGGATCAGCATTGACAGCGAGGAGCTCATAATCCTCTTCGCCGGTTACCTCATAATAGCCTTTATACTCAGTAGACTTATACGACTTAAGCCTCTCTACTTCCGCTTTATACTCTGAGACGGGATACTTAATAACAAGATATCCAAGGTACTGCGCATCCCACGGATTATAATAAACCATCTTGTAGTCTTTAACATCCATGCTCTCAGTAATCTTTTCAGGCCATATGCTTTCATCCATGCCCCAACGATCCTGGTATTCTTCGCGTGCATTGCCACCGGACCTTAACTCTTCATATACAGCAATATCGTCTGTAATCTCCGGCCTGGCAATCAGTGTTCCAACAAACAATATTATAACCAATCCCAAGAGCGCTATTTTCTTCCAAAAGATGATAGCTACAGCTGCTATCATCCCGATAATTGCAATTAGTTTCTTATTCATTTTCACTTGAAGGTTTTCCTCCCATAGAACTGATTTGATGGGCTCATCCTAAACCCTGACGCAAGGTTAAGGTCAATAACAATTCTCAATCTTCCTCAAATTCTTTCACAAATAAATCTATTTTATCTCTGAGGTCAATCGGTCCTACATACTGTATTTCTTGAATATCTGCACCTTTTTTCAAATATAGTATTTGGTTCTGCGCCATTCCGTTCTCAAAAGATTCTAAATTAGTATAGTATCCTGCATAGTCAACATCTTCGCATTCAATACGAACTTTTTCCAGGGCTTCCTTCCACTTTTCATCTCCTCCAACAGCATCATTCATATGGAAGGCAATATTCTCCCCGAGATATTCTTCTGCTTTATATTCGTCACGTACAACTATATATTTCGACCAATACGATATCAGTTCTTTGCCATTACCATCATCCGTGTAAGTATTGAGTTGTTCCTCATATGTTTCTTTAAGGATCAATCCTCCTCGCCTTTTTTCAGCATAGTAATCTATTTCTTCTCCACGGTCTCTAGACTGTTGTATCAAAGGCTTCGCTTTATCCCAATTGGCAGAATCAAACTCTCTCATCATTACCGGATGACTTTCATTATAGGTTAGAGCTTTTTCTCCTTCATTAAATGACCCTCCAAGCCTTATAATTCCTATAAGCATTGGTGCCAAAAACAGTAGCAAAAATACCTTTATGAGAAGCTGATTAGATCGAACTCTCTCCTTTAATTTCACATATCTGATATCTGTATATGGAATATCATATTCAAACGCCTCTTTTCCACTATATAGTTTTAGGAATCTAATCTCATTAATCACTAACATAATCCACATAGTCAAAATGGCTATGTCAAGCACAACTCCCGAGAACGTAATCCACACAGGATTAAACGCATATTCAAGTGCATTTAATCTTCCCACCTGATATATAAATTCTTTATCGTAAATACGAAATCCCGTTCCCACAGTTTGTCTTATCCTGCTCAAGATAAGCAATATCCCCAACACAATAACAATTGCAGATTCGGTTTTTTTATTTCTAAGCATCCTCAAATGACTGTCTTCATCGCTAAACAGCTCTGGAGCGTCCGGATCAGCAGTTGTAAAAACAGTGACTCCGTTGTAGGAAGCAACTGCAGTCCACCCGGCTTCATGGTATAGCGCCTTCTCCTCTTCACCCATTTTGCGCCATTTTCTCTCTATCACTCTATATCGTCTCTTCTGAGGTGAGGCCTTTTCAAATACACAGGTAAATAGATCTCTATGCTTGTAGAGAAAACCTTTCTCAGCCATCTCCTGAAGCCATACGCAATAATATGGATCCCTTATATCATTTACCTCTACCCTTTTTCTGACTGTATTCTTTGCCATTATTGATTCTCCTCCGCATCTGCCAGGCAAGTTCTGAGTCTTGCGACCTCATCGGCATATAGCTTTTCACCTTTCTCTGTGATGCTATATGTGATTCTGCGCCCCTCGGATGAAACTTTCTCAATTACCTTCTCAGACTGATACGTGCTGAGAATGGTATATAAAGTACCCGGTCCGAGGCTCACTCTTCCCTTAGTAAGTCCTCTGACATATTCCGCTATTTCAGTACCGCACATATCTCCTCTGTGAAAACACATGAGGACATAAAACATCGGCTCTGTTAATGGATATAGAGATTTCTTGGCCATTGATATCCCTTCTTTCTTCTCTGTCCCTTTTCTATCTGCGCAAATAAATATCGATACACGATATTTATAGCAAGAGTATAATATCGTATATCGATAATGTCAATATGTATCATTTCTTATTATTTGTAAATCTTACAAGGTAAATTACAGTTCCGCTGCCTCGTATTTGAACTTGTTCCCTTTTGGAACAAGTTGCGTCCCTAGTCAGTATTAAAAAGCTAATACAGAAAGAAACTGCAATCCTTGACTACAAGAAATTAAATATATTATTATTAGTTCACAAAGAGGACAGGTCTGCATTGGATATGTGCGGTACACTGCCCTCACTTTTTATGCTTAATGAAAAAGAGCCGCTCATTCGAACGACTCTTAAGTATGTCCTGATTGAACGGCTCGTACGCAGCGACTCTGCCTTCGCCTTTGGCTCGTCAATCGTCGGCGTACTGCGTATAGGAATTTCCATGACTCTGCCGGGCTTTCGCCCGGCAATCGTCAGGACAATTCCTCATGGCGGAGAGAGGGATTTGAACCCCCACCCGTTTTAGAATTCGATGGATTTGGTAAGCTCCGGCATAGCGCTGAGGTCTCCGACCAGTATGCCTCCAACCAGCTTGTCTTCATCGTAATAGCGGGCTGCATAATTGCCTGCTTTGTCATCTTTTGAAGATTCAAGGCGATATTTCGGATCCGAGCTTCCGTCTTGGGATTTGCCGTTGGTACCGAGCGCGAATACGGCCGTTCCAAAGGCGTGCATCACAAGTGCGGAACCGATCTTCTCGTACGCCACATCGTCACCGGCCGCATTGGCGCCTGCGACGCGCCCTGTGGCCTCAGCCTGAGCCCAGAACGCCTGAGGCTGGCCATCTACGGCGCAGCAGTCGCCGGCAGCGTAGACGCTGCCCGCGCTCGTCCTCATATGATCATCCACAGATACCCATCTGTCTACTGCAATACCCGCTTCTTCCGCAAGCTGAGTATACGGTCTCATTCCCGTAGACATAAGGACTAATTCCGCCGGGCAAGAAGTACCGTCTTCCAGTAATACGGCGTCACCTGTAATCTCTTTAATCTTTGCATTTGTAATAGTATTTACGCCCTTCGATTCAGCTAATTCTCTTAGCATTGTAGATGCTTCATTATCCAGTTGCCTTGGCAGCAGGAAAGGCGATGTCTCAAGTACGGTCACGTTGAAACCTTCATCACGCATAGTTGAAGCGCCTTCAAGTCCCATGACGCCACCACCGATGCATACGACATTTTTCGCGTCTCGATCCTTTACAATTTCTCTGATTCGTACGGTATCCGAAATATTACGAACTGTCATGACATGCTCAAGTTCCGATCCCTTGATTGGGGCTACGAAACAATAAGCACCTAGTGCGTATATGAGCTTGTCATAAACCGTGGCACCGTGACTTCCGTCGGCTAGCTCAAGCGCGACGCTCTTGGCATCAGTATCTATCGCGATTGCCCTAGCGCCTTTCATCATGAAGATGCGGTTTTTCTCATACCAATCAGCAGCTTCTATGGCAAGCGCATCTCCCGAGTGATCCGCAAGAAGCGCCTTGGTCAGCATCGGTCTGTTGTACGGAAGCTCGTCCTCCATCGTGATGATTGTCACTACAGCTTCTTTATTTCTCTCTCGTATAGCCTCAGCCGCAGCCTTAGCAGCAGGGCCACCGCCCAGAATTACGAATTTCTCATCCGTGTCCTTTGAAAAACCGGATTCCTCTACCTCAACAGGCTCGAAGTTCTCAGGGCCGACTCCGCAAACCGGGCAAACCTCCGCGCCTTCTTCAAAAACCGCCCCGCATACGAGGCACTTTACCATCTTTGCCATTATCTACCTCCGTGTGCATTGCACTAAATCTTCATGTGATCGTCTCTTTGTGTCTGCTAAAGTATAGCACGCATTTGGCAAATATTGTGTGATTGAATCACCTTTCTTGAAATGCTTCTCTCTCTGTGTTAATATAATCTCCGCGCGCAGAGCAAAATATGGAGAGGTACCCAAGAGGCTGAAGGGACTGGCTTCGAATACCAGCAGGCGGGTAGTACCCGTGCGGGGGTTCAAATCCCCCTCTCTCCGCCATATATACGGCACACGAGCCGTTCACAGAGTCGTTCGAAAGAGCGACTCTTTTTCATTTTAATGGTGGGGTTTGTGTTTGCGGCGCTTTGATCTTGTGACCTGTTTCAAGAGGGATCTGAGGCATAATGCAAAGGCGATGATGCCCAGCCCTATGAGTGTGGATTGGTTGGAGATGTAGAGTATGGATGGGAGCCAGCCGGGCTCTACATCTGCAGCTGTCATGAGGTTGCCGCTTTCGAGCTCCTTCCCATCCACTATAACTGTATAAGTCCCGGCCTTCGTGCCCTTCTTAAGCGGAGCCTCAAGCGGCTCTGTCTGCAGCGCCACCTTGATATCCTTGTCATTTCCGCTCTTCGGATACGCGTATATGCTCTTGTCTACCGCGACTGGCACTACGGTCTCTTCGCCGCCTTTTACACGGGCGCTGCATACAACAGCCCCTTCGGTTCCGACGATAAAGCCGGGCGTCACCTTGTGGCTGTATTCCTGAAGTTTGATGATATCTTCAGTTCTCTGCTCCATATTGTCCCTGAGCAATACAAGGGCTGCAGAGAGATTGCCCTCTTTGAATTCCAAAGCGATGGAGCAATCATCCTCCTCCCAGCTGCCGGTTTTACCGCAAGTGATATTGTCGGCTTCCTTGACACTGCGCAGGAAGAAGTTGATGAGATTGCGCTCATCGCTTTGCTCATTTGCACCGATGTGATATTTCTTAGTGGTAGAAAGCTCGCGCAGGGCTTCGCTTTCAAAGCAGCGCGCAGTAATGATGGCCATGTCGTGCGCTGTGGTGTAGTGATCTTTATGCTTCCAGCCGTTAGGATTGACGAAATGGGTATTCTCGCATCCCCACTCCTCGACTTGTTTATTCATCATCTCTGCGAACGCCTCCTCGCTTCCCGCGGCCGCAATTGCAAGATAGTATGCCGCGTCGTTCGCGGATGTGAGCATGGTGGCATGCAGCAGGTCTCGCACTGTCAGTTCCTCTCCCTCGAGCAGGAGTATGTGCGAGCCGTCCACATAGTCTACGGATTTGTTTTTTGTAATTTTGACCTTCTTATCCGGATCCAAGTTCTCAAGGACCAGATAGCAAGTCAGTATCTTGGTTATGCTGTAAGGATCGATTATCCTGTCTGCGTTCTTCTGGTATACGGGGCGCTCGAGCTCGAGCGAGTACAGCTCCGCGGCCTCCGCGGCGATCTCGGGTTCGGCGGCCGCCTCATCCACGGATGACTTGATCGCTTCGCGATCAAAGGAGCTGTCCACTCTGGACGGCAGCACGATCAAAAAGAGCACAATAAGAAGCAGCGCCCCTGCGAGCGCCCTTCTGATAGCGTATGTCCGCTTTTTCCTTTTAATAATTATCTTCCTGATTTCATCATCGGAAAGCATAGTCCCTATATCTCCCAAACCGTGATTGCCTTTGGCACAATCTCGATTTTAACTTTACCGGTATGCAGAGTCTCTCCGTCAGCTACGAATTTCATAGTCTCATCCGCGAGCGGCTCCACTACGATTTCCTTGGCTCTCCTGTATGAGACGATGTTATCTACCCCTTTGATTTCGAACAGCATGCCCGATCTGTATTTCGGGAACTTGCTCACGAAACTCATCCTGCTCATATCCTCGATAGCCATAAGCTCGAGTTCACCGTCGTCGAGAATGGCGAACGGACAGCTTCGAATTCCGCCGCCGCAGTATCCGCCGTTGCTCACAGTTGCCAGCAGCAGCGGCCCTTCGTGGAAATTCTCTCCATCAGCAGTTATCTTTAGATTCTGTCCGATTTTCTTGACCAAAGTGCTGAACACCGCCGCGATGTACGCCAGCGAACCGGACAGGAATGAATTCGTTTTGATTTCGTTTGCCTTGACAGCCGTGTCGCCGTCGAAGCCTATATTGATGCCGTTAACCGCAATACAGCTCTGCTCCCCGCCTTCGTCTTCCCAGCTGAGCTTCATCACGTCTATCTTGCGAGGATGGCCCTTCATCTGAAGATCGAGATTGGTGTATTCCTTGAAATTTCGGTCTCCCCTGGCAAGCTCCCTTGCGAGGTCATTGCCGCTTCCGACCGGTATCAGGCCGAGTATCGCGTTGTCGTATCCGTAGATACCGTTGGCGACCTCATGCGCGGTTCCGTCTCCGCCGCAGGCAAACACAATAATCTCATCGCCTGCTTTACTGGCTTCCTCGGCAAGCGTCTTGGATAACTCCACAGCGTCCTTGTTCCCTTGAGTGTAGTAGATCCCCATGTCCATGTCGTTATGGTTGGCAATCAACGCCTCGATGCTGTGCACTATTCCCCTGTCGTGACCTCCGCGGCCGGAGATCGGATTGACTATAAAAGCGTATCTCATTTATTCAGTCCCGTTATAAATCAATTTGGGCTTCGACCCGAGATAGTCGAGCGAAACCAGCATATACTCCACGCCACGCACAGAGCCTTTGATGCCGCGCTCAAACGCAGGCATGCCGTGCAAATGTCCGTAGACGCACTTCCAAACACCGTACTCCTCGAGCACTTTTGTGAACTCCGTCTCCCTGCCATCCGCGGCACTTGGCGGATAATGCAGGCAGGCAATTATCTTGTAGTCCGGCGCCTTGGCTTTGGCGGCGTCGAGCCCCATTCGCATCCTGCCGAGTTCTCTGGCATATATTTTCTCATCGTGATCCGTATACTCATCTGAGCCCGGATACGGCCATCCTCTGGATGCTGCAATAACTATACCACATTCGTCCAGAGTGTAGCAGTCATTTTGCAGGAAGATTATATCATCATATAGGGAATTCAGGTAATTAATGCGCCCCCACCAGAGGTCGTGATTGCCTTTAGAGATAATTTTAAGGCCCGGCAGATTATGAATCCACTCGAAATCATCCATGGCCTCGCTTAGTTTGAGCGCCCAGGATATATCCCCCGGAATAAGCACCACATCCTCATCGGAGACCATCTCGTGCCAGGCATCGGAAATACTGCCGGGATGCCCTTCCCAGCCCGGTCCGAATTTATCCATCGGCTTGTCTATTGTCTCGTTGAACGAGAGATGTAAATCCCCTATCGCAAATATCTTCATTTGACCTATATTGCAGCGCAGGCTCTCAATCGATCAAGCCAGCTATCTTTTTTATTACATATCCGGCAAGCTCAAGTCCGGCAGATCCGGGTACGAAACTCAATGTCCCTAGCTCTCCGTTTCTCGGAGCCGGTCTCTCCTCAGAATAGACCACCGGCAAATGCTCGATGCCAATCTCTCTCAGGCGGCGCCTCATCACGCGGGCAAGCGGGCAAACCGAAGTCTCGGATATATCAGCGCTGCGAAATACTGTATTAATCTTCCCTGCAGCGCCCATCGCGGATATTATATTCACTCCGCCTTCTGTCGCATTTTTGATCAGCTCGGTCTTGCCGTCCACATCGTCGATTGCGTCTACCACCCAGTCGAAGGCGGACAAATCAAGGTCTCCGAATATCTTGTAAAAGGCGCCTACAGCAGTCACCTCTGCATCCGGGTTTATATCCTTGATGCGCTCTGCCATCACCTCGGCTTTATTGCGTCCGAGTGTGGAAGTCAGTGCGACCAGCTGTCTGTTGAGGTTGCTTGCGGCCACGGCATCACCGTCCATAAGGGTGATGCGCCCTATGCCGGCCCTTGCCAGTGCTTCGGCGGCATAGGAGCCGACTCCTCCGCAGCCGATCACAGCCACAGATGCGCTCCGGAGGCGGCCCGTGGCCTCCTCCCCTATCAAATTAATCGTCCTCGAGTACCTGTCTTCCATTTAATTCTCCCAGCACTCTGATAATATCTCCCTTCGAGAAGCCCTTGCCCTCGAGTTTCCTCGCGATTTTGGCTCTCAGCTTCTCATCCGTCTCCCTGTCCTCGGCGGCCCTAAGCGCCACAGCCAGAGCATCCTCGAACTCGTCTACTTTATTCTCAAAGAGGAAATCCTCCCGGGCGTTCTTGATGGTCTGCTCATCCACGCCTTTCTCCGCAAGCTCCCTCGCGGCTCTCCTGCTCCCTCTTCTCTTCTCTCTGTTATATTCGTAATACCTAAGCGCATAGAGGTAGTCATCGAGATATCTGAGCCCTATGAGATCGTTCAGAGTCTCATCTATCTCCGCGGCATCATACTCCTTATCTCTGAGCCTCTGCCTTACTTCATGCACGGTGCGCATTCTATTAGCCAGATAAGCGCTCGCCTCTTCCATCGCTGTCTTTTTACCTTTTGACATACATCTCCTTATACACGAGCTTATCGTTAATATCCTCACTCGCATCGAGGCAAATCGCAGCATACATACCCTCAGCCTCAGGGATCTCTATGTTCGAAACATAGTAGCGTCTGCCATCGTACTCCGCGCTCTTGTACAGTCCGACAGGCGGGAAATCGCTATAGGCAACCGACATGCCGAGAGCCTTAATCAAAGCCTCCCTCTTGGTCCATATCCTGAAGAACTCTGCACGCGCCTCAGGCTCTGCCGCCTCTCCCATCGAATAAACGCCGCCTACCGCTGCCGCGTCCTCGGAATTGAAGAAGCGCCTGGCAATCATAAGAAAGTCGCAGCTTCTCTCATACTGTATGTCGAGGCCGCACTCTCTTTCGTCTATCAGCACCGCCCAGCTGCCATCGCTGTGAGATATCGAGAATTTCTCGAAACCATCGATATAAGGTTTGCCCTCATAGTCCTTGGAAGTGTCTCTCTTCATCGAGGCGACGAGCTCCTCTGCTCGCTCCTTATCCCCGAGGTAGTCTCCTATGGCAAGCTGCAGCAGCTCGTGGCTCGTAACGCCCATTTCCTTGAATTTATGCGTGTAGTAGATTATCACCTGCCGAGCTCCTTAAGTCCTGCCTCGAGTGCTTCATCTCCCGGAACTTCAATATCCGGAGTGATTCCTTTTTCGTTGACTGTCTCACCGCTCGGTCTGAAGTACTCCGTAATGGTGAGTTTGACCGCAGTGCCGTCTTTGAACTTCCTTGTAATCTGAGTCACGCCCTTGCCGTAGGTCTTCTCACCGATGATGAGTCCGCCCTTGTTATCCTGTATCGCGCCGGCAAGTATCTCAGAGGCACTCGCAGTGTTGACATTGGTCAGCATCACGAAATCAATGTCCGCTGAGCTGGCCTTTGAATTATGCACGGTCTCGCTGCCGTCTTTGGTATTCTCGCTCATTATCTTGCAGGCGGGCAGCAGATAATCGGCTATTTCTATGCTCTCACTCGTAAGTCCGCCGCCGTTGTCTCTAAGATCGATTATGAATTTGTCGCAGCCTGCATTCTTGAGGTCTCTCACCGCAAGCTTAAAATCCTTGGCGGTATTCTCCCTAAATCCTGTGATGCTGATGTATCCGACACCTTTGTGATCCTCGAGCTCGTAATAATCTACCGAGTCGTAGTCAATCTTGGTTCGATTCAATTTGAAAGTGAGCTCCTCATCACCGCGCCCTATCAAAATCTCTACAGATGTTCCGGCCTCACCTGTAATCTTGCTGACCGCATCTGTAGTATTATCCGGCTTCACTCCGTCGACTTTGAGTATGACATCATCAACCAGGATTCCCGCCTCCTTGGCAGGGCCTTCGTCGAATACTCCCTTGATTACGACCTTATCATCCTCGTCCATTATGACTATACCTATGCCGACATAGTCAGATGAATACATCTTTTCGAATTCTTTGTATTCCTCCGCCGTGAAGTACTCCGCATACGGATCGCCTATGCCTGCCACGAGCTCCTTGAGCTTAGCATCATCAATCTCACCGGGCGGCGTCGTTGCTATAGGGTCCTCACCTATCATCTTAAGTATCTCGTTGTATTTGCCATAATTCTTATCGAGTTCTTTGTAATACTCATAAGTATCCTTAGGCACGAACTTCCCGCCGCCTATGAGTTTGGCAGTAAGACCCGAGAGCATTAAGCCCACCAAAAGACCGAGCACAAAAAGAATGATCCTCTTCGTCCTCGGGGCAAACTGCTTATCCGGGTCGTGAGTCTGACCCGGTTTCTTCGCGTCAATCTGAAACGACTGATCCTCGTTTTCGTCAAGCACTATTACTTTGTTGACAATCTCGTTATTGTCCTGCAAATCAATCCTCGTGAATCTTTCCGCGGCGCCCTGCAAAGCTTACAGCGTCCCGCTTTCGAGCACTTGCCTGACCACCATCTGTACTCTGGCCTCGTCTCTCCATACGTTAATCTCTACGCTTCCGAGTATGTCCACACTTCTGTTTTGAACCAGCTCGTAGGCATCAGCCGCACCGCTGAACAGCACAGCATCTATATATCTGCCGTCATCGCCTCTGATTGCGAACCTGGCCATCTTATCTTCGTTCTTAAGGAACCTCCAATTGCATATCTTCGCGTCTTTGAGCAGGAATGCGGGTACTTCGTTTCCCTTACCGCAGGGCTCCAGCAAAGTCAGCGCATTGGCAAGTTCCAAATCTATCTCATCCGTGCTGATCTCAGCATCGTAATCATATTTCAAATCGAAAATGTCGGGATTCGCGTCCTTAATAGCTCTCATGTCTTGGTTAAGATCCGCCTTGAGCTTTGCGACCTTATCCGAATCAATTGTAAAGCCGCATGCGGCGCTGTGCCCGCCGAAGCTCTTAAACTCCGGTCTGTACTTGTCCAGCATCTTAAAGAGATCCACGCCGACTATCGATCTGCCCGTCCCCTTATAAGTGCCGTCTCCCTCGGATATGACCACAACGGGCCTGTTGACCTGCTCTCTCAAGCGCCCTGCCACTATTCCGAGCACGCCCTCGTGCGAATCATTAATCTCGAGCATCAGGAAATCGCCCAGAGCCATCTCATCGTCTATCATGTCGAGGCCTCTTTTGAAGGCATCGTCCTGCAGGCGCCTTCTCTCGTTATTCGCGCTCAGAAGTGCCTCACAGCACTCCCTTATCTCGCTCTCATCGTTCGAAAGCAGCAGCCTCACTCCGACAGTCGCATCTCCCATGCGCCCCGAAGCATTAATCTTAGGCGCTATGCCATACGAAATATCCCCTGCTTTAATCGTCTTGTAATCGAGAGACGATCGGTCTATCAGCTCCCTCAGCCCTCTGTTCCGGCAACCGAGGTGTATGCTTCTCAGTCCCACTTTAACCAGTGTCCTGTTCTCATCCATCATAGGCATGATATCGGCAATCGTGCCTACGGTGGCAAACTCAATAATCTCAGCCATCACGTCCCTTGGAATCTCACGCGTCCTCGCAATCGCCAAAGCGAGCTTGTATGCGACACCGACTCCCGCCAAATCCTTGAAAGGATATCCGTCATCCGGAAGCTTAGGATTAATTACCACGCCCTCCGCAATCACGTCGGATATGTTGTGATGATCCGTGACCAAAGTCTCAATCCCTAGCGAATGAGCATATGCTGTCTCCTCGCGGGATACTGAGCCGCAGTCCACGGTTACTATGAATTCTCCTCCGTCCGCTTTGATTCGATCTATAGCCTCTCTGTGCAGACCATAGCCCTCATCTATCCTCGACGGAATGTAGTAAGAGACCTTGTCCGTAAGGCATGAGATAACTTTCATCAAAAGCGCCGTGGATGTAATCCCGTCCACGTCATAATCGCCATATATGACTATTCTGAGGTCCCTGTCCACAGCAGAAAGAAGGAGCTCAACCCCCTCTCTCATGTGCGCAAGCAGGAACGGATCGTAGCTCAACTGAGGTCTGTTTGAAATAAACTCCTCAAGCTCGGCATCTCCGATTCCTCTGCCCTTTATTATCTCCAGTACCTTGTCCGGCACTTTGATTGAATCTGTCATCCTAAATCCCTATGTCCTAATATAGCGAATACGGATCTATTGTGCTGCCACCCTTAAACACCGTAAAGTGCAGGTGCGGTCCCGTCGATGCTCCTGTGCTGCCTATGTATCCTATGAGCTGTCCTTTTTTAACGACATCTCCGTTGCTGCAATTAAATCCGCTGAGGTGGCCGTATAGCACGGTATAGCCTCCCTTAATCGCATACATGATGCAATTGCCGTAACCGCCGTACCATGAAGCCTTGGTGACCACCCCGTTGGCAATCGCATATACAGGCGATCCCATAGTACCGCTTTGTAGCGCGAGGTCAAGTCCGTTGTGGAACTC
>CACWIO010000018.1 GCA_902760855.1 uncultured Eubacteriales bacterium
AATTCCTAAGAGTCGGAGTTAATGAGATAGTTGTCAGAGGCACTTATTCTCATAGTTCTCACTTCTCTGTTCTTATAGAAGACACCAAGATACAGGACTTCTCCGGAGATGGTATTTTGGTATGCACTGCAGTAGGATCAACAGCTTACAATTACTCGCTCGGAGGATGCCTTGTATCTCCGGATCTGGATATACTTCAGCTCACTCCTCTGGCTCCTATGAACACCAACGCGTACAGATGCTTCAGGTCCAGCATACTTGTTCCGGCATCTGACACTATAACAATACGCGGCAACGGCAGAAGCACAGGCGGAACTGTACTTCTCTCTTTCGACGGCAGGACTCACGAGTTTAACAATGTTTCTCATATAGAAATAATGCAACACGAGAGCGAGATTCATTTAATCCGCCAAATAGACTACGATTATTGGAATAAACTTAGCACCAAACTATTGTAATTATGAGTAAATACGAGCATAAGGTCACGCCGGAAGAAGAAGGCATGACCATCAACACAATACTCAGACTTAACTTCAAGTTCTCTGCCAGATTTCGAACCAAAATGAAATACCAGAAACTTGTCGATTTAAACGGTACACCGACTCCGGGATATATAAAACCCGCGGTCGGTGATATTATTGGTGTTCGTTTGCCGGAGGAATTAAGCGACTTCCCTCCTGAGGACATTCCGCTTGACATTATCTATGAAGATGATGATCTGATCATCATTAACAAGCAGCCCGGGATAATCGTTCATCCTACCAAAGGTCATCCTAATCACACGATAGCTAACGGTGTCATGAAATACATGTCAGATAGCAATCAGTCATTTAAAGTGAGATTTGCCAACCGTATAGACATGGATACATCAGGCATCATTATAGTAGCCAAGAATTCCAATGCACAAAATGAGCTCTCATCTCAGATGAGACGTAGCAGTGTTATTAAAAAATACATCGCCCTTGTCGAGGGAGATGTATCCGAAGACCACTTCTTTATTGATGTCCCAATCGGACGTCCGGACAGCGTTTCAATACAGAGATGCTATATGCCTGTTGAAGACGGCGGTAAAGAAGCTAAAACTGAAGTGAAGGTATTAGAGCGTTTTGACTCTCCTGAGCATGGTGCTTACAGCCTTGTTGAGGTAAGCCTTCATACCGGCCGCACACATCAGATTAGAGTTCATATGGCTCATATTGGACATCCTATTGCAGGTGATGCCTTATATGGCGGAAGGCCTGACTTAATCAATCGCCAGGCCCTCCATGCATACTTTATTGAATTTACCCATCCTCATTCAAAAGATCGTGTATCCTTTACTACCGACTATCCTGCGGATATATATCAGGCATTATGCACTATCGGGGATGGATCTTTTAGTCACAGCACTCTTATCTGAGTTCAGCTCCGACTTTCTTCTGGAGGACATTAACTATAGCCCCCATCTTTTTTTCGATTTGTTTCGATGTCATAGTAGAATCGTCATTGCCGATCTTATAGCTTAACATGATGGATTTCTTACCTTCCGGGATTTGTTTGCCGCGGTACTCTTCCACGAATTTAAGTTCCTTGACCATCTTGTCAATAGATCCTGCTATATCTGCCCACTTAACAGACTCATCCACAAGTATGGATAAATCCTGCTCTACGAGCGGATACAATGGCAAATGTTTGAATGCATTGGTCCTTGAAGGATACGGAGTAATCTTATCCGTATCGAGTTCAAAAGCAGCCGCTTTGAGGTTCTTTACTCCGGCATCGTTAAGAGCTACTACGGAGAGAAGTCCTATATCACCTACTTTATCCGAACCGCTCATTATATTGAGCCATGCTTTCTCATCAACCCATTTAGGCTTTTCATTTTGGGCAAACGTCAGCTCTTCGAAATGGCAATAAGATGCCATATTCTCAATCGCACCCTTTATTTTATAGAAAAGTGGCGCAGCATCCCTGCCTGCAGCAGCTCCGCTCAGATAATTTCTGTGCATAGGCAGTGTCTCATCATCTGATGACGGATGATATTCACCCGGCTCAAACACCTGAGCTGATTCGAATATGCAGAAATCGTCGAAGTATCTTTCGTTTCCGACTATGGCAGATAGCATCCCAGGTATAAGTGATGGTCTTAGCATGCTCTGCTCAGGAGATGGCGGAGTCGCCAGTTTAATAGTATCTTCGTCTGATATCCCGGCAGCATGAATGTATTTCTCTTCTACCCATGGATATGTAAATATCTCGTTGAATCCGCATCTGAATGCGAGATATTCTTTAAGCTTACGTGCGAGATCTACTTTAACCTGATTTACAGATGATTCAAAACTGATGCCAAGAGGCTGCTTCTTGAAATACTCATAACCGATAATTCTGGCTATATCTCCGAGTATATCGTCATGTATGGATACATCACCTGTTGATCTCCATGTAGGAGCTTTGCAGTGATATGTTCCGTTATCATAATCGACTTCGTATCCGAGCCTTGTGAGTATATCCTCAATCTCAGTTCTCTCAACAACCTCACCAAGTCTTCTGTCTAGGAAATCCTGAGTGATGTCGATGACGGCTTTCTCTGTCTGCACAGGATAGCAGTCGGTAAATGCACTTATAACGCAGTCAGGATAGATTTCCTTAAACAATGAAAGTGCCATGTTTACGCCGAGATTGGCTCTTTGAGTATCTATACCCTTCTCATATCTGAGAGCTGCGTCTGTCTTTTCATTGAAGTAGGCTGTGGTTCTTCGGATTCCTGGAGCCGTAAATACAGCACATTCCAGAATTACGGAAGTAGTGCTGTCCAGTACGGAGTCATCTTTACCGCCTTTAATACCGGCGAGATTCAGTGGATGCTCGGCGTCGCAAATAACGAGATGATCGCTAGTAAGGTCGAGATCCTTCTCGTCGAGAAGCAATAGCTGCTCTCCGTCTTTTGCAAGCCTTACTACAATCTCATCACCTTTAACGTGAGTGCTGTCATATGCATGCTGAGGCTGTCCTACAGCCATCAGAACGAAGTTAGTGATATCTACTAAAGCATTAATAGGTCTCATACCTGCATTAGTAATTAAAGTCTTCATCCACTGAGGAGATTCCTTTACATATACGTTATCAATCTTCGTAGCTGTAAATCTCGGACATCTGTCAGGCTCCTCTATAGTAACTTTGTATTCAGGAAGTCCTTCCGGAAGATTCTCAGGAAGTTCTTTGAACGGCAATTTATAAATCGCCGCAAACTCTCTGGCCACGCCATAATGTCCCCAAAGATCCGGTCTGTTGGATAGTGATTTATTATCGACAACGAGAATTACATCATCGAGGCCCATTACTTCTGCTACGTTCTGTCCGACTTCGCACTCGATTCCGAGCTCTGTAAAGTCAACAATCTCCTTTTCGTCTTTAGGAACGATAATATCTCCGAGGTAAACTTCCTCAGAACCGCATATCATGCCGTATGATTTCTCGCCTCTAAGCTTGGACTCAGTGATTACAACAGGTTCACCTTCCCCATGCCATACGACTTCTGCGCCGGGCTTAGATACGCATACTTTATGTCCGGCAGTTAGATTGCTGCCTCCGCATACGATTTGTTTAATCTCATCCTCTCCGACATCAGTCATGCATATTCTGAGTGCGTCGGCGTTAGGATGTGCCTTAACCTCTTTAATTTCTCCAACGACTATATCGTGGAATTTATCCGCTGTCTTGATGACTTCTTCTACCTCGACTGTTCTCATAGTGAGGTCGTATGCTATTTGGTCATAAGATATATCTTTCGGAAGATCTATATATCTTTCAAGGAATTTCATTGAAATATTCATAACGCCCTCCTTTCTACTTGAACTGCTCGAGGAATCTGAGATCCGCGCTGTGGAATAATCTTACGTCATCGACTCCGTAACGCATCATTACGAGTCTGTCGAGACCTATATTGGTATAAAATCCAGTCCATACATCAGGGTCCAAATTAGCGGCTCTAAGTACATTAGGATGTATAACTCCACCCGGCATTACTTCTATCCATCCGGCCTGATTACAAGCCTTACAACCCTTACCACCGCAGAGCAGGCATTCCATATCAATTTCATATCCGGGCTCAGTAAACGGGAAGAATCCCTCTCTCATGCGTACATTTACTTTGCGGCCAAAGACTTTCTCAAGTATAGTCTCGATCATTACGCGGCCGGAGCTAAATGATATGTCCTTGTCAACTATAAGAGCTTCGTATTGAAAGAACGCTCTCTCGTGTCTGGCATCTGTAGTTTCATTTCTGTACACTCTACCCGGATAAACAAATCTTGCAGGTGCTCCATGCTGTAGCAAATACCTGACAGATCCACCTGTGAGATGAGGTCTAAGACATAATCTGTCATTTCCTCTTTTATCCTCAGTGCCCTTGAGCCAATATGTATCCATCGATGCTCTTGCCGGATGATCAGCTGCAAAGTTCAAATTATCAAATGCGTATTTTTCGCTTGAGATATCATCCTCACTATATATTTCAAATCCGAGAGATCTGAATGCATCATTTAAGTCATAGCACATCTGTGTTATAGGATGAAGCGCACCGGAAGCTACCGCTGTACCCGGCAATGTAAGGTCGAGCTCTCCCTTTACGGATGATGCTACTGCAACGAGCTCTTTTTCTCTTTCCTGTATTTTTTCGCTAAACAGATTTTTGATCTCGTTGGCCTTCATTCCTACGGATTTTCTCATATCCGGATCAAGGCCTCCGAGGCTCTTTAGTACCTCCTGCAAAGCGCTTTTTTTACCTGTGAGTTCTTTCCTGACAGCCTCAAGAGCATCTACGTCAGATGCTGATGAAATGCTTTCAAGTCCCTGTGATTGAATGCCTTCAAGTTTTTCTAACATCTCTCCCCTCCTAATTTATAAGTTAAAGCCCCCAAAGGCTGTGAAAACCGGAATACTGATTATGGCAACTACTGTCATTGTCTTAATTACAGTGGCCAAAACATCGGATGCTATCCTGTCATAGTAACGACCTGTATTGTTAAATGCGAATACGAGAGTCATTCCTGTAACTATAGCAGCGGCAATAAATCCAATGGTGCACTCCACTCCGAGTATAGTTCCGACCAAGGCCGGAGTGGCAATGGTTAATATTGCCAGCATCGCAACGCCGTGTACCGACGCTACAGTTCTATATTCTTCGGTATCGCCGCTGGCTGTATCAAGCATTGCGTTGGTGCTAGATAGAATTGCTCTGATCCAGAATCCCAGGAATACTATGATGATAATCGTACCTATAATCATTCCGCCGAATACTATAGGATGCGTAAGGTCCACTATCTCCTTATCGGCCTTTACTGTAAATGCCATCAATAATGATGTCAGGGTCAGCGCTGATGAAATGCAGGAGTATGATCTTCCGCAGGACTTAGCAACAGCGGAATTTCTTCTCAGAATATGATAATATCCTGAATTCTCCTCGCTCTTCTCATCTGCTTTTTCTGAATAGGATGCCGATGATGCTAAGCTTGCCGCATAAGCTCTGACAGCGAGATTTACAGCTGTAATCGATGATGCTCCTATAGCTGCCAATGCAACGCCGTAATATCTTGCGATGTTAAAGGATAAAAGAAGTGCGACAGCTATCAGAATGCCCGGCACAAATACCGTAGTAAGCCCTATAGAAAGACCATGGAGCATAGGCACATCGACAGTCTCGTCTTTGCTCTTAGGCAAATCCCTGCTAAATACAGGGCTTTCCATCGTAAATGATTTGCTGAATTCTCCGCTTAGAAGTTGAGCTAATATACCGAATCCGATGCAATAAGAATATGCTCTGTCATCCAGGCTGTATTCACTGAAGTAAAGTGCAGCTGCGAATACGATAATTCCGGCAACTAAACTGCCTGCGGTAAATCCGTAATGCGAATACTTACCTGTAAATGCTCTGAATACGAGTATTCCGACTACTGAGGCAGCCAAGCCGCTTGATAATATAACTATAGGGTATCTTATAAGAGAGCTGACGGAAAATGTAGCCAAGACACCGGCGGTTGCAACACCTACTTCAGCAAGTAATGCTGCTGAACAAGCGGAGAGTATTAGTGATTCTGTGAAATCCGAACCTATTGCCGCAAATATACCGACATAATCTACATTGTGTTCATCTGCAGCAGATAATTTGTGGGCAGAAGTAAGAATAGTGCCCGTAAATCTAATACCCAGGGCTGACAGCGTAGCTCCCAGTGCAAAACCTGATGCAGCCTCCGGAATCTGATCCGTATTTATTAAGAGCGTAAGTGCACTTAAAGCAGCAATGGAAATGATAGTAGTGGCAAGTCCCATTACGGCTCCGGATCTGTATGATGCTTTCATCGCAGATTTAATGTCTCCGTCAGCGGCAAGAGAAGATCCTGCAACAGTTCCGGATGTGTAGCTCCTTGAGCCGATAAATACAGCAGCAAAGCATGTTACGGCACCAGCTACGTATGCCACAACAGGTATAAGGCCTATACCGAATCCTATCAAAGCGCCGATAAGACCATGCATTACCAATAAAGGTATTAATAGTGCAAACCAAAACTCGCTGTATTTTTCGAGTGTGGCATTGTACACGTCGGAGGCGAGCGCCCTATTACCAACGTGAGTTCTGAGCCATGACTCTATAGATACAGCGGTCAGGATTCCAAGTAAAGCACAAGCAATAACAACTATTTTGAGCATTTATATCTCCTTTTAGAGTTTGCTTTGCTCCACGTATTAATTAAATACAGCAACTATTACTAATGATACGACAATATATACAATCGCGCAGACTGTAGTAATTCTGGAAAGAAGAGCATCATAGCCTCTGCTCTTTTTCTTACCGAAGAGCTGCTCTGCACCTCCTGCGATAGAGCCTGAAAGACCATCGCTGTTACCGGACTGCATAAGAATGCTGGCGATTAAAACGATGCTTACCAGCAGTAGGATTGCCATCATGAATGTATGCATGAAATTACCTCCAATGGATTAAATAATAATTATCGTAAAAAGCGCTCGATTTACTGAAAATCGAACGCTTTAGTATACAACTTATGCACTTGATGTGTCAATTCAAAACTCAGTAATTTGAGTTATCTCGCATCTTTATTTAAGAGATGCTGCAGCCTCTGCGATAATTGAGAAATCCTCTGTCTTGAGGCTTGCTCCGCCGATAAGTCCGCCATTGATGTCAGGCTTCTCGAGCAGCTCTTTTGCATTGCCTGCATTCATGCTTCCGCCGTAGAGAATAAGCATTGCATCGCCTGTGGCCTGGTCATAAATGCCTGAGATAACTCCTCTAATGAATGCGCACATATCCTCAGCCTGCTCAGGAGTAGCTGTCTTGCCTGTTCCGATAGCCCAGATCGGCTCATATGCGATTACGATCTTGGCTGCGTCGATTGCAGAGATGCCTTCGAAGTCAGCAACAAGCTGTCCGCCAACAAATGACTGCTCCTCACCTTTTTCTCTGATCTCGAGAGACTCGCCTACACAGAGTATCGGAGTGATATCTGCAGCAAGGAGTGCTTTGAGTTTCTTGTTTACGGTCTCATCTGTCTCGTTGAAATATTCTCTTCTCTCGGAGTGTCCGATTACGCAATAATCAACGCCGATTTCCTTGAGCATAGGAACGGAAACCTCGCCTGTGAATGCTCCTGCAGGCTCGAAGTGTACGTTCTGAGCTCCGAACTTAATGCCGGAACCTTCAAGTGTATTCTTAACAGCGTGCAGATCTACGAAAGGTACGAGCACGGCTACATCCTCAGGATTGGATTTAACCTTGGCCTTCAGCTCTCTTACAAAAGCTTCGGATTCCTGAGTTGTCTTGTTCATTTTCCAGTTACCTGCGATTAAAAACTTCTTCATTTTATCCTCCTCTGTATTTAATAAGATTATAAATATAATCTCCTTACATATCTTCTATAACTGCGATTCCCGGAAGCTCAATTCCTTCGAGGAACTCGAGGCTTGCTCCGCCGCCTGTGCTTATGTGGGTCATCTTATCGGCAAGTCCGAACTTCGCAACCGCTGCAGCGCTGTCTCCTCCGCCTATTACCGTGGTTGCATCGATCTCTGCGAGGCATTCTGCGATTGCCTTGGTTCCGACTGCGAATGTGTCCATCTCGAATACTCCCATCGGTCCGTTCCAAACTACAGTCTTGGCGCTCTTGAGTGCATCACTGTAGAGCTTGATGGTCTCAGGTCCGATATCGAGTCCCATTCTGTTATCAGGAATGGAATCTACTGCATAAACATCATGAGCAGAGTCATTGGCAAACTCATCAGCAGCTACTACGTCGACAGGGAGCATGAACTTAACGCCCTTCTCCTCTGCGAGCTTAAGAATATCACCAGCGAGATCGAGTCCTTCTTCGTCCAGAAGCGATGTTCCAATTGAATAGCCCTGAGCCTTGAAGAATGTATAAGCCATTCCTCCGCCTATTATAAGAATGTCTACTTTATCGAGCAAATTGGTAATTACCGGAATCTTGTCTTTAACCTTGGCTCCTCCCATGATAGCAGCGAATGGTCTCTTAGGATTATTCACAGCCTCACCGAGGAATTTAAGTTCCTTTTCAATAAGGAAACCGGATACCGCAGGAATGTAATCTGCGATGCCTGTAGTTGATGCGTGCGCTCTATGGGATGTTCCGAAAGCATCCTGAACGAATATGTCTCCGAGCTCCGAGAGATCTTTACTGAAAGCAGGATCATTCTTGGTCTCTTCTGCTCTGTATCTTACGTTTTCGATGAGCATAACTTCGCCGGCCTTGAGTTCTTTTGCGGCAGCTCTGACTGTATCATCAACAACTACATCGGACGGAACGAACTTTACATCCTGTCCGAGGCACTCTGTGAGCCTCTTGGCTACAGGAGCAAGACTGAATTCAGGCTTAGCCTCCCCTTTAGGCCTTCCGAGATGTGACATGAGCACTATAGCAGCGCCATTTTCAATCAGGTATTTAATGCTCGGAAGAGCAGCCTGTATACGGATGTCATCCGTTATCTTATCTCCGTCAAGAGGCACGTTGAAATCGCATCTCATAACGGCAGTTTTACCGGTCCAGTTGATGTCTTTGATTGTTTTTTTCATGATTTCTCCTTAAATCAAACCCTTTTATATATTTAGAAATAATTACTTGTCATTTGGAATCGGGAATGTGTCATTATCGACTTCATACATATGCCTTACGAATCTAAGCATATTTGATGTATAGCCGAATTCGTTATCGTAGTATCCTACTACCTTGAAGAATTTATCATTTACTTCAATTCCCATATTTGCATCATATACAGATGGTGCAGAGCAGCCGAGGAAGTCGAGAGATGTTACTTCTTCATCAGTGTATAATAACACATCTTTCAAATAAGTCTCGGAAGCTTCTTTCATAGCCTTGTTAATCTTATCGAGTGAGGTAGCTTTTCTGAGTACTACATCGAGATCCACTGCGGATACATCTACGGCAGGAATTCTGAAAGCCATGCCTGTGATTGCCCCTTCGAGCTCCGGAATTACGAGAGCTACAGCCTTAGCGGCTCCGGTTGTAGTCGGAATAATATTGTTAAACACGGAGCGCCCCATTCTCCAGTTGTACTTGGTACGTCCGTCGTTGGTCTTTTGCTTACCTGTTGTAGAATGGATAGTGGTCAGCAGACCCTCGTATATTCCCCAGTTGTCATTAATAACCTTGCAAATAGGTGCGAGGCAATTAGTTGTACATGAAGCGGTTGAAACCACATCCATATTCCTCTTATACCAATCATGATTAACACCATATACGAATGTCGGTGTTACCTTATCCTTTGCAGGAGCGGAAATTATAACCTTCTTGGCTCCGGCAGCGAGATGCGGCGCTGACTTCTCAGTGCTTGTGAGAGTGCCGGTTCCGTCTATTACGTACTCTGCTCCGCAATCTGCCCATGGTATATTGGCGGGATCTTCCTCAAAATATACCGGAATCTTCTTGCCGCCTACAATAATGCCTTTATCATATGATTTAACTTCTTCAGGAAATCTTCCGAATGCCGAATCGAATTTGAGCATATATGCAACATAATCCGTGTCTGCGTTACGCCAGTTTATACCGACTACTTCCATGTCAGGGAATTGCCTGATAGCTCTCATAACACATGTTGATATTCTGCCCCAACCGTTGATACCGACTTTAATCATCTCGATCCTCCTGTTTAGTTAAAGAATTGTTATATAAGAAAAAGCCCACTATTCATATACTAACAAATGAACATCATTCTTTACAAGGAATCATTGGTCCTCATTTTTTATTTCATCAAACATCTTCTTAACCGAAGGAGCATTCTTGGTGAGTCTTTTGATGCTCACGTCCTCTACTTTGTTATTGGTAGCTATAAGATGTGTTTGTGATTTTTCGAGGTTGTCCTTAATTCTCTCGAGTGTTTTTATGGCATTATCAATGCCTTTAATGGCATCCTGGTAACGGTCCGTTGCCAGTCCGAAATTGCGAGCGAAGTCTTTTTTGAACTGAGCAAGCTCGTTTTCGAAATTGCCGAGTTCGAGCTCCTGATTCTGAACATATGCGAGCTTCTGTCTGTATTCCAATGAATTAAGAGCGGCATTTCTCAGCAGCGATATCATAGGAATAAAGAACTGCGGCCTTATAACAAACATCTTCGGATATCTATACGAAACATCAACTATTCCGTTGTTATAAAGCTCGTTATCTGCCTCAAGCAGCGATACGAGAACTGCATATTCGCAATTCTTTTCATTTCTGTCTTTATCAAGTTCTTTGAAGAAATCCTCGTTCTTATGCTTGCTCTTGGTAGTGTCCATTTCATTTTTCATCTCGAACATGATGGAAATGAACTCGGTGCCATCCACTGACTCTCTAAAGATGAAATCGCCTTTGCTGCCGCTCGACGCATCATTATCTTTCTCGAAAACCGCATTAGGAAATGCCGTCATTCGAATCTGATTGAACTGATTCATGCAATGCTGCTCGAGACTCTCTCCTACCATCTTGGTGGATTGCCTGGCCTTGAAATCCTTGAGCCTTTCGATTTCCTCATCCCTTATCCTCAGCTCGTCGCTGTATTTCTCAATGAGATTACTTTCTTTCATCTCATTTTCTTTTTTAAGATTGCTTTCGTTTAATTCAGCTTCCTTCTTTTGAAGCTCGAGATTGCTTTTAAGCACGCTTATCTCATTACCTTTTTCGGAGATCTCTCTGTCTTTCTCCTTAACAGCCTCTGATACTGCGAGTTTCTTCTCGGTATCAGCATTTGAGAGCATGGCTTTAAGCCTCTCTATCTCCCCTTCCTTTTCGGCCAGCTTCGAATCCTTTTTACTAAGTTCCTCATTATGCTTTCTCTCCTGCTCCATACGAGCAATGGTCAAATCGTCTTCTTTTTTGCGCGCGAGCTCCTGTTCGCGTCTGTCGAGCTCCATATTGAACTCTTTATCTCGAACCTGCTGAAGTATTTGGGCATATCCGCTCTCGTCGACTTGAAATACGCTTCCGCAATTCGGACATTTAATCTCTTGCATGTCGGCACCTCTTTTCGTTTACTTGCTATCCCTGTGAAGGCAAATCTCATTTAACAGACAAGCCTCACATTCGGGCTTCCTTGCGTGACATATCTTACGTCCATGGAATATCAGAAGATGATGAGCCCTGATCCATTTATCTTTAGGCAATCTTTTCTTTAGCTGATCTTCAGTCTTCTCTACGTCTTTAGCATCTGTGATTCCAATTTTATTTGCGACTCTGAAGACATGAGTGTCTACGGCAATTGCAGGCTCGCCAAAAGCCTCTGCGAGAATTACATTTGCGGTCTTTCGTCCTACACCGGGGAGACTTATAAGATCATCAAAGCTCGAAGGAACTTCTCCATCGCAATCCTCCAGGAGCTTTGCGGCGAGTTTCACTATATTAACTGATTTATTCTTATAAAGTCCTATGGTTTTAATAATCTGCGCAACGTCTGAAGGGTCAGCAAGAGCGAGAGCCTCAGGGGACGGATATTTCGCAAAGAGCGAAGGTGTGACTTTATTTACGCTAACGTCAGTCGTCTGAGCCGAAAGCACCACTGCGATTAAGAGTTCAAAATTGCTCCTGTGATCGAGTGCGCATGAGGCCTCCGGATGCATTATTTCGAGTTTGGATAAAACTTCGTTAATTTGTTCTGCTTTAATTCTTTTCAATTCTGCACCTGTTTTATAAATATTCTGATTGCTTCCATTGACACAAGGAATTATTTGTTTATATTTAAAATGTATACAATCTTATATGCATCGCCTACATGTATATTAAACACACTATTGAGGTAAATTATGGACAGCATTAACGGAGATAAATCCGCACAGCCCCTTTCGACCAATCTGTATTACGATATCCAGGCAGACATCTTATCCGGAGCGATAGCTGACAATTCAAAGCTCACAGAGCAGGCAGTTTGCAAGAAGTACAATGTCAGCAGGACTCCCGTGAGAGAAGCTTTTCGTCAGCTTGAGTCCGATGGACTGATTAAATATATTCCCAACCGCGGAGCCTTTGTAACGGGTCTATCAAAACGCGATATAGCTGACCTCTTCGATCTTCGTGCCCTCTTTGAAGTACAAGCTGTCGAATGGGCTATCAAACGCATGCCCAGCGATAAAATCGAAGCCCTCAAAGAAACTCTTGAGTTTATGGAGTTCTACACTCTAAAAGGCGACATCGATAAAGTCCTTATGTTCAATTCTCAGTTCCATAGCATACTCTACGCGGGAACAAATGACAGGATGATACAGAAGGCGCTATCTACATACCAGACTTATCTCAAACACTCAGCCCCGGCCACGATGTATTCGACAGATCAGCTCAAAATCATACTCGAAGAGCACAGGGCTATTTTCGAAGCTGTAGAAGCCAAGAATCCCGCTGCAGGCAGGAGTGCGATGGAGCATCATATGGAGCAATCCAAACTCCGCAGAATCAGCAACTACTTTTAAGCATTATCTGTATACCAGTATATTCATCAAGATTGTCACCATAGGCGTGATTATTCTTCCTGTCATTCTCGTTACGATGAGAATGAGGAGAATTATGGTACCCTTTTGATATAGCGGATACCACCAATCATATTTATCCAGTTTGAAAATCTGAGTCAGTATCCCGAATCCGTCAAGCGGCGGGCATGGAATCAGATTGAATATCATAAGCACGAGATTTATCATAACCGCATAGAGCAGTATAAGGAACACATTTTGAAGCATCATTGCAGACGAGCCGCTACCGCTCATGAAATAGTTTCTCATTAGTCTCACAGGAATCGAGAATATTACAGCGAGTATCAGATTCATGGTAACGCCGGCAATCCCCACAAGGAATTCGTCACGGCGTTTATTTTTATAATACGAAGCATCGATCTGAACGGGTTGCCCCCATCCGAAGCCTATAATCAATAACGTGGCAAATCCAATCCAATCGATATGGGCAAGCGGATTCAGAGTCAATCTTCCCTGCCTTCTCGGTGTCGGGTCGCCGAGCTTATCCGACATCCAGGCATGAGCAAATTCATGAAAGCTGAGAGCTATCACTATGCCGGGCAGCATCAATACCTTAGTCAATATGTCCTGTAATCCAAATCCCATATATATTTCCTCTTTCTATTATAAAATCTCAGTCAGAAGCCTCGATATTGACTCGAGAGCTTTCTCTTTGATATCAATAGCATCCCTATCCGCCTGGGTATACTCTCTGCAATGCTTCAAATCCTCTTCGAATTGATTATTCATATTCATTGTAACAGCTGAGTCATAGACAAAAGCATTGGACTCGAAATTCAGCCTAAAACTTCTAATGTCGAAATTGGTAGAGCCTGCTGTACATACTTCATTGTCTACAGTCAGAGTCTTGGCATGTAGGAAGCCGTTCTCATATATATATACTTTTACACCTTCTTTAATCAGCCTACCTGCATTGTATAAAGTAGTCCTGTAGACGAAGGGATGATCGGGTATACATGGAATCATTATCTTTACATCCACTCCTGATCTCGCAGCCATACCAAGCGACTCCAGCATTGGCTCATCCGGCACGAGATACGGAGTCTGCATGCGTATGTTTTCTGATGCCCCGGTGATCATCTTCATCATGGCCATCTTTACTTCTTCTCTCTCGGACTCAGGTCCGCAGGATACTATTTGTATTGGAATAGTTCCTGCGCCTGGTTTGTAGGCGTACTTAATAGACTGCTGGACGAGGTCGAGATCCTCCTTAGATGCGTATCGCCAGTCTTGATAGAACCTTTCGTTCAATGTAGTAAGAGCATTGCCGCGAATTATCATCTGTGTATCTCTCCAGTATCCGAACTTCGTCTTGTATCCGAGATACTCCTTCGCAATATTAAATCCGCCTATATACCCTATTTCATTATCAATGATGGCGAGCTTTCTGTGGTTTCGATAATTTATCCTGAAATACATATGACGTATGAAAGGCTTGAAGAAAAACGCGTACTTTCCGCCGGCTTTTTTAAATGCTCTGAGATCATTATGGCCTATGCTTCTGCTTCCGAGAGCATCAACCATTAGACGCACCTTAACACCTTCCTTGGCCTTTTCAGTCAAAAGATCTATCAGGCGTTTGCCTACAAAATCATCTTTAACTATGAAATAGCATAATTTGATGGTGTACTTTGCATTTTCAATGTCGCTGCAAAGTCTGTTGAACATCTCCTGTCCGTCATATATAAGTTCTACGCTGCTATTATCTGTCAGAAGCGAATTGGCATAATCAAGATTCATGGTAATCATGCTGCGCCACTTATTTGTGATATCGCTGCTTGAGGTCTTAATTCCAGTTCTGACACTTTCTTTCTGCCAATCCAGCAGAGAGTCCATACCCGCTGCTTCATCCTCTGTCATCTTGAATATTTGCTGTCTGGCTATATTTTGGGAGAGTATCAGGTAAAGGACCAGTCCGAGCACCGGAATCAGGAAAAGCACCATTATCCACGCCATGGTAGCAGCCGGTGATTTAGTATCAATGAAAATAAGACCGAAGGCTATAACAGCATTCAGCAAATAAATCAGGAGCATAATATGCGAAAATGTAAAAAATTCTGCAATCTGATCTATCAAACGACTTCTCTTCCTTCCAGACTGAAAGTCTTAGTCTCTGTTATTTCAACATTTACTATTTCTCCGGCGATATCTTCCTCATTTTTATCTGAGGTGAAATTAACCAATTTAAATCCGTCCGTTCTGCCCGAATATGTATTAGGGGAATTCTTGCTGGATCCGTCGCAGAGAACTTCAACTACGCGGCCTTTATATTCCCTGTTCTTCTCAAGGCTTATGCCGTCCATAAGCTCGACCAATCTGTCGAACCTCTTATGACAGACATCATCAGGAATCTGATCTTCGAACTTGGCAGCGGGTGTGCCTTCCCTGGCCGAATAGATGAAAGTAAAGGCGGAATCATATCTTACTCTCCTTGCAATATCCAAGGTTTCTTCAAAATCTTCTTCCGTCTCACCCGGAAATCCTACGATTATATCCGTACTTATGGTAATATCCGGCGCAAATCTCCTGATTTTATCTACAATCTCGAGATAGCGCTCCCTGTCATAATGCCTGTTCATGCGTTTAAGCACTCTGTCAGAACCTGATTGAACCGGAAGATGTATATTATGGCAGAGCTTACTGCAGGACCTAAAGCATTCAATCATCTCATCGGATATATCCCTCGGATGCGAAGTCATGAACCTTATCCTGTCTATACCATCTATTTCATTTACTGCTTTAATCAGGTCGGCAAACGAATTGCCAAGCGTATCTTTATACGAGTCTACATTCTGGCCGAGCAGCATAACTTCACGAACTCCGTCAGCTGCGAGCTTCTCTATCTCGCAAACAACATCTCTTAAGAGTCTGCTTTTCTCCCTGCCTCTTGTATAAGGCACTATGCAGTATGTACAGAAGTTATTACAGCCAAAAGTGATATTGACAAGAGCCTTATGCGGATGCATTCTGACGGGATGCATCTCGTCCTCAGTGATATTAGGATTATTGTCAACTATAGCCCTTTGTTTCTGCCCCGTCTCTTTGCGCGCCTCTATAAGCTCAGGCAGCCTGGCGATATTCTGCGTACCGAATACTATATCCACCCAGGAGAATCTCTTGTTAATCTGCTCGATTATCCTCGGTTGCTGAGGCATGCACCCGCACACACAGAGCATGAATTCGGGATTCGACTTCTTCATTTTCTTGAATTGCCCGAGCACGCCGAAAAATCTCTTATCTGCATTCTCCCTGACGCTGCATGTGTTCATAACAACAAGATCCGCACTCCACGGATCTTCCTCATGTATATAACCCAGAGCTTCCAGCATTCCTGCTATGTTCTCTGAGTCATGTTCATTCATCTGGCAACCATATGTAATTATGCTGTATGTGCTCACTACTCTTTCGTGCCTTCCTTCTCTATCTCGTGTTCTTCTTTATCGTGCCCCGCGTGGCCGATAGTCAATGACTCTTCTTCTCCGTGGGCAATTCTCTTAATATTTGCTGCATGTTGTATAACGAGGAATAGAACCGCAACTATGGCAAATATGAACAATCTCTTATCATCCACGAAAAAACAAACCAAAGCCGGATATGTTATAACCGCAATTATCGAGGCAATCGACATCCTCCTGCCTGATACTAGAAATACAATTCCCGCTATAGCAAGAGCAATCAATGCGCTCTGCCAATTAAGAGCGAGAGCAGCTCCGAGAGATGCAGCTACTCCCTTACCGCCTTTAAAACCGTATAGAGCAGGATAGCAATGTCCCAGCACTACACATGCGAAAGCGATAATGCCGCCAAGAGCATCTCCGGCTATAAAGTTGCCTAAAGTAACCGCAGTAAAAGCCTTCAATACATCCACTGCGAATACAGCAATTCCTGCGCCGAGTCCAATGACTCTGATCGTATTGGTCATGCCGGCATTTCCGCTTCCTTCTTTTCGTATATCAATTCCGTAGAGCTTACCTATGATTATTGCGGGATTGATATTACCCATAAAATAAGCGGCTATAGCTATCAATATTAGTTTAATAAGAGGCATTATTTCTTATCTCCCCTCTTTTCATTCCATACGAATTTGACTGATGTTCCCTCGAAGCCGAAATGCTCTCTTATCTTATTCTCCAGATATCTCGAATAAGAGAAATGCATAAGCTCCCTGTCGTTGATGCTAAATGAGAACAGCGGCGGCTCTGTGCCTATCTGCGTAGCATAGTAGACCTTGAGCCTGCGGCCTTTATCCGATGGAGGCTGCCTCATCATTACGGCGTCCTCTATAATGCTGTTAAGTTTGCCCGTAGGAATCCTCATTCGCCTTGCATCGGATATAGTAGCGCATTTATCTATGATGTCATAAATTCTGAGTTTGTTAAGTACGGATACGAATACTACAGGCGCATAAGATGCGAATAATATCTCATTCTTGAGTTTCTTCTCGTAGTCTCTCATCGTATTGGTTTCTTTTTCGATGAGGTCCCATTTATTGACAACGATCATCAGGCCTTTTCCTGCCTCATGAGCATAACCGGCAATCTTCTTATCCTGCTCTGTCAAGCCTTCTACCGCGTCTATCATGAGAACGCATACGTCGCAGCGCTCTATTGCGGCTATAGCCCTAAGTACGCTGAATCTCTCAATCGCGTCATTGACCTTGCTCTTTTTTCTGAGACCGGCAGTGTCAATCAGAGTGTATTCTCTGTCTTTATAAGTAAAAGGCGTGTCTATTGTATCTCTCGTGGTGCCCGCTATCGGTGACACTATCACACGGTTTTGCTTGGTGAGTGCATTTACGAGAGATGACTTTCCTACGTTAGGCTTACCTATTATAGCGATATGAATGCTGTCTTCGGCTCCGCCGTACTCCTCATCAGGAAATCCCTCAACTATCCTATCAAGAAGATCTCCGATATTAGTCATATTGGCGGCGCTTATAGGCACAGGCTCATCAAAACCGAGCTCATAGAAATCATAAATCATCTCGTATGACTTGGACGGTGCATCTACCTTATTTACAACGAGAATGACATCCTTACCTGTCCTCCTAAGGAGCTCTGCAACCTCGCGGTCGGCCGTAGTCAGGCCTTCCTTTCCGTCCACCATAAACAGGATGACATCAGCCATGTCCATGGCCATCACAGCCTGGTCTCTCATCTGAGACCTGATGGTGTCATCCGTCTTTACTTCAATACCGCCCGTGTCTATTACGGCGAACTCCTTGCCGTTCCAATCAGTCTCAGCATATATCCTGTCTCGCGTTACACCGGGGACATCTTCCACGATGGCACGGCGCTCACCGACTAGGCGATTGAAGAATGTTGATTTGCCTACATTAGGTCTTCCTACTATAGCCAGTATAGGCTTACTCATCGAATATGCCCTCCACGAATTCTTCTGCATTGAATGGTATGAGATCGTTCATGCCTTCTCCCATGCCAATGAACTTGATAGGCATGTCGTATTCATCTGCTATGGTTATGGATATTCCGCCTCTTGCGGTGCTATCCATCTTAGTCAGTATGATTCCCGTCATATCGGTAATATTTGAGAACTCCTCAGCCTGGCTCACGGCGTTCTTACCTGTGGTCGCATCGAGTATGAGGAGGTTTTCTCTCGTAGCCTCAGGATACTCTCTTGAAATTACTTTGCTCATCTTTTCGAGCTCCTTCATGAGGTTTACTTTATTCTGCAGTCGTCCTGCGGTGTCGCATATAAGAACGTCAACGTTATTGGCCTTCGCTGATTGTATGGCATCATAGATAACAGCTGTAGGATCGGTGCCTTCCTCATGCCTTATGACTCTGACTCCCACTCTGTCTCCCCACATCTGAAGCTGCTCTGCCGCTGCCGCACGGAAGGTATCCGCTGCAGCAAGCATTACGTTCTTGCCTCTGTTTTTATACATATGGGCAAGTTTGGCAATTGATGTGGTCTTGCCTCCTCCGTTGATACCTATCATGAGTATGATAAGCGGGTAGCTCTCTGCCATCTTGTTGCGCTCTCCCTTATCCATTATCTCGACAAGTATCTTGGAAAGCTCGCGCCTTATATCACGCTCCTTGGTTATGTATTGTTCGTTGATGCATTTGTTAAGAGCTTTGATAATCTTATCTGAAGTTTCGACTCCCACATCTGCCATAACAAGAGATTCCTCGAGCTGTTCGAGGAATTCCGGTCCGAGATCCGGGTTCCCGGTCTGTCCGAACGTCACGGCGGTGCCTCCGCGGTAAGGAGCCTTTGTCACCGTGGCTTCATAGCTGAAGGCAGGTGGATAGGTCCCGGCTACACCGTAGTTG
>CACWIO010000019.1 GCA_902760855.1 uncultured Eubacteriales bacterium
TGCTCGAGGACGAGAAGAAGGCCAAATAGCAATTTCGGCTAACAATCAGTGAAAGTACGCGGCCATGTTCGTGGTTGAAAGTCCAGGCCAGATACGGGCGAAGGGACCCACGTAAGCAGTGAGAAGAAATCCGCTGTGATCATGGCGTATCTTAGATGTAAGTCCTCCGGAAACCGGATAAAGGCGAGTGTGGGGTCAAAGACCAGGTCGAGTGGCCGCAGCTGCTATTGTACTTAAAACTGTCCAAGATATTGTGTGCTTCTTAACAAGGGGCACACATTTCTAGTGGTCGTTATGATATAATTACTTTGCGAAATTATGACTTTAGGAGGCTAGAATTATGAAAGTACAGATTGCATCCAAGAATTATCCTATGAGTGACAAGCTCAGCGACTACATTGAGAAGAAGCTCGGTAAGCTTGACAAATACTTTAACGAGGACGTTACTGCCAATGTCGTAGTATCTAAGCTCAGAGAGGTTCCTAAGTTTGAGGCTACCATCAATGCCAAGCAGGCCGTATTCAGAGCTGAGATGGCAAATGACAGCATCTATGATGCAGTAGATATGGCTACAGATAAACTTGCAAATCAGATGACTAAGCTTAAAGGCAAACTCGAAGCCAGATATAAAGAGAACAAAGCTCTCAAGCTCGAGTTCGTACCGGAGCCTGAAGAAGATGAATACGAAGAAGAGATGAGCATCGTAAGAAGAAAGCAAGTTGAACTCACACCTATGGTGGCAGAGGAAGCTGTTCTTCAGATGGAGATGCTCGGACATGATTTCTTTGTGTTCCTGGACATGGATACAAACGATGTCAGCGTTGTATATAAAAGGAAAGGAAATGACTATGGTCTGATTGAGACCAGCAGATAATATCTGACGTCATTAAGATAAAGGGGTAGCTGGAAATGGCTTATGATGATTGGAATCCGGATGATTTTCTGGACTTTGACTACGGAAATAAGGGTTCCTCAAAGAAAAATAAGGATAATTACAGCGAAGAATATAACGAGTATTTGGCCAGCCGCAAGGCGGATAAAGTCTCTGATACCGCAAAGGTTAAGAAACAGAGAAAATCCTCGAAGAAATCAGAGCACAGTCAGGCGGAAAAAGACGCACTCAAAAAAGCTCAGCTAGAGGCAGATAAACGTTATCGCAGTAATTATAATAAGAACACCAAGAAAGCAACAGGTAAGAAAAAAACAGCTCCTGCGTCTGTTTGGCTTACAAGATTGTATTTGCTTACGCTGGTTGCTTTCTTGCTTTCCATGGGCTACATGGATGTACTGCCACTGATTTGGCTGATAGTGCTTGTTGTTATGCTGCTCCTCTTGAGCCTTTACGTATTGCCGAGGATGAGACGAGGCGGGAAGAAGAGAGCTACCAAACCGCTTGCGACATTAGCTTGTCTGCTACTTATGATTATCTATGTGACGGGTACGGCGTATGCTCTTGGAACATTATCGTTCCTCAGCTCAACGTCGGTTAAAAACGCAGACAGCGTATCGAGAATCACCAAAGATCCTTTCAATGTGGTTATCACGGGAATGGATGTAGACGGGACTATAGACTCAGAGGGAAGATCCGACGTTAATATGGTTCTGACTGTCAATCCAAAGACAGCGCAGCTTCTGATGACATCCATACCTAGGGATTATCAGATAACAATGGTGGATAAGGACAACGCCATAGACAAGCTGACACACACCGGATTCTATAGTGTGCAAAGCACCATCATGGCAGAAGAGGACCTTCTGGGCATTAATGCCAATTATTACGTAAAGGTCAACTTCACGACAGTAGAGAAATTCATCGATGCCATAGGAGGCGTGGATGTTTACTCAGATTATGAGTTCGAGCCTACCAAATACAAGGGCTGGACTGTCCAGGAAGGCATGAATCACATGGACGGAGAACAGGCTTTGGCGTTTGCCAGAGAGAGAAAAGCCTTCGACGATGGAGACCGCCAGAGAGTAAAGAACCAGCAGGCAGTCTTTGAGGCCATGTTTAAAAAGGCTACGAGTAGCTCTACAATGCTTATGAACTACAGCGTAATTCTTTCAGAACTGAAGGATTACGTTGAAATGAGTTTCAGTTCCAAGGAGATCAGAAGTCTGGTCAAGCATCAGATTTCCAAGAATCTGAAATGGAATATATATAGGAATACTCTCACGGGCGGAGATGATTTGATGCCTCTTTATACCACGGGTGGAGAATATGCCTATGTCATGAGTCGCGATGAGGAGAGTATAGCCCATGCTAAAGAACTTATCCAGGCCGTGATGAAAGGAGAGACGCTGACCAAGGACGAGGACGGCAACGTCAACGTGCTCAATGCCGAGGAAGGCGGCGAAGAAGGAGAAGACGCCGAAACCGAAACTGAAGATGAAGGTGAAGGCGAGTAATCATATAACAACTAATACAAGGAAAGGTGCAATCCAGAAATGCTTGACGGTTTGACCGGCTTATTAATGAGTATCAAGATAACGGATCTTATTGATATCGTTATCGTGGCATTTCTCCTGTACAAAATGTTCGGCTTTATCAGGGAAACCAGAGCCCAGCAGTTGTTCAGGGGCATCCTTTTAATAGTTGCATTCTTCATAATATCCGAGATTTTCAACCTGAGCTTGCTGAACTGGCTGATGAGCAGACTTATAACGGTTGGATTAATAGCCGTTGTAATACTCTTCCAGCCAGAGATAAGAAGGGCTCTTGAGCAGCTCGGAAGGCGCGGCGTGCTGAGGAACCAATTCAAAGATTTAAGCAAGGAGTCGGCGTATGCGACAGTGCACATGCTGGTCGATGCGATAGATGACTTCTCGTCCACCAAGACGGGTGCTTTGATTGCCATAGAGGGAGAGACCATGCTGACCGACATCATTGAGACGGGTGTGGTTTTGAATTCCGAGATATCGGTAAGACTTCTCGGCAATCTCTTCTATGAGGGTTCTCCGCTTCACGATGGTGCGGTCATAATCAGGGGAGACAGGATTTATGCAGCAAGCTGCGTGCTACCTCTTACCGACAGAATCAGCATAGGAAAGAATCTCGGTACGCGTCACAGAGCGGGGGTTGGACTCTCCGAGGTATGCGACGCATTCGTAATTATTGTATCTGAGGAGACAGGTGCTATTTCGGTAGCCAAGGACGGCGTGCTCAGGAGATTCCTGGATCTTAAATCTCTCGAAAAGATGCTCCTGGATATATATATTCCATCAGGGGAGAGTCAGGACATTTTCTCCAGACTATTAAAAGGAGGCAAACGCAGTGACAAGCAGTAATCGCAGAGTGCTGAATATTGTTTTAGCCTTGCTCGTCGCGCTTGGGGCGTGGATGTTTGTCGTGTACAATTATTATCCGATGACAGATGTCAAATATAACGATGTACCTGTCAGCTATGAGGGGCAGAGAGAGCTTGCCGAAAGAGGCCTTGCAGTTTCGGATGCCAGCACTAAGGGCATATCGGTAAGACTGCATCAAAAGAGAGTCGACTTCGAAAAGTTCACGGCAAATGATATAAGGGTGACTGCAAATGTAAGCGAGTGCTTAGCAGGGGAGAACGACGTAGTCCTAAGCGTGTCCAGTCCTAACAACACCAGTGTACTCAGCCATGACACAGATTCAATCAGGGTGACTGTAGAGAGAACCGACAGCACTCAAATGGATATCGATGTTATATACTCGGGAGAAGTAGCCGAAAACGAAGAGCCGCTGGCCATCGATATGGAAAGAAATTCCGCTGAAGTAGTTTGCGCATCAAGTAAACTTTCCAGCGTCAAGAGGGTAGCTGCAGTTCTTGACAGAGAAGAAGTAGACGAAGGCATCAAAAGCTTTACAGCAACTTTGGTGGCACTTGATGGAGAGGGGAACGTAGTTCCTTATGCGGTCATTTATCCAGAGGAGATTTCTCTCGATGCCTGTACCGGAATTGTTAAGACAGTGAGCCTTGAGGTGCCGGTAAAAGGCGGAAGTGACGAGGATTATGACAGGAAGTTCGAGATTCCGAATAACCTGATCCTCAAAGGACCGATGGATGTCCTATCTGAAATAAACAGCATCAAGGCAGAGGAACTGAATATAGAGTATTATTACGAAGATGCAGAATTGGCAATTGAGTTTGAACTGCCGGAGAATGTAATCCTTAAGAATCCTGATGATATTCCTTCGCTTAAGTTAAAAGTCACCAAGAAAGAAAAACCTAAGACAGAAGAAAACGCAGACTCGGGTGAGGAGGATGCGAATAACGGTAATTAGTTTCGCTCAAGCAACTCGAACGGCTCGCAGTTAAGGGTTTGGGCCAGTGCGATTACATATTCTGATCTGGCTTTGTTTATATCCTTCTGTCTCTGCTCATATTGCTGAATAGTGCGCAAGGGAACATTACTGGCCTTAGCTAATTGAGATTGGCTGAGGCCGTTTTTATTGCGCATTCTTTTAAGAGGACTCTCAAGTTTTGATGCTCTGATCCTCGCTTCAAATTCTTCAATCATGTCGGATACGAATCTGCGGCCGAGATCGTCCAGGGCCTCGCTCCTCCCGGCATCATCAATATCCCAGGGTAGCGATGACAGGAGTTCTTTGTGGCGAGCCTCATATGAAGAGGAAATATAATCAGCCGATATGGTTTTGAGCAGCTCGGAAAAAGGCATGTTGAATTCCCACTGAATCGCTGCCAAAGAATAACCGCTCCAATACTCGGGGCTTAGACGGATGGTATGTCTCTGAACGGCCCTTTCGTAGGGCGCTCCGCTTTTATCCAGCACATAAAATGCGAGTTCAACGCCCGACATACCACTTATCGTTCTCGCATCTCCTTTTTCAAAAAGCTCTGCCGCGCCGGATGCAATAAAAAGATCGAGGGCTGCCTCTTGCTTGATGTGCAGGCTGTGGACAGCGTAGTCGAGCATTCTGCCCAAAGATACCGCCGCTATATTAAGTAGAACTTTATCGTAGGCGTGAATCATATGATTTTATATCCTCTTCTATCATTTGAGTTATGAATAATTCTCCTGCGCCGGCAGGCTCTCTGGCTGCCTTTAGGAGAGCCACTTCTCTTGAGTTCATAGCAGGATAAAAATCGCTGCATTCGGCTGTCTCGTACGATACATATGTGATGCCATCAAATGCTCGCTTGCTTCTTATGACAAATTGCTTGCAGGGATGCGCTGTGAGAAGACTCCTGAGGCGCTGATATGAAATGCGTCCGTTTAAAAAGTCCTGGGCAAACGAAAACGTGCTGCTGTCAGCTCTGTAGCCTGCTATGCAGTCCGAGACCTGATAGTCCACGAAATAATTCCTGCTGATGTATTCTTTGGCATCGTGGAGAAGGGTAGAGCCTGCATCGAACTCTCGGAAATCCATTAAGACTCTGAGCCAATGGAGCGCATTATATCTGCTGCTGCAAAGGTCTGTAATACGCAGATTGTCCGTGTTTATAGCATATGATGATATATATCCGTTGCTGCTTGGGGTCACTGCCCACTCGGCGGCGAGATCTTTGCTTTCGCTGCAATAAAAGCCCGGGCCGAAGTCCTTGTAGGCCCTGCCTGCTCCGAATTTCGGATTATTTACAATTTGCCCGGATCCGTGATATAACCTCATGTTATTAGTATACTCCTACAGGAGTATAATTTCAAATAAATTGTCCGAATCGTATTTACCGCTTAGGTAGTGCGTGCTAAAATGCAGGAGGTTTGGGCCTAATGCAAGGCCCTGATATGTGAGAAATCCAAAGGGATTATTTAAGAAGGAGAAAAGACATGAGAGTAGTTATTCAGGATGATTATGAAAAGATGTGTAAGTGGGCAGCCGATTATATCGCTGACAAAATCAAGGCGCACAAGGAAGACAGACCTTTCGTACTCGGCCTTCCGACAGGCTCATCACCTATAGGTGTATACAAGGAGCTCGTTAAAAAGAATCAGGCCGGAGAGCTGTCGTTTGCCAATGTAGTTACATTTAATATGGACGAGTATCTCGGACTTCCGCACGAGCATGACCAGAGCTATTGGTATTTCATGCACGATACTTTCTTCAATCATCTCGTAGATATGAAACCTGAGAATATCAATATACTAAACGGAATGACAGACGATCCGGAAGGTGAATGCGCTCGCTATGAGGAGAAGATTGCATCTTATGGCGGCATCGACCTCTTTATGGGAGGCATCGGAGTTGACGGTCACCTTGCCTTCAATGAGCCTTATACATCACTGACTTCGCGCACCGGACTTCGCGATCTGACCACCGATACACGTATCGTTAATTCGAGATTCTTCGGAAACGATCCTGAGGCTGTACCTGCTCAGGCACTGTCAGTTGGTATAGGCACAGTTATGGACAGCAAGGAAGTTCTCGTGCTTATCAACGGTCACAACAAGGCTCGCGCTATGGCGGCTGTTATCGAGGGCGGAGTCAGCCAGAAGTGGACATGCTCAGCTCTTCAGATGCATAACGGCGCAATCATCGCCTGCGATGAAGAGGCTTGCGGAGAACTGATGGTGGATACATATAAGTATTTCCTGGATATTGAGAAGAAGGAGAGACTGTAATGGGCAAATATTTCGGAACTGACGGTTTCCGCGGAGAAGCCAACAAGACCCTGACATTTGAACACGCTGTTAAGATCGGAAGATTCCTGGGTTGGTACTACGGCAAGAGACTTGATAAAAAGGCTAAGGTCGTTATAGGTAAGGACACCAGGCGCTCGAGCTATATGTTCGAGTATGCGCTCTGCACAGGGCTTGTGGCATCAGGCGCAGATGCATATATCATGCACGTTACGACTACTCCATCCGTTTCATATATTGCAAGAGTGGATGACTTCGACTGCGGCATTATGATCTCGGCATCTCACAATCCTTACTTCGATAACGGCATCAAGATCGTTAACAACAACGGAGAGAAGATGGACGAGGAGACATTGCTCAGAATTGAGGCCTTCATAGATGGGGAACTCGAAATCCCAATGGCGGAGAGAGAAGAGATAGGCTGCACGGTTGACTACGCCAGCGGCCGTAACCGCTATATCGGATATCTCATCTCGATGTCCAAATACAGCTTCAAGGATGTCAAGGTCGGTCTCGATGTGGCAAACGGAGCAGCTTGGTCAATTGCCAAAGGCGTTTTCGATGCGCTCGGTGCCAAGACCTATGTCATGAACGATCATCCGGATGGCTTTAACATCAACACCAACTGCGGCTCGACACATATCGAGCACCTGCAAAAATTCGTAGTAGACAACGGCCTGGATGTTGGATTTGCCTACGACGGCGACGCCGACAGATGCCTTGCTGTGGATGAGAAAGGTAATGTAATCACGGGGGACCACATTATCTACATATACGGTACGTACATGAAGGACAGAGACAAACTCCTCAACAACAAGGTTGTTACGACGGTAATGTCCAACTTCGGTCTTTACAAAGCTCTGGACGATGCAGATATCGAGTATGAGCAGACCGCGGTAGGTGATAAATATGTTTATGAGAATATGGTGCAGAACGGTCACCGCATAGGCGGAGAGCAGAGCGGACATATCATATTCACTAAGTATGCGACAACGGGAGACGGAATCCTGACTTCGCTCAAGCTCATGGAGGCTATGCTTGCCAAGAAGAAACCTATGAGCGAGCTCGCAGCACCTGTAGTGTTCTATCCGCAGGTACTCAAGAACGTAAGAGTTAAGAGCAAGGAAGAATGCATGAATGACCCTGATGTACTGGCTGCAGATGAGGCTGCAAAGAAAGCGCTCGGAGACAGCGGCCGTACGCTCCTCAGAGAGTCGGGCACTGAACCTGTAGTTCGCGTAATGGCTGAGGCCAAGACAGAGGAAGAATGCGAGAAGTACGTCAACCAGATTATCGACGTAATCCGCGAAAAGGGACATTTGATTGACTAAGATACACAGAAGAGGTTTATAGCATGTATACCATTAAAGACTTGTTTGATTTAGATCATACTCTGGCAGGGGATTACCTCGCGCAGTTCACTTATCCGTGGGAGGCGCTCGGAGGCATCAAGGAATTCATACTTGAGCTCGGACCGACACTGGACAAGGCTGAGTATGAGGAGGTATCGGAGAACGTATGGGTGCACAATACCGCAAAGGTCTTCCCGTCGGCATATCTCGGAGCACCTTGCATTATAGGACCTGAGACTGAGGTCAGGCATTGCGCATTCATCAGAGGCTCCGCTCTCGTAGGAGCTAAGTGCGTAGTCGGCAACTCCGTAGAGCTCAAGAATGTAATACTCTTCGATAACGTACAGACTCCTCACTACAATTACGTAGGAGACTCCATACTCGGTCACTACAGCCACATGGGCGCCGGCTCGATTACATCAAATGTAAAATCGGACAAGGCTCTCGTAGTAGTGCATAACGGAGATGAGCATATCGAAACCGGCATCAAGAAATTCGGTGCCATGCTCGGAGACCACGTCGAAGTAGGCTGCAATGCGGTCTGTAACCCCGGCACCGTAATCGGAAGGAATTCAAGCGTCTATCCGACATCATGCGTGCGCGGCGTCGTACCTGCAGACAGCATCTATAAAGTAAATGACGAGATCGTCAGCAGAAAGTAGATGCTGAAAGATTTGAACCTGCACTTTTAAAAGAAAAGATACATGACTAGCCATTATTAGCATGTTCATGTATCTTTTTTGGTTAATTCTGATTTCACACTGAGAAATAACTTTACAATAAATCGCTGTATTGCATTTATTGTAAAATCAATCAGAAAACAAGAATAAAAAAGATACATAAACGGCTGGTTTTAGGCTGTATATGTATCTTTTGGATAAAAAGTCGTATTAGTTCCAGAGGTTCAACGGATAAGTTCCATTGGATTTGAGTTCAGCGAACTTCGCGACTACATCCGGTTTATCCTCTTTATAGGTGACGCCGAACCACTTGTCAGCTGACGTCAGCACCTCGTATGATGCGCTGCCGTCAGCGATCTGCTCGTTGATAGGACTCTGGATATAATACTCGCCTTTGAGCGGATTATCCTTCATTATCTTATCAAGGGCCTTGATGAAGCCGGCTTTTAAAACTTCCATATACTCGTACCCGAATCCCCAAAGATTCATCGAAACAGGTGAGTCTGCGGGGATTGTTATTTTGCTGCCGTCTGCCAGAGTATCCGTAACGCTGCCGTCTGCTTCCTCTCCGACCTGAAGGTGCTCTTCGATTCCCGTGAGGAGTCCGTTCTCAGCCTGGCAGATGCCTCTCGAAACCGTTCCGTTCTCAGACAGGGTGTTCTTGATCTCAAATCCTACCATGCAGTTGTGCGAAGCATCAGCCTTGGTGGTTAGGAATTCATAAATCTTCCTGAAGCCTTCCTTGCCGTAGTAGTCATCTGCATTGATGACGGCGAATGGAGCGTCGATAATGTCGCGAGCCGCGAGCACGGCCTGTCCTGTGCCGAAAGGCTTGGTGCGTCCTTCAGGCGCTTCGTAGCCTTCAGGCAGATCTGAGAGTTCCTGGAAGGCGTAGTGCACTTCGTATTTCTTGGCTGCGCCTTTTTCAATATGAGCTTTGAAAACATCCTCGAAGTCGTGCTTGATGATGAAGCAAACTCTTCTGAATCCTGCCTCATATGCGTCGAAGAGGCTGAAGTCCATGATGATGTCTCCCTGTTCTGTGATTGTATCGAGCTGTTTATTACCGCCGTATCTGCTGCCCATGCCGGCTGCCATGATTACTAAAATAGGTTCCATTATTAATTCTCCTTTACTGCTGCTTCGAGTCTTGCGCGCACCTTATCCTCTCCCATGAGCTGCTGTATAGCCCATACGTCAGGGGACTGAGCACGGCCCATCAGGGCAATTCTTATGACTGTACTTACGTGACCGACGTGACCTTTATAGTCGTTGGGATTCTTCTTAAAGTCCTTAGGCTTAGCGGCATAACCCATCTCCGTAGCCATCTCTCTTATCTTGTTAAACCACTGCTCGTTGTCATCGGAGTGGTCGTAGCTGTCGAGATAACGACTAAGAATTTCGCTTGCGTCAGCTGCAGCCTCTGCCGGATATTCATCCTCAATCTTGAATGATTCATCGAAGAAATAGCTGATGAAGTCCATTATCTGTCTTGCATACACGAGATCTGCACGAGGTCTTGCGTCATGGCGTCCGAGGTCGAGTATCTCTGCGAGATAATCCATATCCTCAAATACGTATCCGAATTCCGGTGCGAACTCGTCGGACCAGGACCTGAGCCATGAGGCAAGCTCCTTAGCATCTATGTGAAGCAAGGCGTTCTTGCTTACGTCGTTAAGTTTATTCAGGTCGAAGAGGGCACCACTTGATGACATCTTCTCAGTGGTGAATTCGAAATCGTCAACAGGAGAGTCCGGATTCTCTGCGCGCCACTCCTCATAATTGGAGTTCAGTATGGTCAGAAGGTATTCTCTGACTGCTACAGGGTGGTAGCCTTCGCTTCTATAGAAGTCGAGCGAGAGCTCAGGGTCCAGTCTCTTGGAGAGCTTCCTCTTGTTACCGTCCTCGCCCACCTTCATGAGCTGCGCTGTGTGGCAGTAGATAGGCAGTTCCCACCCGAGATCCTCGAAGAGCTCCACATGTATAGGCAGCGACGGGAGCCACTCCTCACCGCGCACCACGTGAGTAGTTCTCATCAGGTGATCGTCCACCACGTGAGCGAAGTGATAGGTCGGAATGCCTGTCTGCTTGAGAATTACGATATCTTGGAAATTATCCGGTACGGAGAGTTCGCCTCTGATGGCGTCGATAACAGTATGCCTTGGGGTCTCCTCTGCTGAGAGATTAGGCGTACCCTTGGATCTCATCCTGACGACGAAAGGCTCACCGGCTTTGATCTTAGACTCGATCTCAGCGGCCAGCGCGTCGTTTCCTTCCCAATCTCTATAGCGGGACCACTCGCCGTAGATACCCGGTGTGAGTTTTTCGGCCTCCTGGCGATTTCTGATGTCGAAGATTTCCTCTTCGCTCAGGAAACACGGATATGCCTTGCCCTCCGAGATGAGTTTTTTGGCAAACGCCTGATAGATATCTCCGCGCTTGCTCTGAGTGTAGTCGCCGTAGTCGCCGATGTCTCCCGTGAGAGTCGCCCCCTCGTCGAATTTGATATCGAAGAATTCGAGGGAGGTGATGATGGTCTCGACTGCGTTCTCCACATAGCGCTTATCGTCGGTGTCTTCGATTCTGAGGAAGAACACGCCGTTGCTCTGATGGGCCAGGCGCTCATCTACGAATGCTCCGTAGAGATTGCCGAGATGGATGAAGCCCGTAGGGCTTGGACCCAGCCTCGTTACCTTGGCGCCCTCGGGAAGCTTCCTTGCGGGGTACATGGCCTCGTACTCATCTGCGCTGTGCGCAAGACTTGGATATATTAGTTCGCTTAATTGCTGATTTGTCATATTTATAATCTCCTTTGCGGGCTTATTTATAGCCTCTGCCAGGCTTTATTATAGCTGCGAAGAGCAGCTTTTTCAATCAGATAATCGCCACTCCGGCATTGACTGGAGAGGCTGAAATGCATATAATTATAGGGATTTTTGAAAGATAGAGCAAAGAAAGAAAAAGGGAGATTTTTATGAAGGGTAACGTAATAGTTGGACAGTCGGGAGGCCCGACTTCAGTAATCAATTGCAGCTTGGCAGGCGTAATCAAAGCTTGCTGGAATGAAGGAATCAGAAGGATTTACGGAATGCACTACGGCATCGAGGGACTTCTGCAGGAGGATATAGTCGATATCGAAGACTACATCATGAGCTCGCAGGATCTGTCACTTCTCAAGAGAACGCCGTCATCATTCCTCGGCACTTGCCGCTATAAATTGCCTGAGATCAAGGGTAACGAAAAGACTTACGAGAAGATTTTCGACATACTCGATAAGCACAATATTGAGTATTTCCTCTACAACGGCGGAAACGATTCGATGGACACCATCAAACAGCTTGCCGAGTACGCAACCAAGAATAATAAGAAACAGAAATTCATGGGCATTCCTAAGACTATCGATAACGATCTGCCTATGACGGATCACTGCCCGGGATATGGTTCATCTGCGAAGTACATCGCTACTTCAATGAAGGAGATCATCCGCGACAACGAGAGCTACGGTGTTTCCAAGCCGACTATCTGCATAGTTGAGATTATGGGACGCCACGCAGGTTGGCTCACGGCTGCCACTGCGCTTGCAAGAGACATCGATTGCTCCGGACCTGATCTGATTTACCTTCCGGAAGTTCCATTCGACGTTAAGGACTTCATCAAGAGAATCAAGGAACTTGCAAAGACCAAGAAGTCTGTCGTAGTTGCAGTATCCGAGGGACTCAACGACAAGAACGGCAAATTCATCTGCGAGCAGGGCGGTGAATCTGAGCATGTGGATGCGTTCGGACATAAGCAGCTTGCCGGAACAGCTTCATACCTCGCTAACATCGTGACGAAGGAGACGGGACTTAAGTCCAGATACATCGAGTTCTCATCGCTTCAGAGATGTGCAGCTCACGTATCATCCAGAGTTGACTCCGACGAGGCTTATAACGTCGGATATCTCGCAGCACAGGCTGCGTTCAACGGGGAGACCGGTAAGATGGTAACCATCCAGGTTGATTCGAGAGAGCCGTATGTTGAGACATATGACCTGATAGACATCGCAGAGGTGGCAAACATCGAAAAGAAGGTGCCGCTGAACTGGATTACAAATGACGGTACATACGTAAGCGATGAATATCTCAAATATGTAAGACCGTTCATCATAGGATCCATCCAGCCTTACACGGCAGGAGGGCTTCCGATTCACATCACAATGAACAAGAAGAGAAAACATAAATAGATTTAAGATAAGCCGCTGAAAAGCGGCTTTTTATCGGCAGTAGCTATTATAGAGACGGAGTTAGGCTTGGCAGAAGTAATTATTAAAGAAGTTAAAACAAAGGCGGATAGGAAGCTCTTCGTTGATTATCCGAATGTCCTTTACAAGGATAATCCTAATTTCGTTCCCGCATTTTACGGAGACGATATGCAGGATTGGGATGAGAGCAAGAATCCCGCATTTGAGTATTGCGAGGCCAGAGCTTTCCTGGCTTACCGCGGAGATGAGATCGTGGGCAGAATAGGCGCTATACTGAGCCATGCCGCCAACGAAAAATGGGGCACGAAGAGGATGCGTTTCTCGCAGGTCGACTTCATAGACGATAGAGAAGTTTCCGAGGCGCTGTTTGCCACGGTTGAAGACTGGGCTCGTGAGAAGGGCATGACTGAGGTGCACGGACCGCTCGGGTTCTGCGATCTCGACCGTGAAGGCATGCTGGTAGAAGGCTTTGAGAAGCGCAGCATGTTCATCACTTACTACAATGCGCCATATTATATAGAGCATCTCGAAGCGCTCGGCTATGCTAAGGATACCGACTGGATAGAGCATATGATTCCGCTCGGCGATGAGAATGCAGAGACTTACAGGAAACTTAAGAGGATATCCGATATGATGCTCAGGAGGACGGGCTACCGCAAGGTGACGTCGAGGAGCAAGAGGGATATCAAGCCGTATATCAAGAAGGCGTTTGAACTTGTTAATATAGCCTACGCGCCGCTTTACGGAGTGGTCGAGTTAAACGACAGGCAGGTTAAGAAGTATACGAATAAGTTCCTGCCGCTTGTGGATCCTAATCTCTGCTGCTTGATTGTAGATGACAACGACAATCTCATGGGATTCGGTGTCGGCGCGCCGTCGATGGCGAATGCAATGCAAAAGAGCAGGGGGCGCCTCTTTCCGTTCGGATGGATGGGAGTGCTCAAATCACTTAAGAAAAATGATACTCTCGATCTCTTCCTGATAGCTGTCAGACCCGAGCTACAGGGCAGTGGCGTGAACGGCATAATCATGGAGCATCTTTACAAGGGATGCATTAAACTCGGAATCACGCAGGCTGAGACCGGGCCGCAGCTTGAGACAAATGACAAGGTGCACAGCCAGTGGAAGATGTTTAATATAGAGCCTCACAAGAGGAGGCGCTGCTTCATAAAAAAGATTTAAACTGAGATTTTAGATAATGCATAGACAGATATGCAAAAGAAACTCTGGACTAAAGATTTTACAATAATAACGCTGGGAAGCGCTATTTCCATGCTGGGCAATTCCATATCCGGATTTGGCATGAGCCTGATGGTTTTGGATATCTCAAAATCCACTCTGCTCTACGCCATCTACATCACTATGTACACGATTCCTCAGCTCATAGTGCCTATACTCTCGGGCGCTTTTCTTGACAGGCAATCCCGCAAAAAGACTATCTACATACTCGACTTCATCGCAGCTGCGCTGTATGCGCTAATGGCCATTGTGCTTTCGACGGGCTGGTTCTCATTTCCGGTGTTTGCCGGATACTGTTTCATAATCGGATGCATACAGAGTGCGTACAGGGTGGCTTTCGACAGCCTATACCCGCTACTTGTTACGGAAGGATACTTTCAAAAGGCCTACTCGATAGAGAGCGTGCTTTGGACTCTTTCAATGGCAATGGTTCCTGTGTCTGCGCTGCTCTACCGCGCAATCGGACTGGTGCCCATACTCTGCATCAATGCTGCGTGCTTTTTCATAGCTGCAGTATTGGAGACTCAGATAGAGTCGGAAGAGGAATACATAGAGATTCAAAAGTCGAGCGCTACGGAGGGCGCAGGAAAGATCAAACAGATCCTGATAGATACGGCGGAGGGTTTCCGTTATCTGAAACTCGAACACGGGCTTTTGGCTGTTGCGATTTACTTCGGATTCACTTCGATCACAGAGGGAGTTTCGACTGTCATAACGCTCCCGTATTTTAAGAATAATTACGATAACGGCGAGTTCGTGTACATGATGGTTTGGGGTTGCTCGATTGCCGCAAGAGCAATAGGCGGCATGATTCACTATAAAAAAACCATACCGGCCAAGTGGCGGTATGATATAGCGCTTGCTGTATACATAACGATTAATCTTTTAGAGGCTTTTTATCTGTTCACGCCTATACCTATCATGATGCTGATGTGTACCATAGTCGGATTTGGCGGAATCACCAGCTTTACTATAAGAATCTCCGCTACCCAGAGCTATGTGCCCGATGAAAAGAAGGGCCGCTTCAACGGCGCCTTCAGTATGATCTCTATGCTGGGATCGCTGGTAGGAGAGATGGCCGCAGGATTGCTCAGCCAGGTCATGCCTGAGAGGAGCATCGTAATGGCTGCCATGCTGCTCTGCCTCGTTGCCGCTGTCGTCTTCATCGGAGGCAACCGCGAGAGCGTCTCCAAGATTTACAACAGTATCAACTAGAGATCTTTGAAGTTAAAGCTCCTGGCGCCGGAGGCGTAGTCGCCGACTATGTGGTCTGAGCCGTAGAGTTTGTACTTATAGGTCACGAGGCCTTCGAGCCCGACCGGGCCTCTGGCATGAATCTTACCCGTGCTGATGCCGACTTCCGCGCCGAAACCATAGCGGTAGCCATCGGCAAATCTCGTAGAACAATTATGATAAACACCCGCAGAGTCGACCATGTCCATGAAATGCTCTGCGGTTTTTTTATTCTCGGTAATAATGGCGTCTGTGTGGTGCGAGCCGTTTCTGTTGATAAGTGCGATGGCTTCATCTACATCGGATACCTCGCGAACGCTCATCTCGTAGTCGAGGTATTCTTTGTACTCGCCATCGATATTCACTTTAATATCGTGCTCTGCGTTGGCCTTCACTTTTTCAATCAGCGCGTCCTTGTCTATATCCTTATGAACCAAAAGCATCTCGGTCGCATTGCAGGCGGAGACGTACTGCTCCTTGGCATCCGCTATGATCCTTGCGGCCTTGTCCACAGCGGCCTCCTTATCCACGTAGATAGTGCATATGCCGTCAGCGTGACCCATGACAGGAATCTTGGTATTAGACATAATGTGCTGAACGAACTCGTTGGAGCCTCTCGGAATGATGAGATCTACTGAATCGTGACAGGAGAGAAGCTCGGCGACGCCAGCTCTGTCCTCGACCAGCATGGCAAATCCCTCAGGAAGACCTGCCTCTATGCCGGCTTTGTATATCACGTCGAAGAGCGTACGGTTGCTCTTTGCGGCTTCGCTTCCGCCTTTGAGGATTACGGAGTTGCCGCTCTTGATGCAAAGCGCAGAAATCTGGACTAGTGCGTCAGGTCTCGACTCGAATATGACGCCGATGACGCCTATAGGGCAGCTGCTCCTGACCAGAGTCAGGCCATCATCGAGCTCGCGTATGAGCTGCTTCTGAAAGAGAGGGTCGGGCATTGCGATTAGGTCGTTAATGCCTTTGATGCAGTCTGCCAACTTGTGCTCATCGAACTTGAGGCGAGCGAGAATTGGCGCAGGAAGAGCGGATCCTGCAGCTCTGTCTGCTTCGTTTGCCGTAAATATCTCAGCCTTATTCTTTTCGAGTGCAGCGGCGATAGCGCGAAGAGCGCCGTCTCTCACTTCTGCAGGAAGCGATGCCATTTTGTAGCTGTCTGCCTTCATTTCTCTGGTGGCTGCTTTGTAGTCCATGTCACAAGCCTTTCTCTTATTAGTTTATTGTCAACAGTTATATATGATAGTACCACAAATTGTGGTAGAATTGGCTCTGGAATTAGTAAGACGTGGCCGCAGGCAATGGCCACAGATATGCATAAGGGAAGAGATATTATGAGCGCAATCGGAGAAGTTTTAAAAAAGAGCAATAAAGTAGTTGTAAAAATCGGCAGCAACGTGTTGTCTGACGACGAGGGCTATATCAATCTGGACAATATGAAGAATATAGTCGGTCAGGTCATGCATCTGGTGGAAGACGGTAAGAAAGTCCTCATAGTCAGCTCGGGCGCGGGCGCATGCGGAATGGCTACTATTAAGAAGTGGGCGCGCAGGAAAGACATCAACTACAAGCAGGCTCTCTGCGCAATCGGGCAGGTAGAGCTTATGATGGGATACAAGGAGTGCTTCGCGGAGTACGGCAGGCACGTGGCTCAGATGCTCCTGACCAAAGAGGACTTCTCAGATGCGGACAGGACTCTTCATATCAGAAATACCATTTACACTCTCGAGGATGAGGGCGTGATTCCTATCATTAACGAAAACGACAGCGTTGCGGTAGACGAGATTAAGATCGGAGACAACGACTCTCTTTCGGCTCTCGTAGCTACGCTTTGGGATGCGGATTGCCTTGTGTTCCTCAGTAATATCGAGGGCATATACGATAAAGATCCAACGGCCAATAAAGATGCCAAGATGATCGAGGAAGTCGAGGATATAGATGAGCTTCTGAGCGGCATCGATGTGAAGGGATCGAGCAGCTTCGGTACGGGCGGTGTCGTCACTAAGATAGAGGCGGCTCGCAAGGTCGGAGAGTATTCCATACCGGCGGTGCTCCTTTGCGGAAAGAAAAAAGATGTACTCATCAAGGCGATGAGCGGCGAGGAGACCGGTACGATTTTTTACGGAAAGAAAGCTGCGTTCAGATAGGTGATCAGATGAAGATAGGTTTTATTGGAATTGGGAATATGGGATCTGCCATCATAAGAGGCTATGCGGATGCAGCGACTGCTTGCGGCGATGGACTTTTATTGTTCAACCGAAGTCCGGAAAAGGCAGAGACGGTCGCGGGGGAGTGCAATGCTACTGTGGAGGACGGAACCGAGGAGCTCGTTAAGGCTGCGGATGTTATCTTCCTCTGCGTAGAGCCAAAGCATTTCGCGGATGTGATGCCGGAGATTGCAAAGAGCTTTACAGCGGATAAGCTGTTTGTGTCCATTGCTGCAGGCATTACTATCGAATATCTTGAGAGCCATCTCGGAAACGATGCAAAGATAATACGCACCATGCCTAACACCCCGATAATGCACGGACTCGGAGTGACTGCAATGGTCAGAAACAAGAATGTAAATGATGCGGACTTCGAGGCTGTCAAGAAGGTATTTGAGGCTGGCGGCATTACAGGGGAAGTCACAGAAGATTTAATCTCTGCGGTAATCGGAGTCAGTGGCAGCAGCCCGGCCTATACATATATGTATATTGATGCTTTGATAAAGGCCGGCGTCGATGCGGGGCTCGATCCTAAGACTAGCAGAGAGTTCGCGGCTCAGGCTGTAAAGGGAGCGGCGCAGATGGTGCTCTCATCGGACGAAGAGCCTTCCGCACTTTGCGATAAGGTTTGCACTCCGGGAGGCACGACTATAGAAGCGGTCACAAAGTTAAAGGAATTGGGATTCGAGGATATAACAAAGAGCGGCGCAGAGGCCGCCATCGAAAGATCAAAGGAAATGTCACGCAAGTAGGGTAATGATATGAGCTATATGAGAGACAGTTTAAAGCAAATATATAACGACTTCTACGGAGGGGATTTGGAAATCTCAGACGAGAAGAAGGCTCCGGATAATAGGCCTGCAAATAAAGAGCAGAACTTAGAACCATCGCAGTATGATGGATTTGCCACCGGCGCTGAGCAGGAGATAAAGATAGAAGTTCAGACTGTGGCACCGGAGGAAACAGAGCCTAAAGAGCCTGAGAAGAGCGGCATGGAGGAACTGAACGAACTCATCGGACTTGCCACCGTAAAGCATGATGTGGAAGAGCTCATCAGCCTCGCTAAGGTCAGGAAGATGAGAGAGGAGAAGGGCATGAAGAGCGCGCCTGTATCTCTTCACCTCGTATTTTCGGGCAACCCGGGCACTGGCAAGACGACTGTCGCCAGGATACTTGCCAAGCTCTATAAGGAGATAGGCATACTCAGCACCGGACAGCTCGTCGAGACAGACAGAGCAGGACTGGTCGCAGGCTATGTCGGACAGACTGCCATCAAGACCAGGAAAAAGATAGAAGAGGCTATGGGTGGAGTGCTCTTTATAGACGAGGCGTACACGCTCAAT
>CACWIO010000020.1 GCA_902760855.1 uncultured Eubacteriales bacterium
TCACTCCCGCGTCATCCAAGGCCCTTTGGATTACATCATTAATGCGTTCGAGGTGTTTCCTCGAGGCAAACTCAGGCACAACTCCTCAGTACTGAGTATGTATATCTATCTGCGAGCTTATGACATTGCTCATCACAAAGCGTCCGTCCGCCACAACCGATGCGGCCGTCTCATCGCAGCTCGTCTCTATTCCAAGTGTTAAGAATTTTCCGTCTTTCATACTACTATTCCACGCTGAGATTTATCTCGATAGATGCGAGCTCCTTATCCATCAGTATGGCATCCTCTCGCTCTTTTTTATAATAGCCCTTGCGGCGTCCGACTTCTGTAAATCCCATCTTCTTATAGAGCTCGATAGCAGCTGTATTACCTTCTCTGACTTCAAGAGTCATAATGCTGCAGCCGAGCTCACGGCTTTTATCTATCATGTGGCTCAGCAGGATTTCTCCTATTCCCTGCCCTCTGAATCTCGAGTCGATGGCAATTGCATAGAGCTGGGACTCCCCTCTTACAATGTGGATGTTTGCATAACCGACCTTTTCATCAGCGAGTTCTGCAACCGCCAGATAATTGCTACCGTCGCTTTTACCAAGCTCCTTGCTCAGCTCATCGGGTCCTTGATATGAATCAAAGGACTCCCTCTCCATCCTGCTCATCGCGGGTAGGTCATATAGCTTAGCCTGTCTTATCACAAGTTCTTTATTATCCATATTAATTACCTGAAAGTTTAGAAATCTTATCGCTTAAAGTGCCTTCTTTTAGCCTCTGCTCCGCCTCGGCAAGCCTCATGTATTCAGGGAGAAGTTCATCATAAGAGCAGGTCTTATCTGCTGCCGCAAGCAGGAGCGCAAGTCCCGCCACACTCTCAGCGTGCTGGTATCTGAGTTCCTCCGGAGCTATTTCGTAATCCGCCCCTTCGAATGCCTCTTTTATGATCTCCTCATAAGCGTCGATTCCGTCTCCCGTGAAATATACTTTACCTTTATTTTTAAGGAGCTCAGTTATTTCTTCTATCATATATTGTCTTTCTTCGAGCAGCTCAGTTACGCCGCTCTCCGTAAGAGTCCATGCGCCCGCATATACCTGATGGCGCCTGGCGTTTATGATGGCGCACACGATCTGACACCCCTTATCTCCCGCATCAGACAGTGTCCTGAGTGCCATGCCCTTTAAAGATGAGACTCCTATGCACGGAATCCCCAGCATCTGGGAGAAAGTCCTGGCTGCGGTAACTCCTATTCTGATTCCGGTAAAAGAACCCGGTCCTACAGACGCCGCCACATGGGTCAGCTCCTCCTTCGCTGTTCCGGCCTCCTCCAATGTCTTATCTATGGTGGCAATCAGCTCCCTGAGATGATCATTTCCGTCATGAGACTCCGCGGCATAAACCATGCCCTCATCATTGATAAGAGCGGCCGATCCGTATTTACCCGTAGTTTCTATTGCAAGTATCTTCATAATATCTCTGCGATCCTCTCGTCTTCGTTATCCCCATATCTAAGGTGCACCAAGAGAGCATCCGACGGCAAAGCATCGGCAACTATATCCGCCCACTCTATCACCGAGGCATGTCGCCCTCCGATTATATCATCTGCTCCGGCGTCCCAAAGTTCTTCGCTTCCGGATAGTCTGTAGACATCAAAATGCGCAAGTGGGACTCTGCCGCTCTCGTAGAGCTTCACTATTGTGAATGTCGGGCTTATCACCTTCTCCTTGATTCCAAGCCCTTCCGCGATATATCCGGTAAGCGCGGTCTTGCCTGTGCCCAGGTCTCCGATAAGCGCCACAATATCTCCGGGCTCAAGAGCATTTGCGATCTCATGTCCCAGTTTCCTTGTGTCTTCCTTATTTTTAAGTTGTCTTAGTGCTCCGCTTATTTCTTTCATTATTGATTATCGTGCAAGAATCTCGAAATATGCTTATATACAAGGAATGTAATGAGCGAATTGACGCCTGCTTTCAATAGGTTAAACGGAATGATTGCCGTAGGAAGCATGGCAATTACCACAGAGACCGGTGCGCCCATATAGTGTGGCGTCACGATCAGGTTCATTACGCACATTACCGCCGTAGTAAGCGTCACTCCTATAGCAAGAGCTATTACGGCAGTCCTCCTGCTTTTATTCTTTTTATACATTATACCGATTGCCACTGCCACTATGCCCGTAGCCACGAAATGCATTATGAATCCGTAGAACAGGTCTCCTCCCAGCATCACGGCCTGTATTATACATACAATGAAGGTTACCAGTAGCCCTTCTACAGGGCCGAAGGCAAACGCCGTGATGTAGATCGGAATATCCGCAGGATCATATACCAGGAAGGACGCCAGCGGAAAAGGTATCCTTATCAACATGACGAGCACGAGGGATATCGCTGTCATCATTGCGAGTTTTGCAAGTTTGATTGTTGAATTGCTTGTGTTCATAACATATTCCTCCTTTTCTTATGAACGGTGGAATCTGTTAGGCATTAATAATGACCTTGAATTACTCAAGGCCACATTCAGCATATAGCTGTGTTTCTTTCATCCGGACTATACCGTCGGTACCTGAATCTCACAGGTTCGGCCACATGGCTCGCGGACTTACGCATAGCGATCACCGCCGGTGTGGACTTTCACCACGCCCTGAAACAGATTTAGTTGATTTGCCGATTAACGGCTGTTTATTCAAAGCAAAGCGAGTAAATTGCCTTTGCATAGATGCGCGCCATCTTCATGAATGAGTCTATGCTGAATTTCTCGTTTGCCTGATGCATTGTGTTTTCGTCGCTCGGGAACTGTCCTCCGAACGCGAGTATATTATTGAACATTTTGGCATATGTGCCGCCACCGATAACGAGTGGTTTGGTCTTGTCATCGCCTGTCTCATCGATATAAGCCTTGAGAAATGCCGACGGCATCTCGTCTTCGAGCTCCATATATATCGGGCTCTGCTCAACCCTGGTAACTATCCCTACGGATTTGCCCTCGAGAGTGTGCTGAATACCACCGAGCACCAGCTCTGATGTGCAACTGACCGGATATCTGATGCATATTGTAAGATTGGCGATTTCCTCGCTGATATTAGCCATGCCCACATTGAAGATCAGAGGGCCCGACACTTCATCTTCGAAGTCGCAGCCTATCCTCTCACCGTGCAGGTCGAAGCCTATATGTTCATTATAGAATGCGATGAAATCATTTAATTCTTCGTTGGCGAATCCGATTCTTCCGAGGAATTCAAACAATATACTCGCTGCATTAAGCCCCAGCTCAGGATGTGCGCCATGCGCTGCCTTTCCCGTTGCTTCCACGACAAGGGACGCACCCTGCCTCTTGCTCGTTATCTCATATCCGCTCTCATCAGCATATGTCTTAACCTTATCTGCAATCTCATCGAAGTTGGCTTTATCTCCTGCAATTACAGCCTTAGCCTTCTCGGGAACTGCATTATGAGCTACTCCTGCTTCGAGTTTGGTAAGCCTGAGCTCTTCCTTTGCAGGTTTGGATGAGAACTTCTGAGCCATATCGAAAGTCAATATCCCGAGCTCTCCGTGTACGAGCGGGAAATCCGCGTCAGGAGTAAATCCCATCACAGGATGTCCTTGGTTCTCTGTGTAATGATTGGCGCTTATATCACCTGTCTCTTCATCAAGTCCGAGCACAAGTCTTATAGGCATCTTGGGCTCCATGCCCTCTTCTTTAAAAGCCTTTAGTGCATAAAGAGCCGCAACCACAGGACCTTTGTCATCGGAAGTTCCTCTGCCGTAGAGGAATTCTCCGTCATTTCTCATAACGAATGGATCTCCGTCCCAGCCCGGTCCCACCGGAACTACGTCCAGGTGACCTACTATTCCGAAGTATCCTGTGTCTTTATCATATTCTGCAGGCGCATATTCTATATGTCCTGCGTAATTGTCGTCATTTACTGTCTCGAAACCCATCTCGCGGCCGGTCTCAAGCATGTGAATCAGAGCATCATGAACTCCACGGCCGAAAGGAAGCAGCTCTCCCTCCTGTGTCTTTACTGCATCTGAGTTGACACTCGCTTTTGACACCGACTCAGCGAGAGTCTTTATCATTTCATCTTTATAGCTATCCAGTCTATCGAGATATCCCATGCTAGTCTTCCTCTTGTTCCTGATCTTCTTCGTCTTCCTCTATCTCTTGCGCTTCATTCTGCGCCTGTTCATGTTCTTCTTCTATTACCTCTTCCTGCTGATTCTCTACGTTTTCGAAACGCGTGCTCTTGGCCTCGCTCTCGCTCACGTACTCGTTTACGGGTTTGCCGTCCTTTAGAGTCGACAGGGTTACGGATCTTACTACATTGCCCGTACCGTCAAATGAGAATGTTCCCGTGGAGCACTTAAGCTCGCTTAATTCGAAGAGAGCATCTCTGACGTCCTTTCCCTCGTGAGTCTTGGCATTGTGAATCGCATTTATGAGTATGAGATATGAATCATATCCAAGGGCCGCATTGTACGTAGGCACATCGTCTGCGCCGTATCTGTTTGCATATTCTATCTGGAATCTCTGTGCCTCTTCCGTTATAGAGTCCGACAGAGCATCCGTCCCGGACAATACTGTTTCATACGGGAATACTATTTTTATGTTAGGATGTTTCTCCATCATTTGTATGAAATCCGCTTCTCCCCAGGCTCTTGTCCCCAGGAATGTGATATTGGTCATACCCTGCTCCTCAGCCACGGTAAAGAAAGCATCCATTTCTGCGGTAGGCATAGGCATGAGACATACATCGATGGCTCTGTTTTTCATTTTCGAGAGCTCTGTTTTTATCTCTTCTTCCGTTGCGGAGGTTTCCGATTGATATACGATGGCTCCGCTTCTGCGTCCTTTTATATCTTTAACCTTGTTCTCAAAGCCTTCAAGCATGGCAGCCACGCTGCTGTCATTTTTGAGGCTTACTATTCCTATCCTGTCCGAATCCAGTTCTTGGGCGGCATATTCTGCAAGTCCTATTCCCATCTGAGACTCCGTGAGGGAGGCTCTGAAATAGTATGGATTCCCTTGAGTTATCAGAGGATTTGTAGCCGACGGCGTAATGGTAGGAATGGTGTTTTCCTCTATTGCAGACGAAGCAGCGAGAGACGTAGCCTCTCCGGCAGCTCCGATTATCGCAATGGGTTTCATGCCCACAAGGCCGTTGATTGCCGTCTCAGTCGCGCTGACACTTGACTGGGTATCGACCTTGGAGAGCACAACTTTGTATCCGTCGACATTGCTGTATATGCTGTTGGCGAGTTCTATGCCTTTAAGCTCGGCCTTGCCCTTCTCTGCATTTCTTCCTGTCTGCGGCTCCAGCACGCCGATTATTATGGTCTGCTCTCCCTCATCGGTAATCGGATCGAGGAAGGTCGTCTTGAAGCTGTTATATGTGGTGCAGGAATTAAGCATTAGAGACACGAATAATGCAGCCGCAAGTGCAGCTGTCTTAAGCATTTTTATTCTGTTATGTTCGCTTAATCTATTCCGTCTCAAGTTGCAATTCTCTCCTGAGAGTTTCCTTCATGATCTCTATATCCGTTATATCGTTGGAGGCTCTTCTTAGATTTGCCGAACCTCTGATGCCTTTAGTATACCAGGCTATGAACTTCCTGAATTCCTTGACGGCAGTGCTCTCTCCTTTGAGAGCCGCCAGCATGTCGAGATGGCGTATCATCATGTCTATCTTTTCCTGTACGCCCGGAGGCTCAGGAATTTCGCATCCTCTATACGCCGCATCCAGCTCTCTGAAGAGCCATGGATTACCGAGAGCTCCGCGACCTATCATAACCATGTCGCAGCCTGTCTCCTCCATCATCGACAGGCCCGATGCGGCGTCCGTCACATCACCGCTTGCAATCACCGGTATGCCGACCGCTTCTTTTACCTGCCTTATGATATCCCGGTCCACTCTTCCGCTGTAGTACTCAGGCCTGGTCCTTCCGTGAATAGCTACCGCAGCTGCTCCCGCTTCCTCTATGGCCTTTGCGACTTCCACGGCATTTGGATTCTCATTTGTAAAGCCTTTTCTTATCTTGGCAGTCACGGGCTTGGATGAATGCACCGCCACAGCCTTGACTATGTCATGGACAAGCTCAGGCTTCATCATAAGAGCTGAGCCCTCTCCGTTTCTCACGACCTTAGGCACCGGGCAACCCATATTGATATCCAGCACGGCATTGCCCAAAGAGTCGAGTCTCTCTGCTGCTTCGGCCATTATATCCGGTTCGCTTCCGAATATCTGAAGTGATGTAGGGCCTGCGCCATCCGGTATATATGTGAGTTTTTCCGTCTTGCGTCCGTCGTAGTGAAGACCTTTGGCGCTTACCATCTCAGTGCATGTCATCGCCGCGCCCTGCTCCTCGCAAAGCTGCCTCATAACCGCATCGCATATACCCGCCATGGGAGCGAGTATCCAAGGCGATTTCAGCACTAGGCTTCCTATCCTTATCTCTTTATTATCCATCAATCCTGCAGAACTCTCTTCTTGATGAGTCCTCTGTTCTTTTCATACAGCATCTGCAGTCCGTCCAGAGTAAGCCTTCTGTCGAGCACGTCTATGCAATCAACTCCGCTTTCCACCATAGTGGCCATTCCTCCGGTAGCTACGACTTTTATCTCATCTTCCTTGCATTCTAGCTGCTCAGCCATCTCTTTCTTGATGCCTCGCACCATATGCTCGATGAATCCCATATGTCCGTATATGAGTCCTGACTGCATGGCTTCGGATGTATTCTTGCAGATGTATTTACCCGGTATCTCGAGGTCTACATTAGGGAGCTTGGCTGTGTGCTCAAAGAGAGCTGCTGCCTGAGTCTTGAGGCCCGGGGCGATAGCGCCGCCGAGGAAGTCTCCGTTTCCCGTCACGCATGTCAGCGTCGTTGCAGTCCCGAAATCTATTACTATGATGTGTCCGCCGTATCTGTTATGCGCAGCAACGGCATTTACTATACGGTCCGCTCCCACCTGGCGCGGATCGTCATATTTTATCTTGAGCCCTGTCTTGATCCCGGTTTCGATGACTATAGGATTCTTGTTGAAATATTTGAGGCTCATATGCTCAAGAGTAAATAGCAGTGACGGAACGACGGAAGCGATAATTATATCGTCTATATCCGAGGCCTTTATGTCTTGATGCCTGAACATCGAATCTATAATGGTGCCGTACTCGTCCGCAGATCTTTTGTTATCCGTGGCAAGTCTCCAGCTCTCCACCAGAGTGCTGCCGTCGAAAACTCCGAGGACTATATTGCTGTTTCCTACATCTATGGCCAGAAGCATTTTAATCCTCCTCCAGTCTCTTGAGTGCAAGCGCCATAGTAAGGCCCGGTATAACTCTGTTAGCTGTCATCTCAGCACCGAGTATATCGTTAGCCTTCCTTAGCCTATACTGGACAGTATTGTTATGAATAGTCATAAACTCAGCTGTTTTATTGCTGTTCATGCCCGCATCAAGTACGAATGTAGACAGCGTCTCGAGCAGGAGTTTTCCTTTGTTAGGACTTACCTCTCTCTCGAAAGGCTCGAGCAGGTCGAGGTACATCTTGCGAAGTGCGGGTGCTGCCGAATTCATGTATACGCAGTCACTTACCATTGACATCTCGTACTTGGAGAACACTCTCTTAAACGGGAATACCTTCTCCATATATCTGCCCGTGCGATTTATCATCTTAAATCCGTCCACTGCAGCCTCGAGAGTCTCAAGTCCCGTGACGTGCAGCAATCTGGTTTCCTTGTGACCGCTCTTGAGTTTGTCGAACATTTCGAGACAGGCATTTTTAACCTCGATGCCACGAGCTGTGCCTGCTTCCGTATATACAAGTCCGTACATCTCATCGCCTTCGCTCGTAGTCAGAAGTCCGAAGTCGTGATCCTTCTTACACTTGGACAGGATCTCAGTTACTTCGTTTTGATCTCCGTTCTTTATGCAAAAGGCGCTGCTGAACTGCATTCCGCGAAGCGCGGATTCATCCAGGAGAGTCAGACAGAAAGATATATCTCCCCTGACAGCGGATTTGATGAACTCCGCCCTTGAATCTCTCTCGGGAGTATACTTCCACATGCCGATTGCCAGCTCGATAGTCTGGGCTAATTTGGTCATCTCGGCGCCCGAGTATTCGTCTTCATTATCCACTATGACGAGTATGTACTTCTGGTCTTTGATATTGATATATCCCCAGTATGTTATGACGCCTTCTATATCCACTCTCGTATATCCCGTGGTTGAAAAAGCGTCTTCTTTTCTGGCCGCAGACACCGCATCCTCAATCTTGACCAGGTGCCTGGTCTCGACTGTGAGTATGGTGTTGAACTCCTCGGTCATAAGCACTACCTGGTATTTGTTGAACAGCGCAGCCTCTCTGAGCGCAGCAGGGAAATTGCTGTGCTTTTCGAAGTTGAGCAGATGATAGATAGTGTTGTTAAGGATGTTGTCGCTGTAGTTCTCGCCGTAGAGTATCTTATCCAATACTTCCTCGATGAGCATGGAATAGGTGACTTTGCCCGTATCCTGAATTGCGATAATAGGAAGCGCAACTTCCTCCGCAGCTTTAATCACCGCGCCATCTACCTTCCTGACTCCCTCGTCGTTCAAATAGATTACCAGAGCACTGATGCCTTTATCGCCGAGTTCAGTTACGGCTTTTACCTGCGCATCGATATTGTCCTTGCTGGTCCAAAAATGCGTAATTACCATCTGCTCTCTGACGCCGTTTCTCTCGACACCCATGTCGATATTGGCTTCGTCAAGCACGGAAACCGAGCGCACTCTCCTGCCTGTGTCATCTTTGCAGCAAAGCACTGTGCTCCCTCTGAAAGCATCCAGTTTTAAGCAATCTTTTACTGTAATTTTCATGTCTTACTCCGCGTCTTTTGGCTCGTCGTCTTTAACATTCACTTTTATGTCTATGCCCATCCCCTTTTCTTCCGGAAGATTGTCCATCTTATCAAGCATGTCCTTCTTCTCTTCCTCTTCAATGAACTTGGCAGTCTCTGCCGCCTCCTTCTTGTTCATGCGGGCAATCCTCTTGTTCTCACTGTCGACTTCTTCTTTGATGGTCTCAGGATCTGCCTCTCCCGTGAATAGTCTTTCGAACTGATCGCCATCGAGTGTCTCAACGAGGAGCAGCGCCTGTGCCACTCTCTCAAACGCCTCGTCATTGTCCTGGAGAATCTTCTTGGTCTCCGCATAGCATTCCTCGAGCATCCTTCTGATCTCGCGGTCTACTTCTGCCGCAATCTCGTCTGAATAATTCTGACGAGTGGAGAAGTCCCTTCCGAGGAATACTTCATCGTTGGAGCTGAATGACACCGGTCCGAGTTTCTCGCTAAATCCGTATCTGGTTATCATCTCACGGGCGATAGCCGTAGCTCTTTCGAGGTCGTTGCTCGCGCCGGTCGAGATATCTTCGAGTTTGAGCTCCTCTGCGACACGTCCTCCGAGCAGGTGCTTAATTGTATTTACCATATGACCTCTGGTCTCAAAGAACCTATCCTCTTCAGGCAGCCACATTGTGAAGCCTCCTGCCATTCCCCTCGGTATGATGGTAATCTGGTGCACCGGGTCTGCATCCGGTGTAGCCCTCATTACTATGGCGTGGCCCGCCTCGTGATATGCCGTGAGCTTTTTCTCTGCCTCTGAGATAACTCTGGATTTCTTTTGCGGCCCGGCCATTACTTTGGTCGTAGCCTCTTCGATTTCATCCATCCTTATCTTGGTGCCGTTTCTTCTCGCTGTCAGAAGAGCGGCCTCGTTTATGAGGTTCTCTATGTCTGCAGGTGAGAATCCCGGAGTTCTCTTTGCGAGTATCTCAGGTGATACGTCATCATCAAGAGGCTTGTTCTTGGTGTACAGTTTGAAGATTTCCTCTCTGCCCTTGATATCCGGCATTCCGATTACGACCTGTCTGTCGAATCTGCCCGGTCTAAGGAGTGCCGGGTCGAGTACGTCTGGTCTGTTGGTTGCAGCCAATATGATAATTCCGAGATTTGCATCGAAACCGTCCATCTCAACGAGGAGCTGGTTGAGGGTTTGCTCCCTCTCGTCATTGCCGCCGCCAAGGCCTGCGCCTCTGCGTCTTCCTACTGCATCTATCTCATCGATGAACACTATGCACGGAGCATTTCTCTTGGCTTCTCCGAAGAGGTCCCTTACTCTGGAAGCTCCCACACCTACGAACATCTCTACGAAATCGGATCCGGAAATAGTAAAGAAAGGCACGCCGGCCTCTCCGGCCGTTGCCTTGGAAATATAAGTCTTACCAGTACCCGGCTGACCCACGAGCAATACGCCCTTAGGGATTCTCGCACCGAGCTTATTGTACTTAGCAGGATTCTTAAGGAAATCAACGATTTCAGAGAGTTCCACCTTCTCTTCCTCGAGTCCCGCGACATCTTTGAATGTAATGGACTTGTCGTCACTCTTATACAGTCTGGCTCTGTTCTTTCCGAACTGGAATGCCTGTCTGTTCCCGCCTTGGCTCATCATAAAATAGAAGAGGAAGCCCATAGCCGCCAGCATCAAAAGAGTAGGCAGTATATTCAGCAAACTATACTCACTCTTAGGAGGCTTGCTGTCGAGCTCTATCTTTTTCTCTTCCAACATAGGGAAGAGTATCTTCTCTTCAAGCCAATTAATCTCAAGACCTGACGGAGCATAAGTGTACTCAATTTCGTCGGTCTTCTTTGTACCTGTCAGTTTTCTCTCGGTTATGTTGATGCTCTTGAACTCACCTTTTTCGAGGTGCTGAGAAAACTCAGAGAATTTAACTTCCTTTGAATTCGCATCAGGGGTCATCGCACGTATAACTCCCGAAAGCATCAGTGCTATAAGCGCTATTATCAGATACGTTCCTATGGTAGAACGTCTTCCGCGTCCGTTGTTGTTCAATTCTTTATTCCTTTCATCGACAATTAATCTCTTTTTTGTGTCCCGAACACAAATTTTATCACAGCGAGTCTACGATTTCAATGTAAAGAACCCTCTCTGTTGCATCGGAAATCGCATATTTAGATGAGAATTTCCCTTTGGTTTTCTCCGCTAATCCCGAGAACTCCGGATTCGGCAGCACCCACATCACTTCGCTCCCTATGCATACCATCTGAATGCTGTCTCTTGCGTTCTTTTTAACCTTGGAGTCCACCAGTAAATCCTGGATTTTTTTGCTGCCTCCCTTAATCGGCAGGTAATCTCCTTCCTCTCTGGTTCTGAGGATAATATCCCCTACCATACCGGGGTGCTCTTTATCAAACAGGTCGAAGTCGAATGCTGCATATGGCAATTCCTCATCCGGATTGAAATCCTTAATCATCAGTAGGTGCGGATATATGCCTATTCTCTCGTCGGGCACATAAGCCTCCTCACCTGTTGAGAAGACAAGCTTGTCATATTCTCTATGCGCCCTGAGCCCCAGAGGTAAATCAATTCCGGCCGATGGCTTATCGCTGTATATAAGCTCAAGGACATCAATTACGTTCTCGTAGCTTACCAAATTCTCGAGTTCCAAGAGCTCAAACACCAGCGATACCACTCTGCTGTTAATCGCAGGCGGATTATCTCTGATCGTCGAGAGGTTCATAATCGCCCTCTTGCTGTCACCATCTACCTCCATGCATTCCGTATATTCATTGAAGGCAATCTCCCTAAGCAGTGCATCGTCCATATTGGCAGTCGCTGCAAACCTCCGTAGAGTCTCCCTTATTCTCGGATTGTAGTTCTCCTCCAGATAAGGTATGAGCTCATTTCGAATTCTGTTGCGGGCGTAGTTATTCTCTTTATTTGTCTTATCTATATTAGGTCTAAGTTTATTGACCTTGATATATTCCTCTATGTCTTTTCTCTCCACTCCAAGAAGCGGCCTGACTATAGGATGGCCTGAGGCTGACCTTCTGTAAGCCGGAATTCCCGCCAATCCGTGAGGCCCTGTTCCTCTAAGCAGCCTGAAAAGCACAGTCTCGCATTGATCGTCCGCATTGTGTGCAAGCGCAATTACGATTTTGTCAAAGGATTTGCCCTCATCGATGAGCTCATCCGCTACATCATCGAATATCTGATAGCGTATGTTCCTGCCGGCTTCCTCGGTTCCGATGCCTAGCTCCTCCGCTACCTCAGCGCAGTTCGCGTCATATACACGGCAATCAAGATCCATACGTTCGCATATCTCTTCCGCATGCTCTGCCTCCGCATCGGACTCAGGTCTCAAATGATGATTAACATGTACCGGCACTATCTCAAAGTTGAGAGCATATCTTATTTCATTCAGAGCATGCAAAAGGCAGAGTGAATCCGGGCCTCCCGAGAACCCCAGAATTATCACCGCTCCCTCTTCCAAAAGTTCGCTGTCTATAATGCTGTCAATTACAATATTTCTTTTCATAAGTTGAAGAATCGCTTTCCGTTTTCGCAGAGTGCGGCGGCAGTCTCCTCGTAGCTGAGACCTTTGAGCAGCGCCATGCGCCTCACTACGTGCTCGATATATGTCGGTTTATTCGGGCGGCCGCGAAATGGCTCGGGCGCCAGGTATGGCGCGTCCGTTTCGGACAACAGATACCTGAGAGGTATCTGCCGAGCCACCTCTGCCGCCTTTTTACCATTTTTAAATGTTATCGGCCCGCCGAGCGAGACGCTCGCTCCGAGCTTGACATACTCGGCCGCAAGCTCAGCCGAGCCGGAGAAGCAATGAAGCTGCACCCTGGCATCAGGCTCTTCTCCACCATCGGCCGCGGGCCTCCCCGGGAACCAAGACTTCCTCTCCTCAGAGAAAGCCCCCTCTTCCTTTAGTATGTCCATGGTCAGCTGATGAGCGTCCCGAGAATGTATCATAATAGGCATCCTAAGCTCATTGGCCAGCCTGATCTGCTTCCTGAATAGCTCCTGCTGCTCTTCGTGATCGTCATTCCCGTAGTGATAGTCGAGGCCAATCTCCCCTATGGCTACAGCCTTGGGATGAGCAGCGAGCACCTTTATCTTTTCGATATCCTCATCCATCATCCTCGATGCCTCCGCAGCAGTGGCCGCCGCTTTGTATTTCGGCGCCTGGTCCGGATGAAGTCCGACCGCCGCATAGCACCAGGCATAATCCTCAGCGTCTTTAATCGCCTGCTCGGCCGATGCCACATCATAAGCAGCATCAATAAGATAGGCGAGCTCGGACTCTCCTATCTCAGATGCCAAAGTTCGCCTTTCTTCTTCACTGTACTTTTCGAAATTCATATGAGTGTGTGCATCAAACAGCATTTCCCGCTCCGATTGTCCAAAGCTCCTCAAGTTCCTTGTCGATGTCGAGTCTCGGGAAGAGCATGTCGCCCTTCTCCACCGTGCAGCCGTCCATCATGTAGAACTCGTAAGCGTCCTTCCACACAGCCTCGCTGCCACTAAGTCCGAGCTGCACCCTCATGCGCTCCGAAGTCGTATGCATGAAAGGCACTATCAGGACGGATACAATTCTGAGCACCTCCGCGAGATTCCTCATGACGGTATCGAGCTCAGCTTTCCTGGCCTCGTCCTTGGCGAGCACCCATGGCTCCTTCTCATCAATATATTTGTTGGCTCTTGCAATCAGCGCCCAAATCTCCTCGAGAGCATTGTTGAATTTGAACTCATCCATGTGCGCACTTACCTTGTCGGCAACGGCAATCGCCATATTTATAATTTCTTCGTCGAGAGCGTCCTTGGTCTCAGCGGCAGGTACCGCTCCTCCGCAGTATTTCTGTATCATTGACACAGTTCTCGAGAGCAGATTTCCGAGGTCGTTGGCCAGATCGAAATTCATCCTCTTGAGCATTACCTCGTTCGTAAAGCTTCCGTCCTGTCCGAATGTGTACTCTCTCAGCAGGAAGTATTTGAGCGCGTCGATTCCGTAGCGCTCTATCAGAATTACCGGGTCAATTACATCTGCGCCCTTGGCTGCCTTGGATTTGCTGACCTTCTCTCCTCCGAGCAATAACCATCCGTGCCCTCTTACCTGTTTAGGAAGCGGCAGGTCAGCGCTCATCAGCATCGCAGGCCATATAATCGAATGGAATCTGACGATTTCCTTACCTACGAGATGTACGTCTGCAGGCCAATACTTATCGTATTTCTCGGGGCTGTCCGGCCATCCGAGAGCTGTGATGTAGTTTGAAAGCGCATCCACCCATACGTACATTACATGCTTAGGATCTCCCGGTACCGGAATACCCCAGTCAAAGGTGCATCTCGATACGCAAAGGTCCTCGAGTCCCTGCTCGATGAAGCTCTTCATTTCATTCCTTCTGGTCTCAGGCTCCAGGAACTCAGGATGTTCGTCGTAGAGTTTAAGGATATCGTTCGCATAATTGGAGAGCTTGAAGAAGTAAGCCTCCTCGCTGGCCTTCTCTACAGGTCTGCCGCAGTCAGGGCATTTGCCGTCCTCGAGCTGGCTCTCTGTCCAGAAAGACTCGCAAGGTGTGCAATACCATCCCTCGTACGCTCCTTTGTAGATATCTCCCTTGTCATACATCCTCTGCCAAATCTGCTGGACGCTCTTCATATGTCTGTCCTCAGTAGTTCTGATGAAGTCGTCATACGAAATCTCCATAGTGGCCCAGAGGTCCTTGATACCTGCTACGATCTCGTCTACGTACTCCTGAGGAGTAACGCCGGTCTCGTCTGCCTTGGTCTGTATCTTCTGTCCGTGCTCATCCGTGCCCGTCAGGAACATAACGTCATACCCCTGAAGCCTCTTAAAGCGAGCCATAGCGTCAGCCATGACCGTGCAGTAAGTATGCCCGATATGAAGATTCGAGCTCGGATAATAAATCGGTGTTGTGATGTAATAAGTCTGTTTATCCATTAAAATACCTTCCCGCTCAAATGAGAGCATCTTGTAATTATCTTGCTAAATCAGTGAAAACTCACCCTCGTCTATGCTGTAGTCACCAGTGCCCGACATGCGCTCATAAGTCGTTATTGACTTTACAAGTCTGTCTGTCGCAATTGCCAGCACCGAAAGCGATACCGCAACCAGCATTAGTCCGATGATGGATACTTCTATTTTTTGATTTTTATCCATTCTCATGGAGCCATCCTCCTCTGCATTGAATTGCTGAAATCAGCCCAATAATTGTACCAAAAAAGCGCTGCGATGTCATCGCTTAGATGATTATTATATTTTGTTTATCATTCAAGCAATCTTCACAGAATTGTCCACCTCTTATGTTAGTATTAACAGCGGTTACTACGTTACAGATGAATCAAATGCAGGTTGCAAAGCATAATCACATTATACGGAGAATTTTGTATGGATATTGAAAAAGCCAGCAAGCAATTGGAAAAAGCGCTCAATAGTTTCCACGGGAAGTTTAAAGCGATGTACGGGCAAATCTCCGTGCGTATTGACGATGCCACATATCTAAGCACCGGAGGCAGCAAGATCCTCGCCGACACCGGCAGAGAAGACTTCGAGCTCTGTGATGCCAGCACGGGGGAATTCGGACCTATATTCAATGCCCGCCCGGACATAAATGCCATTGTATTCGGCATATCAGCAGATTTGATTGAGACATCGTCCGCCATGGGCAATGTCAGAACATGTCTCGAAGACCTGGCTATGATCACCGGTCCTGAGCTTAAAGTGATATCAAATACTGAACCTGAGACCATACTCTCGGCCCTTTCGGATACAAATGTATGCCTTATCAAAGGCGTGGGGGCTCTTTCAACCGGCAGCAATTTTAAAAAAGCTGTTGCCGGAATTCTCCTGCTTGCGAAGACATGCGAGGCAGTCAACCACGGCCGCATGCTCGGAGGAGCGATTCCTCTGAACGAACAGGAAGCCATCGCATACAAGCAGAGCTTCAAAGAGGACTACACCACGCGTAACGAAGAGGAATATGTCGAGTTCGTAGGTTTCGACGAGGAGGAATTCGCAGGTCGCTGCGAGCTGATAGACTACGGACATGCCCTTGTAGACCACGATCTCTCGTACGGCTCTTGGGGCAATATCTCCATAAGACTGAATGAAGATGAAATGCTCATAACCCCGTCAGCGATGGACTATTTCGAGATTAAGCCTGAGGACATCGTCAAGGTCAACATCCACACTCTCGAATACGGCAATCAAAGAATGCCAAGCAGCGAGGCTCCTATGCACGCCGCGATATACAGAACTCGCGATGACGCTGATGCCATCATACACACGCACTCCAATGCGATTTCCGTATTTGCCGCCTGCGAGAAAGGATTTGCCATCAAGGATCCTTCCCTTAAGGATTTGATTGGAGATATATTGGTCACCGAGGCCGCCCCTGCGGGAAGCGATAAGCTCGGAGTAGTCGTAAGTGAGACTATGCAAGACACTCATGCGTGCATCATCCCTCATCACGGTGCGGTTTTCTACGGGCCGAGCCTCGAGGTGGTCTTCGCCATAGCAGAAGCGGTCGAACAAAAAGCCAGGAATCTCCTGGCCTTCGATTCTATCGATTCATTTGAGGACGTGCTGGACGACTAGATATTCAGCATCAAGCCTGCCATCACGAAGTATGTGCATAGCGAAATCATATCCGTTATGGAAGCCATCATAGGCCCTGCCATCAGCGCGGGGTCTATTCCTATTTTTTTGGCTATCATCGGCAGCATAGATCCTATTATCTTTGCGATTATTACAACCAGCACCATGGAGCTGCATACCGTAAGCGCCACCATAGGCGGGTTGTGATCTAAAAATGCAATTCTGAAATAGTTAATGAAGCTGAGCGCCACACCAACAACCAGCGCCACTCTGAGTTCCTTCCACATGACCTTGATAAAGTCGCCTAGGTCGAGTTCACCTGTAGCCATACCACGGATGACAAGAGTCGATGACTGCGAGCCCGAGTTACCACCCGTGCCCATCAGCATAGGCATGTAGATTACGAGGGAAATAACCTGTGAGAGTGCATCTTGGAAACTCTGTATGATGCCGCCCGTAATAAAGTACGAGCACATAAGCAGGAACAGCCACGGCAGCCTCGCCTTTACGTGCTGCCAGACGGACATATCGAGATACTCTCTGTCCGTCGTATCGATAACTCCTCCCATACGCTCGATATCCTCTGTAACCTCTTCTTCGATTACATCGAGGATGTCGTCTACGGTGACGATACCGACGAGTCTGAATTCATTATCTACTACCGGGATGGCCAGATATCCGTATCTGGTGAAGAGCTCGGATACCTCCTCCTGGTCATCATCCACGTGGGCTACCACAGGATCTTCCACCATCAGGTCTCCGACTATTGCATCGTAAGGCGCATTCACCAGCGCTCTCAGAGATACGACGCCTATCAGTTTGCGTCCTCTGTCGAGCACGTAAGATGTATAAATCGTCTCCTTGTCGAGGCCGACTTCCCTGATATGCTCCAGGGCTTCCTTGACAGTGTCGGTCTTATTGAGATTAATATACTCCGGGGTCATCAGAGCGCCCGCGGAGTCCTCTTTATATTTGAGGAAAGTGTTGATGAGCTTGCGCTCGCTCTTCGTAGCCTTGCCCAAAATCTTATCTACGATATTGGACGGCAATTCTTCGAGTACGTCGATCATGTCGTCGAAGTCGAGTTCTGCGAGTATGTACTCAATTTCGGGATCGGTGATGATGTTGATGATGTCAATCTGATCGTCCACCGAAAGCTCCGCAAAAACATCGACGCTCGTGTCTTTTGGAAGCGCTCTAAAGAGGACGACCATGCGCTGCAGGTCGAATTTACGCCTGATATCCACGAGCATCTCAGCTATCTCAACTTCGTTGTGTTTGAGCAGCTCATCGCGGCAATGAAAGTATTTCTTCTGTTCGAGCAGCTCGAATATCTTTTCGAGAGTCTCGTCATAAGCCTGGTCCATTTCAACTACAGGGCTTACATTTTCATTACCCATCGGTCCGTCCTCCTTTCTTTTTTATTATCCTAACATATTCATTATATCTTTTTCCGTAATTATTTCGACTCCGAGTTCGCGGGCGGCCTTGTTTTTAGACGAGCCTGAGCTTGGATCGTTTGTAATCAGGTAGTCTGTCTTTGCAGACACGGAGCCTGCGACCTTGCCGCCCTCTGCCTCTATGGCAGCTTTGAGCTCCTTCCTGTTCTCATAATGCTCTAGGCTTCCGGTAATTACGAATACCTTTCCGGCCAGTGCATCTCCTGCCTCCTCGAAGTTCTCATCGATAGTGAGAACAGAAAGCAAATCATCTAAAGCTACCCTATTTGCATCATCGGAGAAGAAAGCCGCATAATCGCGAGCCATCACACCCCCTATGCCATCTATCATCTTAAGAGTCTCTTCATCAAGGCCCTGCATCTCAGCCCAGTTATTACGGCAAGCCCTGGCTATAGCCGCTGCATTGGCCGTGCCTATTCCCGGCACTCCGAGGCCATATAGAAGCCTCGCAGGAGTAGTGTGAGCCGCCCTCTCAGCAGATGCCGTTAAGTTCTCGTAAGACTTGCCGCCAAAGCCCTCTAATTCTACTATATCCGCTCTGTGTTCTTCCAGTCTGAATAAATTTCTTTTACATACTGGAAAACTTCATCGTGCTCAACATCACCACCGACAAAAATTGCAGAATTTGAAGGAATGTAATAATTATTTTGAATTTCACGAAGATTTTCTGGAGTTGCGCTTTTGATTACAGCAGGATCACCAGAAGGACTAAGCCTCCATGGACTTTTTGGGAACATTGTTTTGAACAAAGCAGCAGAGCGAATATGAGAAGGATCCGTAAAATCAGCATTGATTTCTGAAAGAACGACAGCAGATCATATCAAAGCATATATCAAGGTCAAGA
>CACWIO010000021.1 GCA_902760855.1 uncultured Eubacteriales bacterium
CAAAGTCTTTCATTTTTAGGGCCGAAACCCTTTAAATTTCAAGACCTGTTCTGCACTATGAAGTTTTCAAGGTTCTGCTGTCTTTCAGAGCGACAGCTTTATTAGTATACTCGCGGCATATATAAGTGTCAACAACTTTTTGCAAAAAATTTTGCAAATTTTCGGACTTTTTTTGACATAAAAAAGCGGCTCTTTTTCAGCTGATTTTTACAGCTGTGAACCGCTCATTTCTTCCTTATATTATTAGTAGGATTCCTATCCTCTCTGCGCCTCTTCCTCCATCTGCTCTTCGTATTCTTTTTGCTGTTTTCGAATCTGAGCTTCCATCATGAGATCCTGCTCTGCAGCGATGTCCTCTTCGATCTTTTTGATGCGCCTTTGAGCCACCTTCTGCTCACGTATGCCTTCCTTGGCTTTGGCCAGCGCTCTCTTCTCCTCAGCCTGCGCCTCCAGTAGCTTCTCTTCGTTACCCGTAATGAAACTCGGTCTGTCGTATTCGATATCGAATGACTGCACGAACTTCCTGAGCCCCAGTATGATGAAGCCTACTCCGAGCAGCATGATTACCGGGAGTCTGAACGTGCTCGTATTAAACAGCATGTATATACCCAGTACCAGCATCGATGCGCTGATACTCATGTTAACTCTCTGATCCTTGGCTATATGTCTGACGTCCAGCCAATCGGTTCTGAATGAGAAGACTCCCTCTATAGCCAGGTAGAGCCCAAAGAACATCTGCGCAACAGAGTCATCTGTTATCTGCGCCGTGATTACCACAAGTCCGATCAGGAAGGTTCTCACTCCGTCCTTAGTCTGTCCGACAGCAGCCTCGTCTCTTTCGAAGCTCGCCCTCTGACCTATTATTATCTCGCATAAGCCAAGCACTAAGAACACGATTCCTATTATAAATGCAAGTGATAGGAATGCGGCACTTGAGTTGGCTATACAGAATATTCCCGAAGCTATCATCGCCACGCTGGCGATGAGCATAATAGTTCTCATTTATATCTCCTTTTCGTACCGCATAATACTAACACGCTAAAGGAATTCTTTCAAGATGAACGCCTCGAGTCAGACCCGAGGCGCATAAATCATCTATTATTTACTACTGTGCAAACTAGTTCCCGGTCTGCATTTTGTTCTTGCTGTCAGCTACGATATAGCTTGACTCTCTGCTCTTGAAGAAGAACAGAGCTCCGACGATCATAACCAGTCCTACGATAAGCGCTATTATAGAGCTAGTTGTGTATCCGGCAATCAGATAAGCAACTGTAGATACTACAGCTACAGTCGTAGCATAAGGAAGCTGCGTCGAAACATGAGCCACGTGGTTGCAGTTCGCACCAGCCGAAGCCATGATGGTCGTATCCGAAATCGGTGAGCAGTGGTCTCCGTATACAGCACCGGCCATGCAAGCAGCGATGATCGGAGTCGAGAGCTCTGGATGCTTAGCTGTGATTGCAAGGCCCAGCGGAATAAGAATTCCGAATGTACCCCATGAAGTACCCGATGCGAATGCAAGCACGCATGCGATCAGGAAGAGCACGGCAGGGATAATTCCCATAGCCTTCGTCGGCATTCCTTCAACGAGGCCGCTTACGAAATCAGCAAGGCCCAGGCTGTCTGTCATGGATTTGAGAGTCCATGCGAGAGTGAGCACGAGTATAGGTGATGCCATTGCCTTCATACCCTCAGGGATGCAGCTCATAATCTGATCGAAGCTGATGGTGCGTCTGAAGATAAAGTAAACAATGATAATTACAAGTGCTACGATAGCTCCCATCGAAAGACCTATTGAAGCATCGGAATCCGAGAATGCATTTACAAATGAAGCGCCCTCGAAGAAGCCTCCTGTATAAATCATGCCGACTACGCAGCTGATTACGAGTACGAGCACAGGGAATACGAGGTCGAGCACTATGCCGGCATCGCTTCCTTCGTCTGCTGCATCTACTAATGCTGCATTCTCATCTTTTACTGTGAACAGATCGCCGTTCTCGACAGCGTTCATCTCGAACTTAGCCATGGTCGCATAATCGAATTTCATTAAGATGAGACCCAGCATCATAGCGAGAGTGAATATCGCATAGAAATTGTACGGGATGCACTTGATGAAGAGTGAGATACCCTGGCCTTCGCCTGCGAAGCTCGAAACTGCTGCAGCCCAGGATGATACCGGTGCGATAATGCATACAGGAGCAGCAGTCGAATCGATAATATATGCGAGCTTAGCTCTCGATACTTTGAAGTTATCTGTAACAGGCTTCATTACTGAGCCTACAGTCAGGCAGTTGAAATAGTCATCTACAAATATTACTACTCCGAGGAGCATTGTGGCAATCTCAGCGGCCACACGAGATCTTACTCTCTGAAGTGCCCATCCGCCAAATGCCTTGGAGCCTCCGGAGAGGTTCATCAGTGCAACGATAACTCCGAGTATTACCAGGAAAATCAAGATACCGACATTCCACGTATCGGAGAGCGCAGCTATGATTCCGTACTTGGATTCTCCGACTTCCTCATACAGCAAGTGATTAAGGATTCCGTCGAAGTCAGCTCCGGCATAGAGAATTGCTCCCGTGAGCACGCCTAGGAAAAGTGAGCTGTATACTTCTTTGGTAATTAGCGCCAACGCAATAGCAATTAGTGGCGGCAGTACTGCCCACCATGTTGCGTATAAAGCAGGTGTGAAATCTTCCATTTAAGTTACCTCCATTATGTAAATAAAAAATCCATGAATAACGCTTGAACGCATCATGGACCAGGTAACTTCCCATACCATGATAGCTCTCCACTTGCGTGACAGTCCGATGCATCTTATTACATCGTCCCAGCAAATCAGACTTGGGCATCTGATATGCTTCGGCGGATCATCCTTTCGCAGTCCTCGTTTCCCTTTAGCAGACTGGTACTCTTAATCTCCGCGACCTCTATCGGGTCAGGTGTTATTCAATTGACGCCCTTATAATAAATTGTTAGTGACGCCTTGTCAATCAATTTTGTTTATTTTCCCAAAATTGCAATTATTTATGCAGGCAATTTTGATTTTTTCACTATTCGTAGTAGTTCCACGCCTGAAGCTCCTGGATAACCTGCCTTGCTATAGGCGCAGCGGCGCCGGCTCCTGAGCCTCCGTCCTTAACCCATACCACAAAGGCATACGGTGCTTCCTCATCATTGGTGAAACCCACAAACCAAGCATCCGAATCATCTCCGCCTGTCTCGGCCGTTCCGGACTTCGCATACATGTCCATGCCCGGGAAGTTATCTTCTCCGTAGTTCTCTACTACATTATTCTTCATCATTTCCTTAAGCTCTGCTGCCGTCTCAGGACTGAGGTATTTACCCAAAGTCTTAACGCCCCTTATCTCATCTATAAACGAAGTGCTCTTGATGAGTGTAGGCTGCACGGCCTCGCCGCCGTTGGCAATCGCACCCATGTATACCATCATGCTGCATGGATTCACGAGGTCGTCCGCCTGTCCTATGCCGGCCCAGCTCAGCTTGATATCGTCATCCGTCGGGAAGCTAAAACTTCCGGTCGCTGTCTCAATGCCGTCGAATTCAAGTGACTTCGAAAGTCCAACCTGCTCTGTAGTCTTCTTTAAAGTCTTGCCGCCGAGCTTCCTAGATAGCTCACCAAAGGCTCCGTTGCAGGAGACCGCAAGAGCTTCCCTGAAGTCCACCTCTCCATGCTCATATACATCATGAAACTCCGTCCCCTGGTCTCCGTATTCGTTCACTCCGTCGCACTCAAAACTGAAATCGCCTCTGTCTTCCATATTATCAATGACCGAAGCCGCGGTCACCAGCTTGAAAGTTGAGCCCGGTGTAATCGTGCCCGACAGGAAGTTGTTGAAATAGTAAGATCCTTCGTCCTCCGGTGCCTCATAGGCCGGATCGAAGGAAGGCGTGCTCACCATGCAGAGTATCTCGCCTGTCTTCCAATTATATACACCGACTGTGCCCGTCCTGCCGTATAGCGCGTTGTATGCGACTCTGTTCGCATTCGCATCTATGGTCAGCTGAATCTTCTTGCCGTTAGCCGTCGTGTCGTAGGTTCCGTTCAGAAGGTCATATCCTATCAGTTGCCCCGCGAACATATTGATCGCGCCGGAAGCTATGTTCCCGCTTCCGTCTCCCACGGCATGCACGGTCGAGACTCTAGTCGTCCAGTCGCCGCTGTACTCAAGCCCATCCGGCGTACAATGCAGCAAGACCTCGTCATGTCTGTCGGTAACGGTTCCTCTGTTGATTCTGCCGTCTGTGAAAATCTGAGTATTGCCGTAATGGCCTACCCATTTGGATCCGTCTTTTACATATCTGTATGTGAACAGGCAAAGCCCGCCAAAGAGCACCAACGCAAGCGCAAGGCAAATCCAAGCTCTTCTCTCTTGTTTACGCATGCCACACCTCCTCTTTTCGGACGGCAAGGCTAGCGTCACGCCTCATATCCGAGGCTTTGAAGTACGCGAGCATGGCCCAGGATGCTAGCATGCTGGTACCTCCCGTAGATACAAACGGGAAGGTCACGCCTGTCAGCGGGAAGAGGTCAATTGAGCCGAACACATTGAGCATGGTCTGCACCATAAACATCGTGGCTGCTCCGCAGGCGCATATAGTATAGAAGGTAGAGCGTCCTGCAACTATGCTCATAACCGCGAAGAGCGACAGCGTGATTATGCAAAGCACGAGAAGTACGGCGATTATATATCCCCACTCCTCCATTACGAATCCGAATACGAGGTCTGTGTTGGAGGCAACGACTCCTTTGAGCGAACCGTTGCCGGCTCCAAGGCCGAGCATGCCTCCTCCTGCTCCAAATGACATGGTTCTCGTCTGCTGATAGCCCGCAGCGTCTACGACCTCAGGATCCCATACATGTCCCCAAGCCGAGAACCTGGCCGCGATATGCGGTTTAAATCTGAGCGCCATAAGGCCCATCGCAAGAGCTCCTACGCCTGTAAGTATCATCCTGGAGAAGTCGCCGCTTCTCAGGAAGGAAACCACCAGGTAAGTCGCAAAGAATATAAGGGCTGTTCCGAAGTCGTTCATCAAAGCCAGGCAGCCGAGGCAGAAGAGCGAAAAGATAGCATACATTACTGTATTTCTCTTGTCGTACAGCTCCTCTAAAGTTCCTGCGCCTATGGCTATAAAGGCAATCTTCACTATCTCCGACGGCTGCATCTGGAGGCTTCCGATGGAAATCCAGTTGGTCGCTCCGAATTCAGCTCGTCCGAATATGAGGTTAACCAGAAGCGCTACCGCAGATAAAGCGAGAAGCATTGGTCTCAGCTTCCTGGTGCGCTCGAGGTCTCTCAGATATATGCACATGAATATCATGAGGCCTACTCCGAGCAAGAGTGCCACAAGTTCCTTGAAGGTATTGCTCGGATCGAAAGACGTCGTGACCGCAAGATTGATAGTCGACATGAAGAAGGCTATCATCTCCATCTCAAAGCCCTTACGACCCATGGCCTTAAAGAAAGCGACATAGGCCCACATTACTATCGAAAGAATCACAAATGAAGCGACAGCTCCGACCGTGATTTCTTCACCCATGCCGAGCACGAGCTGTACGACAGTCATAGCCTGGAACATGGTAATAGCCAGCAGTATCTTCCATGGCGCCACCGGCTCTTTATCCATGCGCCTCATTACTTCATTATTCTGAGTCTCCTCGAGGCTCGGAGGCGTAACTGTAGAATACACCCCGCCCGTCACTATCTCATCTCCGGGCTCTATCAGATATTTCTTGCTCGAATCAAGCTGGCGCCCGTTTATGAAGCTCCCGTTCTTGGAATCTAGATCCTTGTACACCCAGTGCTCTTCATCATACCTTGTCAGCAGCGCTTGATTGTTGGACACCGTCGCAAGCGGTATATTGAGATCCGCCGACTTGGACCTTCCTATGACATTCTCCCAATGCGTAATCGGGAAATTGCCTCCGTCCTCAACCATAAAGTAGCCCCATATCTCCGGAGTCGCTCTCGTGGTCAGAAGTGACACAATGGCAATCAACAGTATATATGCGGCAAGCACAACAAAAATCCACCTGAACACGGTGGTGATGCTCACGGCGAGTTCAGGATGGTTTTGTGAAAAATTCAAGATTGTGTCAATTATAGTTCCTATATGAACACCTCTATTGTGGCTTCCAGGAGCTCTTCAGGCCGACTATGCTGTTGAAGACTTTTTCGTCATCGGTAGTCAGTTCTGAGTCCGCTATGTAGTAGCCCTTGCGGAAGAACTGGAATCTCTCTCCCGCCTTTACGTCTGCTACGGATGGCTCCGCATATCCCCATGTCTCCACAAGTGAATCAGGATCGAATTCTAACTCGCCTGTCTCTTCGTTCTCTTTCATGAGGTAGCCATACTCTCTTATCTTAATCTTGACGGCAGTCGATGCCTCTACGAAGTGAATTGTGCCTTTCACCTTGCGGCCTTCGAAGCCCGATCCGCTGTGCGTCTCAGGATCGTAGCTACAGTGAAGCGCGACTATATTACCGTCTGCGTCCTTCTCCACTTCGTTGCAAGTGATGAAGTATGCGCCTTTGAATCTTACTTCGTTGCCCGGGAAGAGTCTGAAATATTTCTTAGCCGGAACTTCCATGAAGTCGTCGCCGTCTACCCAGAGCTCTCTTCCGAACGGGATCTCACGTGTTCCCATTTCCGGGACTTTACCGTTATTCTCAACAGTGCACATCTCTATCTTATCTTCCGGATAGTTGTCGATGATTACTTTGATTGGATTCTTAACTACGTTAATCGCAGGAATGCTGTTCTGGAGATCCTCTCTGATGCACTGCTCAAGCTGCGCGATGTCTATCATCGTGTCCGCCTTGGTGACTCCGATGTCGTTGCAGAACTTACGGATTGCCTCAGGAGTATAGCCTCTTCTCCTGACTCCTGCAAGTGTGCAAAGTCTGGGATCGTCCCAACCGGAGACTTTTCCTTCATCTACGAGCCTCTTGATGAAGCGCTTGCTCATGAGCATGGTCGTTACATTAAGAGGTGCGAACTCAATCTGGCGCGGAGGATTAGGCCAGAAGCCTACTTCCTGGAGCACCCAGTCGTAGAGTGGTCTGTGGTCCTCGAACTCGAGTGTGCAGATGGAGTGTGTGATGCCCTCGATTGCGTCCTCGATAGGATGTGCGAAATCGTACATAGGATAGATGCACCACTTGTCTCCTGTATTATGATGAGACTCGTGAACCACTCTGTAGATAACAGGGTCTCTCATATTGATATTAGGGGACGCCATATCTATCTTGGCGCGGAGGCAGACTTCACCGTCCTTGAACTCTCCCGCTCTCATCTTTTCGAAGAGCTCGAGATTCTCCTCTACGCTTCTGTTCCTGTAAGGGCTCTCCTTACCCGGACTCGTCAGGCTTCCTCTGTATTCTCTTATCTGATCCGGAGTCAGTTCGCATACGAAGGCCCTACCCTTCTTGATAAGTTCAACAGCAGCCTCATACATGATATCGAAGTAGTCGGACGCCCAGAGCTGCTCATTCCACTGAAATCCCAGCCAGTTAACATCAGCCTCTATGGACTTTACGAACTCCATATCCTCTTTGGTCGGATTCGTATCATCATATCTGAGATTGCATCTGCCACCGTATTTGAGCGCTGTGCCGAAATTAAGGCAGAGCGACTTCGCATGGCCGATGTGCAGGTAGCCGTTAGGCTCCGGTGGGAACCTCGTCACTATCTCCGAGTGCTTTCCGCTGGCCAGATCTTCATCGATAATGTCATGGATGAAGTTGCTCGCCATGTTCTTATATTCTTCTGCTGTTGCAAATGCCATTACGTTCCTCCGTCGATCGTTCTTCTTTTCAATGCAAACATTCTACCACAATATCCCTTAATTTCAACTAAAAAGGGAAGCCTTAGCCTCCCTTTGGATAAGTCCGTATGATATAAGCCTATTCATCGAACAAGTGGCAAACGACATAGTGGCCCGGTTCGATCTCGCGTTGCTCAGGGACTTCCGTCTTGCAGCGCTCCATGCACTGCGCGCATCTCGTGTGGAACTTGCATCCCTCAGGCGGATTCGCAGGTGACGGAATGGATCCTTCGAGGATGATTCTCTTCATCTTTGTATTCGGATCCGGCACCGGAATCGCCGAGAAGAGCGCCTTTGTATACGGGTGCAGAGGATTTCTGAAAATGTCCTCGGTCTCACCGTACTCTACTAAGTTGCCCAGGTACATGACGCCGACGGTATCGGATATATGCTCTACTACCGAGAGGTCGTGAGATATAAACAGATATGTCAACTTGAAATCGTCCTGAAGCTCATTTAGCAGGTTAATTATCTGCGCCTGGATCGATACATCGAGAGCGGATACAGGCTCGTCGCATACTACGAACTCAGGATTGAGCGCGAGTGCACGGGCTATGCATATTCTCTGTCTCTGTCCGCCCGAGAACTCGTGCGGATATCTGTCCTTATGGAAAGGCTGGAGCCCGCACTTGTCCATGATGTCATCGATATAGTCATCGAACTCGGCCTTGGATACTAGATTGTGCTCCCTGACCGCCTCTCCGATAATCTCACCTACAGGCATACGAGGAGAGAGCGATGAGAACGGATCCTGGAAGATGATCTGCATCTTGGTACGCATATCGTGCATCTCTTTCTTGTTAAGGTCGTATACTTCCCTGCCGTTGAAGAGCACATCGCCTGCGGTCTTATCTCCCGAGAGTCTTAAGATAGTACGACCGGTCGTCGTCTTACCGCATCCCGACTCTCCTACGAGGCCCATGGTGGTGCCGCGCTTGAGATTAAAGGTAACTCCGTCTACGGCTTTTACATAACCGGTGACTCTTGAGAGCATTCCGTCCTTGATCGGGAAATGCTTCTTGAGATCTCTTACCTGGAGTATGTACTGCGGATCGTACTCGAGCTTAGTCTCTGAGCTGCCTCCGCCATATGTAGTCTTTTCAAGTGCAGTAGCGCTATCCGGTTGGGAGGTGATAAAGTCTGCATGTTCATTTAAGTGCTGCGGTCCGCGTGGATTCTTAACATGTACTTCCATCTTACTCCTCCTTTCCTTCTGCATTCGCTGCTCTGCTCTGTCCGAGGTACTTTTCCTTGAGCTCAGCTATTACATCTTTGTTAAAGCTGTTTTCCATAACTTCACCCTGATCGTAGTACTTATAGCAGCTTACGATATGAGTATCACTTAGTTTGACATAGCAAGGATATTCTCCGTCGCATGCCTCTCCGGCTCTCATCTCGCAGCGGTCTTTGAAGTAGCAGTAGTTCGGCATATTGATAGGATTAGGAACCTTACCCGGAATCGAGTAGAGCTCATCCACTTTCTTTCCGACTACAGGCTTGGACGCCATAAGTCCGATGGTATACGGGTGCGCAGGATTGGCAAATATCTCCTGTGCCGTTCCTTTCTCTATGACTCTGCCCGCATACATTACAACCACGTAATCTGCCATCTCAGCGATGACGCCGAGGTCGTGCGTGATGATCATAATGGAAGAATTAATTCTATCCTTCAGGTTCCTGAAGAGGTCGAGTATCTGCGCCTGAATAGTTACGTCGAGAGCTGTCGTAGGCTCATCGGCAATTATAAGGCTCGGGTTGCAGGCAAGCGCGATAGCGATCATTACACGCTGACGCATACCGCCCGAGAGCTCATGCGGATACATCCTGTATACGCCCTCGGAATTCGCGATTCCTACGAGCTCGAGCATCTCGATGCTCCTGGCCTTAATGTCTTCCTTGGTCTTACCGGCACCGTCGTGAAGCTCGATTACCTCGTCTATCTGATCTCCTATCCTAAATACTGGATTAAGCGAAGTCATAGGCTCCTGGAATACCATGGATACGAAGTTGCCTCTGAGTTCTTGCATCTTTTCGATAGGCGTCTTTGAGATATCGTAGGCCTTATCTCCGAGATTGACTCTGATGCTGCCCGAGACTATCTGTCCCTGAGGTCTCTGGAGAAGCTGCATTACGGAAAGACTGGTTACCGACTTACCGCAGCCCGACTCTCCTACGACTCCGACCGTCTTACCCTTAGGCACCTCAAACGACACGCCGTCGACGGCCTTAGAGATTCCCACATCCGTAAAGAAGAATGTGTGGAGATTATCGATTTCAAGTGCATTTGCCGGATCCTTCATCTCGGTGAGATATTCGCTTTCCGGCACGTTCTTTCTCTTGTATCTCTTTTCAAATTGATCGGTTATCTTGCGATTTTCCTTCGCAATGCGCCTCGATTCCTTGGAGGATAGATAACCTGCGTCTTTTCTCTTACCTTTAGACATAATCTTTCCTCCTTCCTATCTCTTCATCTTAGGATCGAACGCATCTCTGAGTCCGTCACCGACTATATTGAATGCCAATACCGTGAGCAGCAGCAGAACTCCTGCAGGTATCCAGATAAACCAATAATTCGTAAGTACGAATGTATCGTTTACGTCGTTTATGATATTGCCCCATGAGGCGAACGGGAATCTAACTCCGAGTCCGAGAAATGACAGCGTCGCCTCCATAATGATGGTCGAGCCGAGGCTCATGGTCAGGAAGACAATCAGCTGTGGCATTACATTAGGAATAAGGTGTTTGAAAATACGCCTTGACGGTGCAATTCCGGAGGCCTCTGTCGCAGTCATGAATTCCTGCTCACGAAGTGAGAGAATCTGACCTCTTACAAGTCTCGCTACACCGGCCCATCCCAGGAATCCTAGTATGAGCATCAAATATACCATCCTGAGCATGGAAGGTACTCCGGCAGCGTCCATAGCGGCTCCGAGTATGATGAACAGCGGAAGTGATGGGATGCAGTAGAACACGTCTACCATTCTCATAATGAGACCATCCACCCAGCCTCCGAAGTATCCGGCAATTCCGCCGAGTATAACGCCCAGCAAGCCTTCTATCAGGACTACTATGAATCCTATCATCAGGGATACTCTGCCTCCGTACATAAGGCGTGTCAGCATGTCCATTCCGTTTCGGTCCGTGCCGAGCCAATGCTCTTTTGAAGGCGCAGAGTATGTATCAAAGATTTTAGTCTCTTTGGTTTGTTTTACATTCCAGAGTTTATTAGCTGCATCATATTGAAGTTTATAGTCGAAAGTCTCTCCGTTTTCGTCCTTGTATTCAAATGAGTCTGCTCCGGACTCAACAGCAGCGATTAATTCCTCTTTGTATTCGCGGCTGAAGAACACATCTCCCATAACCGCTCTTACAATGTATGAGCTTATATAAGCTATCTCTGTGCCGTCAGCTGCGGTGATGATACCATCTTGGTCTATCTTGAAGGATATTCCATCGGCTTCGAAGCTATCCTTCTTCTCTGCTTTGGCTCTATACGCATTTAAAGTAAAATCAAAGCTGAGCTTATCCGTAGTGGATGGTGTTACGAGTTCTTTGCTCGCAATACCCACGATTTTACCACCGCTCGATACAGTGTAGAGCTCGTCGGCGAGTTTTTCGAGTGTGTAGGATACTCCGTTATAATCGAACTTGTCGTTCTCCTTGATGATGTTCATCAGAGCCTGCGCCTGTACAGAACTCTTAAAGAGATCCTTGTCCGCTACTGTGTAACGGTACTCCTCGTTATGAATTACACCTGCATAATCCTTGGACTGATAGTCCGTTCTGTAGAATTTCTGATCCTGCCTGTAAGGAGAAATGATTCCGCCCAAATATGAGAACAGGAACATAATAATCAGGACGACCATACCTGTAACAGCCAACCTGTTACGGAAGAATCTTTTAGCTACAAGCTGTCCGGGGGAGAGAACTTTTACTCTCCTGTCGTCGCTGAGAGAGTATTCTTCATTCTCTGCAGGTTCATTGGCCTTGGAGGATTCTATCTGGTTTTCAAGTTTATCTTTTAAATCTGCCATGTCATCCTCCTTTCTATGCTATGCGTACGCGTGGGTCTACCACCGCGTAGAGTATGTCGGCTATTAAGTTACCGAGTAGAGTGAGCACCGCTATGAATACCAGATAGAACATGGAGAACGGAATGTCTCCCGCTATCATTGATTGATAAGATGCATATCCTATACCCGGGATAGCATAGAGCGTCTCTGTAATCAGAGCTCCTGCAAACAGGCCCGGTAGCGATCCTCCGACTATGGTAACTATAGGAATCAGCGTATTTCTGAACGCGTGATGATATATGACCTTCTTCTCTGACAAGCCCTTGGCCCTGGCTGTACGTATGTAGTCAGCGTTCAGCACCTCGAGCATATTGGTTCTTGTATAACGCATCAGAGAACCCATGCTCACGACTACGAGTGTGATTATTGGCAGCACAAGGTGATTGGCCTTATCCATGATTTGCCCGAACGCAGATAACTGATCGTAGTTACGTCCCACCAGTCCGAACAAGTCAAACCAGCCCAGCTTAACCGAAAACAGGAGTTTCAGCAGCGAGGCGAAGAAGAAGGTAGGTAGTGAAATACCCGCAAGAGCTATTACGGATATAGTGTAATCTGCTTTTGAATACTGCTTGGTAGCAGCGATTATGCCCAAAGGAATGGCTATGATAAGTTCGATAATGAAAGCAATGAATCCCATTACAAATGAAATCCAAACTGTATCTTGGAATTTTGTGATAACCGGGACGGTCCATTTCCAGCTGTCTCCGAAATCACCTTTCAGATAACTGAATACCCATTTTATGAAGCCGGAAAGTATGCTGCCGTCCATGCCGTAAGTAACGCTCAGCTGAGCCATCCATTCCTCATAACTCTTGGATCCCGGTTGCATGGACTTTTCGCGCGCAATTGCCTCTATATAAGATGTAGGCAGGCAGCGCATCAATACATAGACTATGAAAGCTACAAAAAATAAGATTACTATCGATTGTAGCAGTCTTTTGATGATATATTTACGCACTTTATCATCTCCTCTTAAAAATAGTGTCTACATGGGGCAGACAAGCATAGCTGTCTGCCCCATGCATTTGTTCGATATCCTGATTTATTTGGTCAGTTCAATATTATGAATCTCTCTAAGCCAATTGTAGAAAGTAGTCATATCAGGAGTTACCGTATCAATATTTATACGTTCTGTTGAGAAGATGAACGCATTCTGTCTCTGGTATACAGGAATCTCTACAGCCCAGTCGATAATTGTATCGAGGCAGGACTTGTAAACAGCCTTTCTGTATGCCTGATCTGTGTTTGTTCTTGCATCCATGATGAGCTTGTCGAGCTCAGGGTCTACGATGCTGTACATGTAGTTTGATCCACCTGTCTTGTCAGTAGCTGTAGCTTTTGTTCCGCCACCGCCATTGGCAACGTCAGAGTAGTATACCTGATACATATCAGGATCCGGTGTAGCACCCCATGCTGCGCACCATATTTCAGCCTGTCCGGCATCGAGTTTAGTCCAAAGATCAGAGGAGTTTGAAAGGTCGTTAACTCTCAGGTTGAATCCGATCTTTTCAAATGCGTCATGTGCGTTGGAAAGAAGCATGAATGATGGGTGGTCTCCCGTACCATCAGCAGGAATCATAGCTTCATACTCAAGCTTAGCGCCTTCCGGAGCTGCTGTCAGCTTACCATCTGTTACGGTATATCCTGCTGCCTCGAAGAATCCGAGCGCTGCCTGAAGTGCTGCCTCTTCCTTGGCATTGTCATCCATATCGGAAGTGTAGATGTCGTTGCCCTCTACATCCTTGGAGAATGCGATAGCATAGTCATCGTCTGTCTTCTGTGGAGCAGCCCAAGAAGTATCTGAAATAGGATAGTTAATTACGGATGCAGCCTCTCCATAGTAGGAGTCTACACTTACGTCACGGAATCTCGAGAGTACTGTTGCAATAGCCTTACGGAGATTCTTGGACTCAGCTGAATCGGACTTCCCGCCAACGCTTACAGTCTTAGCATTGATTCCGATATATCCGTATCCGAGGTTATTAACTGTATCTGTCGTAATCTTGTCTCCCGTAACCTCTCCGTTGCTGTTCTCAGCCTGAATAGCCTTAATTTTGTCAAGAGAGAATGAAGGATCTGTAACATCGATAGTTCCTGTTACAACACCATTGAGTTTATCCTGATCCTGTGACTCTATGAACTGAACGTTCTTGGTCTTAGGTGCGCCGAGATAGTAGTTCTCGTTAGCTTCGAATGAAACAACACCGTTGTCGAATTTCTTGAACTTGTAAGGTCCGGCGCCCATTGGCTCAGTTGTCTTGGCTCTTATGCTTGAGAGATCTCCCTTAGGGAATCCGAAATTATGAGCATCATAGTCATATGCTTTCTTATCTCCGTAATAGTGAAGTGGGGAGATAGGAATTCCGAGCTGGTAAATCGCAGGAGCGGATACCTCTGTCATAGTAACCTTAACTCCGTAGTCACCTGTCTTCTGGATTCCTTCGATGAAGTCAACGCTGTTGCCTGTTGCGATACCTTTTGTGTAATCGTTATATGTAGGCATGAGCTCATCGAGACCTCTGTCAACCTTCTCTGTATCGATAGCTGTTTTGTAATCACCTTCATAAGCTTTTAGAATCTCTGCCCAGAAGTCTTCTACAGTGGCATCATCCTTGACCTCAAATCCCCAGTTGGCTGCGCACTTAGCTACGGAGTCTCCCTCTGCGTTGTGTCCGTTAGCTATGCAGTAATCAACGATGTCCTGAGCGAGAGCTGCGCCTGCAGCATCAAGGTCTTCCCAGAATTTAGTCTGAGTAGCCTCATCCCAATTCTTAAAGTCCTTGTTATCCTTTCCTGCCTCTACGAGGAGATCGAAGAGTGTGCTCATTCCTTGACGATACTCAGCCATTCCCTTTATCGGCAGACTGAATAAAGTAGTAGAGCCGTCATAAGTAGGGTCTGCGTAAGCATACATCGAGAAGATTACGTCATCTGCAGTCAGCGGCTCACCATCTGAGAACTTCATGTCCTCACGAAGAGCGAAGTCATAGTCTACAGTACCATCGCTGTTTTCAGTGATTGTTACATCAGCAGGACCATAATATGTATAGTCTGTGTTGTTATATGAGCGTGTCTCTCCTGTCTTTCCTTTCTCTACTATCATACCGAGACGATCGACGTCGAGAAGATTGACTTGTGTCATAAGCCAGACATCCTGGTCATATGCAGTCGTGGAAAAGAAAGGTGAGAACTTGCTTGAGAACGGTGAATAACCGGCTACAAGCGCAGTGCCCTTTCCGCCGCCCGAACATGCTGCGAGTGATGAAATAATCATCAGCAAGCTCAAGAGTAGAGCTAACCTTTTCTTAATCATTTTTTGTTTCTCCTTCCATAAACAAATCCTTACAATAACTTGCTTGTATTTAATTGGCTCACGTCGACTCTGAGCCATTTAAACCATATTTATTCGGCAATCTTCCAATGGACATTCAGATATGCCTTCTTGAAACGCATCGCTACTGCCGCAGTGCAGAGCTTGATAGCAGGATAGACTATATCCCCTGCGATGCCGCCTATATCTCCGCTTCTTATGATGTGAATCATTGCCATCAGGCAGCCTATCATGGCAAACATCGCCAGCAAAGTCGCGCCGCCTATTATCTTCCCTGCGCCTCCCTCGACAGCCGAAACTCTTATCTTATCCTTTTTATATATAACGGATGTCACGGCCCATGTGAGTATGAAGAAAGAAGTGACCTCTCCCACATAGGGAAGTATTACGTAAAAGGCTTTGGTGGCTGCCTCCGACTCCGAGAGGCCCGAACCTATGACCAGGGCAATCAGCGCTGCGTGCATCAATATGAGATTTCTGCGTGCATTAGCTCCGCTTAGCTCCTCATCAATTCTGTAATATGCTCCGGTGTATTCGTATTTACCGCTGTCATTCAGCTTTATTTCTTTAAGCTGCTCTTCATTCTTGCGCATTACTCAATACCGCTAAGATCGTACGCATCGAGCCACGCACCGGCTTTCTCACATACTTTGCGCAGCGTATCTCCCTCGAAAGGACTCGCCAATCCGGCCTTTTCGATTATCTTGGTGAACACATCCGAACCGCCCTGCGTCGTATATGCCATATAACGCTCCCATGCGGCATCAGGGTCTTCCTGTATCATGGCCCAAAATCCGAGAGCCACAGTCTGCGCCAGGCAATAATCTATATAGTAGAAAGGCGTGGTATAGATGTGACTCTGTCTCTGCCATCCCATGGCATCTGCATAGAACGGAATTGCTCCGTCCAGTTTAAGATGCGGCATGTATACACCTATAAGCCTCTTCCACTCTGCATGTCTCTCAGCAGGACTCATCTCAGGATGCTCATATACGATATGCTGGAAGTGATCCACCATGGTTCCGTACGGAATGAAAGTCAGCGACTCCGCGAGATGGGTATAGCAAGCCTTGCGAGCATCCTCCCCGTAGAAATCATCATGCGCTCTCCATGCGAAATACTCCATGCTCATCGAGTGCACCTCGCAGCCCTCCATTGTAGGCCATATGGTACTTACCGGAACTCTCTTCCTGTTCATCCAGTCGGCAAATGCATGCCCTGCCTCGTGCGTGACAACCTCGACATCTGCTGTGGTTCCGTTGAAGTTTGCAAATATGAACGGCACTTCGTAATCGTGTATGCCCGTGCAATAACCGCCGCCTTCCTTACCCTCTGTCGAGAGCACATCCATGAGTTCGCATTCAAGCATCATATTGAAAAATTCGCTTGTCTCCGGAGAGAGCTCGTCATAGAATTTGCGCCCCGCCTCGAGTATGTCATCTGCGTCTCCCTTAGGATTGGCATTTCCGGAGCGGAACATCAGGCCTGCATCCGAAAAACTCATAGGATAGTCCGCACCTATTCGGGCAGCCTGTGCTCTTCTGACCTTGTCTGCAACGGGAACTATGTATTTCACTACGGCTTCTCTGAACTTTTCTACGTCCGTTCTGTCGTAGCAATTTCTCTGCATACGATAATAACCGAGTTCGACATAGTCCTTGAGGCCGAGTTCTTGGCTTATCTTGTGACGTATCTTGACGAGCTTGTCATATATCTCGTCCATCTTAGAGCTGTTCTCTTTAAGCCATGCCCCGTCTGCCTTCCAGGCCTCGAGCCTGATCTCATCATCCGAATCCTTCTTATACTTTCCGAGCTGGGATAATGTATACACCTCTCCTCTGAAGGGAATCTGTGCGGAGGCAATCAATTTGCTGTACTCGGTTGTGAGTTTGTTCTCCTCCTGCAGCAGTGGGATTATCACAGGATCGAAGCTCTTGATTTCAATTTCTGCATTAATAAAAACGACGTCTCCGAATTCAGCTTCAAGCTCACTCCTGTAAGGAGTTTCAAGTAAAACACGGGTCCACTCGTCGAGTTTCTCCTGAAGCTCGGGATAAGTATCATCCCAGAATTCGTTTTCGTCGTCGTAGTATTTATCTCTTGTATCTATTGAATGCCTTATATTTACAAGCGTAATAAGCGTGTATATATGGCGTTCAAGCTTATCCTTGGATAAGAATATCGCCTTTGCTTTCTCATATGAATCAGCCTTGGAGAATTCTGCAGTCAGTCTTTCAAACTCTGACTTTAACTCATCGATATTAGGCCTTTCATACTTCATATCAGAGAATTTAATCATATATATAATTCCTTCCTCTAATAAGTGCAGCGACCGTCATTTATGGCTGTCGCTGTTTCGCACGCATATTTTACCATATCAACACAAATTACGCACCTTTTTTGCGTTAAAATTGTTGAAATTTCAACAATTTGTGCGTTTCACTAAAAAAGGCGACTCCACTTGGCTGATTACTACAAAATCGCCGCAGGAGTCGCTCTTTATTCCTGTTAAATGTCTGTACGTGCCAGTATCTCGGCAGGTGTCTTCCTCATTGTAACGAAGACCGGAATCAGTCCCGCTATCAGATTGAACAGTACCACAAGGCCCAATGAGATAGCTCCCACTATAGGATTGAGCAGATACAGGCCCTTTAGATAATAATTGATTTTTACTATCTGAGTCAGGATGTAATACATAAGCAGAATTCCCGGTATTCCCGTGAGTATGGTTATTACGAGTATCTCTCCGGTGAACATCCTGTATATGTCTTTTTTCTTAAGTCCTATCGCACGCAGAGTACCGACTTCCTTGATTCTTGACAGGAACGACGACCTCAGCATCAGAAACATCTCAATCAAAGCTATGAGCATTATGATACCCGCCACTATGAGAGCCGAACTGAGCTGATCTCTTCTCTGCCTGATATATGACTTCCTGTCCCTGCTGTCATTAATCTTTGCAGACATCTTCTGCTGATCGAGCAGGGCTTTGAGCTGCTTAGGATTGGATGCGTGCGCCGTGAAGCTCTTTTGCTTCATTATGTAATCCATATCGATAGTATCGTGGTGCACGTAGTAGGTATCCTCGTCAGCGCTGTCCGATGAATAGTATCCGACTACTTTGAGCTTCCTCCCGGCCAGCTTCGTATTGATCGATCTGCCGATCGCAATCTCTTCGGAGTGGTTCTTATTTATAATCACCTCGTAAATCGACTTTGGTTTCTCACCTTTTTCGATCTTTAGCTTGTTCGTTGCAAGGTCAATGTCCATGATTTTTCCGGACTGGAGCAGATCTCCCTCTCCTCCATCATCTTCGTAAGTCATGTATCCGTATTCATCAAAGTCCTCCTGCTGTGCGCCTGCATTTACAAGCAGATACATGGCCTGGTTCTCATCCACGTAAAGCGAAGGAGACTGAGTGTTGGAGATTC
>CACWIO010000022.1 GCA_902760855.1 uncultured Eubacteriales bacterium
CTTTCAGGTACTTCATAGAGTATGGATGCATAATACTTTCCGCTCGCTTCTTTGCTTACCGTTACAGACTTCAGTTTCCACTCCTCCGGTATCTCCCTGTGGACTCTGATCCTGACCGGTCCCACTTTCGGCAGCCTCAGTTTCTTTCCCTCGAGCCGGATGTTATTGTTGACCAGATTCGTCGTATAGCTTTGTCTGCTGTGATGTTTGGTTTTATATCTCGGCAGACCTGCTCCTTTTTCTGATTTGTATTTTCGAAATGCTTCATCCAGATGCAGCTTTGCATTACAAAGAGCAAGCGAATCCACTTCATTCAGCCACGGAAAGTCTTTCTTGTACATCGCCGCTGTCGTTCTGACATATTCCCCTGTCATCTCCGCTGTCATCCGATCTGTGAGCATGCGGTTATACAAAAACCTGCAGCTTCCGAACGTCTTGCTGAATAGCGCAATCTGTCCCTTATTCGGTTCTATCCTGCACTTCACCGCTCTGTTCATCGCTTCTCTCCCTGACTTTTTATATACTCGCGGATAACCTCTATAGGCGCTACGCCTACCGTCAGGAGACAGTAGCTCTGACTCCAGAATGCTTCCTTCCACAATTTCTCTCTGATCTCAGGATACTCTTTCTTCAGAAGTCTGCTGCTTGCACTTTTATATGCATTGATGAACTTGCTTATCTCACTCGATGGCTTTGCTCTGAACATCACATGGATATGATCTGCATCATGGTTCCACTCTTCGAGAGCTATCCCATATCCCGGTGCAATATATTCGAATATCTCCTCTGCTCTTTCGGAGATAGCTTCATCGATCACTTTTCGCCTGTATTTGACCACCATGATCAGGTGATAATACAGCAGATATACTGAATGCTGATTATGGTCAAGTTCTCTCATCGGAGCGTCCTCTTTATCTATTCGACTGAGTTGTTTTCTGACCTGATTATATCACCTTGTAATACTGCGAACAAGTGTTTGAAATGTATTTCCTTGTTCTTTCACGCTCCTCCTCACGGTCGTTCCCGGTCCGTTGCTCTCATTCTTTTCCTTTTTCCGATCGCTCGCATGCGAGGGCGGCTCGCGGGGATGGGTCGGGCTTGAAGCGAGCGATCCTATGCAATTCATCCCGCCACCTACGTTAACGTTGAGGATGGGGGATTTCTTGATGGTTTTTGTTAAGAATCTTGAAACGGAAAAGATGAGTGTAGCAATGATGATTCTGGTATCAATAGCACAGACGATAAGTGATATAAAGTACTACAACAGAGCATTAAAATATGACATGAACAACATAGAAGACGTAAATGAACTGGCAAGGAAATTCCCTGAGGCTAGGCCATATATCAATAGAAAAGAGACATCGACGGAGAACAATTGACATAGGTGCAGTTCTTATAGCCCTACTAACTGCAGCACTTTTATCTTTAGTTGATAAGGCAATTAACAAGCTACTAACAAATAATAGATAGTTGACTAAAAGAGCGATCACCTAACCGCTCTTTTGAGAGTGTGAAATAAAGTCTGTAAATAGCTCACTATGGTAGCTAACTTACACAGGGTGACTGGCTGTAAAGTCGGTCACCCTGTTTTCAACACTGTAATTTATTAGATTTTGAAAGTCAATAATAATCTTGCGGACTGCACCGAGCGACCCGCGCTGGCGGCGGGCACTACTAAGCCCAGACGCCAGCTATAGAGCGTGCGTCGATCGGCTGGCAGACCCCGTGATCACAGGAGAGCGAACGGCTAATCTGGCATCCGCCCGTCGTACATTATGCTGAATTCACTGTATACGCTTCCCCAGTTGCAGATGGACTGAGTCCATTTTTTAGTTACCTGCATTGTAGAAAGATACAGCGACTTCAGAAGAGCTGTAGAATTAGGAAATACGCTCCTCTGACGGTTCAGTTTCTTGTAAGCGCTGTTTACGCTCTCGATCGCATTGGTCGTATAGATGAGCTTTCTGGTCTGCATAGAAAACTTGAAGATCGGACATACAGCATCCCAGTTGTCATACCAGCGTTTCATAGCGTAAGAATATTTCTCTCCCCATTTTTCATTGACCTTGTCCAGCGCAGCTCTGCCTGCTTTCTCGGATTCAGCATAATAGATGGTCTTGAGGTCAGCTGCAAATGTTTTCATGTCCTTGTAATAGACATGCTTCAGGGTATTGCGCACCATATGCACAATGCATCTCTGGTATTCAGTCTTAGGGAACGCCGATGCGATCGCTTCCTTGATCCCGGTAAGGCCATCTGCACATATGATCATGATGTCTCTGACGCCACGGTTTTTAAGCTCGTTCAGAACTCCGAGCCAGTATTTGGAGCTCTCGTTTTCTCCTATGCTGAGACTGATGATGTCTTTGCGACCTTCACAGTCTATTCCAAGCATCACATAAGCTGCCAGCTTACGCACGAGGCCGTTATCTCTGACTGAGAAGTGGCATGCGTCGATGAAGATAACAGGATACACACTATCTAGTGGTCTATGTTGCCATTCTTCAATGTCTTTAAGAATCTTATCTGTGACATCCGAGATGAAACTCTCACTGCATTCAAATCCGTAGATTTCTTCTATCTGCTCAGATATTTGTCTTGTTGTGAGTCCTCTGGCATACATGCTAATTATCTTGTCATCTATACCAGAAATATCCTTCTGTCGATTCTTCACCACTTGCGGTTCATAGGATCCATTCCTGTCTTTTGGAACATCGACTTCAAATTCACCGTACTTGCTGCGCACGGTCTTAGGTTTAGTTCCGTTTCGATAGTTATCTGAGTCTGAACGCTCGGATTTCTCATAGCCGAGATGGTCTGTCATCTCAGCTTCCATCATTGACTTGATTGTTCCACCGAGCAGATCTCTGAGGGCATCCTGTATGTCGTCTGCCGTTTCTATCTCATACTCGTCCATGAGGGCAGATATTATATTTTTCTTACCCTCGGTCAGTGGTCCTACATGATAAACTTCTTTTTTCTTGCGTGCCATAACAAAACCTCCTATGGTACATTCTTATGCTACCATAGGAGGCCTTCTCATTTAACATTTACAGACTTTTTCTCACAGTCTCTTTGTTCATATGTCAGCATTTTTTCGATTTGCTCATCAGTATATCCGTTTTCCTTCATCTGCTTGCGAAGCCTTGCGTTTATGCTCTCTTCGCGTTCTTCGATAAGGCCTTTCTTTTCTTGATATGTTAGGCGGGCTTCGGCTGCTGCTTCGATCTGCTCTCTTGTTGCCCCTCTTGCTTTCATCTCTCTAACAAACCGCTCATTGCTTTCCTCGACAGTCTCTTCCTTTATCCCAAGTATATGTCTTAGCGAGCCGAGTTCTTTTTCCGGATGAGATAGTTTGGATGCTTTTTTGTACCAATCGGAGTACTCTTTCCAAAGCGAACCCTTAAATGCGCGCATGCCGGCAAAAGCTGCAGGGAGGACCATTATGGCGCCGAGCAAGAGCTGGACCAAAGTTGGCCAGGTCTTGGTCGGATCAAGGTGAATCTTCGGGCCCACAAAGGTGAGCAATGCTACAACGGCAGCAAAATCCACTAAAAGGACGAGGAAAGTTCGCGTTATGGACTTGCGTTTAACCTTCTTATAGCTTGTTATTATATCTATCTTTGCTTGTTCCGGCAGGTCGAGCTTTATAAGCAGGCCAAGTTCACCTTTTCGTTTTTCCCCTTCCGAAAGTATAGTGTCTATTCTAGCAAGTGTTCCCGAGGTGAAAATCTTTGTACTCATATGTCCTTAACCCTCCCTTTCTATATGGACGCATCGCTAATAGAAAAATCCAGTGTGCATCTTGTTATAGCGACCCCGTTATTTTCAAGCGTTTCATTTAAACTTGGCTCCATGTAATCATAAAGAACTGCTTTATAGCCGTTTAGATTCCACTCTTTGTCAATCGTGAGCTTAAATACATTAGAGTAGTGATAGCCCTTGCCATCAGCCAGGAACTCAATGCGCTTTGACTTGGCATCATATTTAGCCTCGCGGATCGTATTAAGATCCATGACAAAGAGATATCCTCGTTCATCAGCGTGCCTTATATTAAGGCCACCCGCAAATGCCGTTTGAAAGAAATGACTAAGCTTTCCTTCCGAAATCCAAAGACGCTCATTTAAGCGGGTTGTAACCTGATTGGAGGCCCAGTTTGACATTATCCCATGTGCTATAGTTGCAACGATCAAAAATACCGCGCATCCTACCGCGCAGATACCAAATGCTTTAGTATTTGAATATGGGATAGCGAATATGCCTACAGAAAAGCAAGCAAGCGAAATTATTAGTGATGCTACTTTAATTATCCTCGGGACTTTGAATTTTCGCTCAGTTTTGATTCTGTTCTTTTTAGCTTTACGTTTCATTTTATCGGAAACGGTGAATTCTTTTTCCATCGGTTGTTACCTCTTTCGCGTTAAACAAATTCCTTTTTTGTGGAGCCGGCTATGGGAAGCGGGCGCCTTCAATCTGCTATATCGAATCCGCCGGGCAGACGCCTACCTCTCTTTTCAAGAGCTCTGAAAATAAGAAGAATCGGAAGTACAGCCACGAAGAAGATGAAGACAAGAGCGGCTAATGTGGCTACCCAATTTATAATCAAGAGTCGTGTAATAATAAGCACCATTACAACCCAGATCAAAAGCCAGATTTCTACGGTTCCAAATTTCTCGTCTATGCCGATGATATGGTTCGCGGCCAGACCTATTGCGAAAGCTCCAAATACAAGCATAATAGCCCATACTCCCACGGACTTAAAGAGCCACAGAAACGGATTGTCGCTTATAAACGCAAGCCACCACGCCGAGATTTCCTTATTGGGTACGATAAAAATGCATAGGAGGTTGTAGATAAGCCAAAGTGCAATCAACAAGAATAAAAATGCCTTTTTTCCTGTCGGTGCTACTGAAAGCTTTAACTTAACCTCTGCCATAAACAAAGCGAGAACTTCCCTCTTGCTCCGTTTAGGCGGGAGACTGCTTTCTTCCTCTCCGAGCCTTTCTAATATAAGACCGCCAGAGAGTTCCACGAACTCCTCCTGTGCGTTAATCCGTATTATAACTATTCGGATAGCGGCGTAGATTGCAGGAAGGGTAATAAGGATGAATGCGAGAAGACCGTAAATGATATATGGATTTTTCTGCCCGTATGTCTCGCTGCCCTGCATGTTGTCAATAAATGTGCCTGGAAGGGCGAAGGAAACAATCGCCCAGATTCCCAGAACAACTGTCATTATCAATACAAACTTCTTATCAAATATCTTCATTTGTTTTATCCTCTCGATATTATATCTATCTTTGCCTGTTCCGGCAGGTTGAGCTTTATAAGCATGCCAAGTTCACCTTTTCGCTTTTCCCCTTCCGAAAGTATAGTGTCTATTCTAGCAAGTGTTCCTGGGATGAAGATTTTTGTACCCATATGATTTATTCCTTTAAATCAAAACAGAAGATGCGCCATATAATGCGTCATTACCGTTCAGGCACTTTTTGAATTGCCATCTCTCTCCTTGATTTATAATATCATCAACTCATGTTTGTATGTAGTTTCGGAAAAATCAAGGGAACTTTCGCCCAAATCTATATAATTCCTCGGTCGCCAGCCTGGCCTTGGCCACGATAGCATCCTTATTCTTCGGGAAGCAATAGTATTGTACCTTCGGCGTTCCGATGGATATCATGTCGCCGATCTCATACCAGTAATAGTCGGAATAGAGGCTATACGAACGCTTAGGGCTCTGATGATAATCGAGTTTGCCGTCGCAGCCCGTCAGGTGAAAGCCCTCGCTGTCATGCCTGAGAACTCCGCCCCCGACCCTGTACACCGCATCGGTATTGACCAGCATGATTATCTCGACATCTTCCTCCATGAGATAGCTGCCCGCCTCAATCTCTTTTCGAACTTCCTCGCGCTCCCAAGCGTACCAATCCGGTACGTGATTGAACAAGGCCTCTTTCCCGGACGTCTCCCTCAGCTCACCGTACTCCGTAAGCTCATACTCAGCCCCGCAGCTATTGCATTTGATCGAGACCCCTTCACCTTTCATGCTACCCTCTTTCAAGCAGTGCGGGCATTTATACAAAACTCGCTCAAGCCCATCAGCTCGGAAGCCTTCGCTCACAGCAATCCGATTCTCCTGCTGCCACATGAAATTGTCGAAAGTAAAATGCGTCCTCAAGACATCGTTGATTTCCTCAACGCTCATCTCGGCAATTTCATCAGCCGACAACAGATACCTCATCTCTGCCGACACCTCAACATCCCTGATCTGCAGCATGTTGTACAGCGGGTCTCTGGCAAACGCCCCATAGGTCCTTATCATGACGATAGGAACGCCGAGCATCTTCGCGGCTTTGCCCAGGCTGTCCGGAAGCGGAGTCGCAGTGCCGTCAAAGGTATAGCTGGCCTCGGGGTAAAGCAGTATCGATTCCTTGAGCTCCTTCACGGTGTAAATCATGTCGCGCACGAGCGTGGTATCCGCCATGAACTTCCTCGTCGGAATACATCCTATCTTGCGAAGGAGGCCTTCCATGCCCACAAACCCATCAAGCGTGCAGACTATGTGAAAAGGCCTCGGATAGATAACAGTAGACGCGATCTTGAGATCTATGAAGCTGCTGTGGTTAATGAGATAGAGAGCAGGCTCATCTCGGCCGAGCCTCTCCATGCCGCTCTCCTTGCAGCTGAAGGAAAGCTTCTTTAGCTCGGAGGCCGACAGAGACTTTAAAAGCCAGCGCCAAAATCGGCCCTGGCTCACAGGTTTCTTATTCTTATACGGCTCAAGCTTCAACACATCTTCATAAGACATGTCCTTCGTTTTTATCTTCATGGCCTGTTCCTACCCCACTATCGCCTTGCATTTCGACTTCCTGTCTTACCGTTTGATTCTATCACAACTACCCCTTTTACAATCACAAAAAGAACCGCTGTCACAGTTCAAAGCGAACGGTTATCTGCGGTTCTTATGCATTCTTTTCAGAGATGATTACTTCTTAAGAGCGTCCTTGAGCTCGCTTACCTTGCCGGCAACCTTCTCATCGAGGTCGGTCTTGTCGAGCAGCTCCTGTGACTTAGCTTTGAGTTTCTCATCGAGGTCTGTCTTATCGAGTACGCTCTGTACTTTCTCTTTGAGCTTGTCATCAACGTCGGTCTCAGCCATATAAGCCTCGGCCTTGCCCTTGAGCTCATTGAACTTTGCTACTGCCTTGTCGTCAAGGTCAGTCTTGTTAAGAAGATCTTCTGCTGTCTTCTTGAGTTCATCAACAATGTTTGTGAAATCCATTTCGTTCTCCTTTTCTTTCGATTATTCAGCGCTAAAATTATCCTTACCTACTCCGCAAAGAGGGCAAACCCAATCTTCAGGCACATCTTCCCAAGCTGTGCCGGGAGCTACTCCGTTGTCAGGATCGCCTACTTCAGGGTCATAAACATAACCGCATACATCACATACGTATTTATCCATTTTCATTTCCTCCTCATTATCCTTGCATATCTGCAATTACTATAGATTGTACCGCTATTTTACTGCTCGCGCTACAATTTTTTTGTGACAAACTCACCTATTTTTTTATTTGCAGATTAGCTCTTTTCTTAATCGAATTTCGTCTTTAGATAACCCTCTTTTCGTATGCGATTGGCGACAATCCTCTCTCTGCTTAAGCAAGCCCAGGAGTCGTTTGCCGGCATTTCTTTAAGTATCTCCTCTACGGTCTTGTCACCGGTCTTTTCCCATAGCCTGTAGAGCTCGGGCACTGCGCCGTCACCGAGGGCGTACAGCAAGTTGGCATCCATCATAGGAAGCGTGCCTTTCTCGTAACGATCTATGTTGTAGCTTGCGATAGTACGGTCTATGCAGGTGTAGTTAAAGATCAGGAGGAGCACAAGGCCTGCGATGGCGATGATCTTGCCCGCATTTATTTTGGCAAACTGCGCCAGCGCTATAGTCAGGAAGACGACTATGAGAAATACCATGAAGAAACTCGTGTATATCCTCTTGTGTGTGAGTCCGTAGACATTTATGTACATGACCATCTTAGTAAGCGCCGTGCACGAAAGGCCGATGGTCAGGGCGGACATCAGGCTCATCTGCAGCTTGATGAGACGCGCGGCACGGCCGCCTCTTTTATGGAAGATCTCTCCCGCGATGACTATGGCAAGGTTGATTACAGCCACAGTGCAAAGCTGGAAGAATCCCTGTCGGGCGAACACAGAATAGCTCATGCCTCTCGGCAAGCCTTGCAGGAGATGCGAGACCTGAAGGCCGAGGAATACTATGTATATGATGTTGAGGCAGGTCATCATGGTCGCGCCTATAAGGGATGGGAATATCGCCATGGCAGAAGCAGTTTTGGATAAGGCTTCTTTGCTGAATCTCTCCACCCTGTCGCCCCTGGCATTTCCGTATACCAAGCCGACTAGGTAGAAGGCTATAGGAAGTCCGATTATAAGCTCTACAATATATTCAATCCATCTCCAAGATATATTCTCTGCAATATTCTTTGCGAGAATTTTGAACGAGCTGTCAGCCTCGGATAGGAGCATAAAGGCCGCAGTCATGAAAGGGATAGCAAGTGCGATCCCAAGGCACACCCAAAAGATGTTCCTGCCATTGCGGCCTTTAGTGCTCCTGGCCAGGGTCAGCGGACCTACTCCGTAATTGCTAAACGGCACTGCTATCCCCTGCTTGACGAGGTCTCCAAGCGCGTACATGGAGAGCTTGTCATCCAGGCTATTGCCTGTGGTTTTCGCTACCCAGTAAAGGTAGAGTGCCGCCAGCGCATGCTGGGTGAGCGCATGCTCCATCCTACCGGCGTTGTTCAGTAAGGCTCCGCCCAGAAGTGCCATGCACACTAGCACAGCTATGCTTTGCCTGTCTTGCTTGTATCCCGCGAGCCACATATAGCTCCCGCTAAAGATGCATAAAACTAAAGTGAATATGAATTTGCCGAGTGCAGCATCGGGGCTTATAAGGCCACCTTCCCAGAAAAGAAAGCCGCACAAAACCATGCCCCCGGCCAGGAGTAACTCCCGGCGCTCCGGTGTATATTTGTTTTCCATCATTTAACTCCTAATCAGTCTCTGAAATTTTTAGATACGCCTACTCTTTATATTCGAGTATGTCTCCCGGCTGGCAGTCCAGAACGCGGCAGATTTCCTCCAGTGTGGAGAAGCGAATGGCCTTCGCTTTGTTGTTCTTCAGAATGGATAGGTTGGCAGGAGTTATGCCGACCGCTTCTGCCAAAGCACCGGCTGGCATTTTCCGCTGAGCCATGACCACATCCAGGTTTACTATAATCTTACCCATGCGGCCCTCCTATACCGTGAAATCATTCTCTTCCTTGATCGCGACGGCCTGCTCTATGACGTTTTTAACCACGCGGAGCACGAGGCCGAGAAAGGCGGCTGTCAATACGATGAAGAAAAAGATCTTGCAATAAAGAGTGATAACGAGGCAAGGTATGCAGATGATGAAACACGCCCACGATATCCTGCGAAGTAAAGAGACATTTCCCGGGATGAAAATCTCACCGCACCTTATATTTGCGAGCAGTCTGTCGAGGAAGTACATTACTATAGCCCCAATTACAAGGCAGACATAAATGCTTCCGATCACTTGGGTCCTGCCATGCGCTTCGACTGTTCCTCTGAAGATGAAAAAGTCCGTGATGCGTGGCACGAAGAATGCAGCGATGCAGACTGCGGCAAATATTATACGTGTGCAGATCAGCGACAGTGTCGTCGACTTATCTTGATTCCACATAAGCTACCCTCCTGATAGTGGACCTACTAGTAACTAGTGGCCTCTTAATAGTGATTATATTTATAAATTTTCGTTTGTCAACAAGAATTTATTGTTTTTCGATAAAAATAAAAAGCCCTGGAGTATTTTCTCCGGGCTTTGCAAAAGTAAATTCGGCTTAATCAGCAGATTATATCTCTGCATCCACTACGCTGAAGTTCAGGCTGATTGGCTTATCTTTTTTCTCGAAAAGTTCGTGCAAGCGGCCTGCGCGCCAGCCGAGATAGAGACAGCCGAGTCCGAGCGCGAGATCTGCGAGCACTGCAGGGACGGCTCCTTCGACGCCGAACTCATAGCTGTACACCCAGTTGCTCATAGCGTTCATCGCATCCATCTTAAAGATCGACGCCTCGGATACAAGTCCGCTGTTCGGAAGTCCAAATATGAGATTCTGTGTGAAGTTCCACATGGTATGAATACCGAAGCATGTCCAGAGGCTGCCCGAGTACCAACGAAGCAGCGAGAAAGCGAGTCCGCAGATGATGAGATCCGCCATCGCAAGAGGCGTGAGCCCCGGATTCATGAGATGGAGCAGTCCGAAGATAGTTCCGTTTACGACGATTGCCACCCAAAGCGGGTAGTGCACGTTGATTCTTTCGTACATGAAGCCCCGCGTCCACATCTCCTCGGTGGAGCTTTGGATAAATACCGAGATAAAGGCGAATACCATAAGAGGTATTCCGGACGCGGTGAAGTCGTAGTGCAGCTTTATGTCTCCGTGCAATAGTGCGCAGAGTATGCATGCGAAGTTCATGAGAAATCCGAGAAGGAGCCCCATCAGCAGCATATATCCGCTGCCCTTCCTCGGCAGCACCGAGTGCAGCACATCCCCGCGATTCTTTTTAAGCAGGCAGAGCAGGAAATATGAAATTGCCCCGCCGATAGTTATCGTGTACATCGTAAGCACGAAGCTCATGGCAGCCGATGTGTTCACTACTTTAAAAAGAAGGTAAAATGGCAGCGCAATTATCCCGTCTCCGATAAACAAATACCAGAGAAGGAACGTCAGGAATATCCATATGATGCGGTCCTGAATTTTATATCTCTTCCAGAAACTTTCTTTCATATTTGCAAGCCTTTATTTAAAATAGCGCACTGCATTTTCGAACATGCCGGAGAGGTAATTGCCGGGTACATTGCGGTATAGGCCGTCCGCCGCACGCTCGACGCGACAGGCTCTTCCGAGCACCCTTCCGTCCTCGGAGCAAATGCCTTCAATTGACATGAAGGATCCGCAAGGATTGAACCTGATATCCGTGGAGGCTCTTCCCTCAGCATCCACATACTGCGTGGCAATCTGACCATTTATGGCAAGCTTTTTAATCAGCTCATCGGAGGCTGTGAAGCGCCCTGCCGCAGTGGATATAGGAAGCGAGAATATCTCTCCCGGTTTATTGCTGCGAAGCCATGGCGATTTATTCGAAGCCACGCATACTCTCGCGATGCGGGATTGATGCGCACCCAGAGTGTTTATTATAAGATCAGGTTTTTCGGCATCTTCGTCCGTAATATATCCGTACGGCAGCAGGCCGAGCTCGAGCAGGGTCTTGAAACCTCCGTCAATTCCGAGCACCAAACCGTCTTTTCTGTTCAGGAATTCCCCGATTGCATCTCTGCTCGCGGCATCCTTCATTATTGCATTCATCAAAGCCGAATTCGTAGAGCCGGGCAGCATCAGAATCTGCGAGCGTCCGAGGGCCTCTGCGAGCTTATCTCCCGCCTGCCTTATCTCGTCCTCGCTGCCGGCATCCAACATCAGAATTTCTGCTGCGGCACCTGCGTCCCTAATCGCTCTCGCGAGATCCTCCGCATCCGTGCAGCAGGAGACGAGAGGGATCAGTGCCTTAGGCGTCTGCCTTTTATATATAGGGGTATGCCAGCTCCTGGCTGCATATCCGAAGTTGCCGACCTCGCCGAGGCCGCTGTCTGCGTTGGCAGGATAGACGCTCTCGAGCTTTCCTTCATACAGCATCAAAAGCTCTCCGATGCCGATGCTTTCTGAGCCTTTCTTAATCTGCTGAGAGCTTGTCGTGCGGCCGATTTCTGCATAATCCACCGAGCGCGATTTGATAGGCTCGTCAGAGGCCATCTCAAGTATGATGCTGCCGTAGCTGTATCCGGTCAGTCCTTTAATGCTCTGCATAGACGCGCTCGCATCGCTCCAATCGAAGCCTTCCTCTGCGAACTCAAATCCTATGCCGCCACCGTAGCACATCTTCATGATCGACTCGGCCACGCCGCCCATGGTCGGCGTGGAGGCCGCAAGGGCCTTCCCGTTGGCGATGAGCTCGTAGGCCTTGCGCCAGAGCGCGATCAGTGAAGACGGAGTAGGAAGCCCGTAGTACGCGCTCGCCGAGTCGCTTTCGACCTCCGGTCTCAGCATCACTACCTTGTGCCCCGTTCCCTTGAAGTCAGTAGAAATGAGCTCGGATGCTCTGCCCGTCGTAATTGCGTACGAAATCAAAGCCGGGAATTCCTGCTCGGCTTTATGATTAGCTATCGACGGCACTCCAAGTCCCATCTCTGCCTCGAAGGCTCCGAGCAGAGCCGCTATCTCAGCGCCGTCACCTCCGTCATCTGCAAATCCTCTCTGCAGACTTATGTATACTTCATTAAACGAAGCGCCTGTCGCCACGAGCTTGGCTATGGATTCGACCACAGCCAGATATCCTCCATGGTAAGGCGATGCTTCGGCTATATACGGATTGTATCCCCATGAACTTATCGTGCAGTCATCAGTCTCGCCATGCTGAAGCGGCATCTTATATACCGCCGCCTGCATAGGGCTCAGCTGATTGGCTCCTCCGAGCGGCATCATAACCGCGCCGGAGCCTATAGTCGAATCGAATCTCTCGCTGAGGCCTCTGCCCGAGCAGGTGTTGAGATCCTCTGCGATTCTCCTCATCGCAGCCGTAAATCCCACGCTCTCATCCGAGAGATAGCTGTCCTGCCAATCGCCGGCTTTATTAACATGGAGGCTTACGCCTTCTACAGTCTGTGCGGCCTCGGCAGTCTCCGTAACCTCGGCTGCCTCAACTACCTCAGGCTCATCCCCAGCAGTCTCCGCTTCGGCAGGCCTGCACTCAAGCATCTCAGCGGCCGCAAGCTCTGTAAACATCTCCATGTGCTCCGCTCCGACTGTGCAGCAGAACTGCCCGTCTGAGCAGACGCAGCAATCCTTAATCATGCGTGCAGCTTCACCGTTTCCAAACAGCCTCCTGATCTTGCGCAGGTACTCAGCGTCCGCATTAGGGCACTCACCGGCATCATCACAGACTTCGTCATCAGCGAGCTTCACGCACATATCGCCATCCGCTTCATCTTCTTCCCTGATATTAACAGCCGGCATTGCAGATATAACGGCGGCACTTTCCATAATGCCTCCTGCAAATCCCGGATGATAAAGCTCCTCTGCCGTGCCGACAGCCACGCCAAGTCCCTTAGCCATCTCGGCAAATCCCGCCGCAGACGAAGTTACTATCTCGCGCTGCGAGACTTTCCCGTCAGCAGGCACCAGGCCTTTGGTCTTCTCGAGAGGATCCCCCGAAGCGCTCACTCTCATTACAGCGTAAGGATAAGCCTTACCGCTCAGCGCATCCGTGATGCATCCTTTGAGCGCATTATCTCCTGCGGCGCAATCAAAAGTAAGCAGCCAGGCCTCGTTCTCACCGCCCGTCTGCACATTGATCTTGACGGCGTTTCTGCCATCCTCCGCGAGCTGACCGAGTTTATCGAGTTTGCCGTGTTGTTTTAGATATCTCAGCGCAACTAGCGCCAGGTCATCCGCTCCGGGCGCCTCATCGCAGTCAGTCATATCCCTCGTGTACATGTAGTCACTGTAGGCTTTTTGCAGCTGCACATCTTCGAACTTTATACTCTCAATAATTCTTTTCATTTCCTCTTCCTTTGCTTTTCTCTCTACTCTTCGGGTCTATTCTTCAGGCTCAAATATCTCATACCTGTCGTCGCGCCTGCTCGATTTGATCATCCTGTAGATAGTCAGAATCGTTGTGCGAATCATGGCATAGATAAAGAACAGCACGAGAAAACCCGTCACGCCGTAAGCAATATCCGACGAGTCCATGACACCCGTGCCAGAGTACCATTGCCCAATCTCCACGGCAAACGTGATAACGAGCACCACCGTGAACACGTAGATCCATGTGACCACGAGCGTGTGCCCATTCTCCGCAAGCCCCTTGAACACCGGTTGTATGAGTACAATCAGCGCCATGCCGAAAAGTCCCACGACCCAGAAATGCAGTTGTTTGTCGGTCATATTGTATTGACCGCTGTCGTTGATCCCGAGGATGCTGTCATGCACCCTGGCAACCCACATAATAAATTGAAAAATTACGTCTCTCATAATGCAGTGATTATATACCATCGGACTTTTAAAACTCCTTAAATCTGCGAAACCTTTAAATTTTGTAAGATTATTAGCTGTTAAGATTCGTAGGCTGCCCTCACGCGCGCGCGTATAATCAAGGAGCATTAACAAACACAAGCGAGATCGCCTCGAACAGCGGCCTCGCAGAATTCAGAGGAAACTAAAATGAACGAGACAATGGATTTCAGAGCAGCAAAACTTAACGAGATAATGAACAGCACGGATCTGCTGGAGTTTGAATACGCAAAGAGCAATGGTAAATTTCAATTCGCATTGAATCTGTTTGCCATCATCATCACATCAGTTGCTATTATTTCATCTTTGCCACTGCTTTGATATAATAGTGGGCAATCTGAGATTGCAATAAAAGAGGAGTAGTGCTGTAATGATAAAAACAGTAGGAATCGCAGGTGCAGGCTCGGTCGGAAGCTCACACTTCTACGAGATGTACCAAAGAGATCCGGACAACATTTGCCTTCTGGCCACCGGAGAGCGTGCCGAGAGGCTTCGCACCAAAGGAATATCCGTAAACAACGAAGTTATAATGCCTACCGTGTATTCTGACCCGGCGCAGGGCATTAACATAGATCTTCTGATTATCACAGTCAAGACTTACGCGCTTGACAGTGTTCTCGAGGACATCCGTCCTCTCATCAGCAAAGACACCATAATACTGCCGATTCAAAACGGCATCAAAGCTACATCGATAATAGAAAAGGCTTTCCCTGACAACAGAGTCCTCTACGGCGTGGTCCTCAGGACAGACGCGCACCGCATCAGCCGCAGGGTCTATTTTCATACCTTGGGAGAGCTTCAGCTAGGATACGCATTCAACGATCCGATCAAGCCGGAAGTTCAGGAAGTCAGGGACAGGCTTTGCGAACTCGGCATCAACGCAAACATCTATCCGGATATGCGCAAGATGAAATGGCGCAAGTGGCTCCTAAACACAGGCGGCAGCCAGGCTGCAGTTGAGGTCCTCGCAGAGTGCGGTTTCTTCGGGCAAATCGAAGAGATCACTGCGCTCATCAAGATGCTGATGGATGAGATATTGGCAGTCGGCCGCGCCGAGGGCGTCAATATAGACGAAAGCGACCGCGATGAAATGATCGAAAAACTCATCAACTTCCCACCGGATAAAAAAATGTCCATGCTCCAGGATTACGAAGCAGGACGTCCTATTGAAGTCGAAGATTACGCCGGCACAGTCATAGAGCTCGGCAGGAAGCACGGCATCCCAACCCCGGCCAACGAGATACTCTACCTGACCATAACTGCCAGGCAGAAACTATCCGAACTGCGTAAAGGATGATATAATTCCTTCGTTCGCTTAATTTATGGAGGTGCAAATTTTAAACTTTACATATGACAATTACTTCTCTTCCTTTTGTATTATTCGTTCTTATAACCGTACTCATTTACTACCTGATGCCTATTAAAAAGTATCAATGGGTGGTTATTTTTGTTGCAAGTTGTTTTTTCTATATCTATAACAGCTTGTTATATTCCTTTTATATATGCTTCACAATTACTACTATATATCTAGCTTCATTAAAGATTCATAGTATTCAAGTCAATACGAAGAAGACAATCAAAGAGCACAAGGAAGATTGGAGCAGAGATGAAAAGAAGGCATATAAACAGAAATTTGAGACTAAGACAAAGACTCTTTTAGCCGTCACCTTAATTGCGAATTTCGGGATACTCTTTGTTCTCAAATACTTCAACTCATTGTTTGATTATTTTGCATCTGTAATGCATCTGAATGAAGGCGGTCACTCTGCATTGCCAAGCCTGATTCTGCCATTAGGTATTTCGTTTTACACCTTTCAATCTACCGGGTATCTGATTGATGTTCATAGACAAACCATCGAGCCTGAACGCAACCCATTTAAGTTTGCGTTATTTGTTTCGTATTTCCCACAGATAATCCAGGGCCCGATTGCAGAATTCGAGAAGCTTGGCCATCAATTAACTTCTGAGCATAAAGCGGAGTGGATAAGATTTAAGCATGGCTTTATCCTCGTATTGTGGGGCCTCTTTAAGAAGCTAATAATTGCAGACAAGATGGTAAATACCATTACGACAGTCAGCAATGACTATGCATCATACTCCGGAAGTGTAATTTTCGTTGTAGCTCTGATGTATGCACTGCAGCTATATACGGATTTCTCCGGCGGTATCGATATTATAAGAGGTATATCCTGTGTTCTCGGAATCGATCTAGAGCACAACTTCAAACAGCCATATTTTTCTAAAACTCTTAACGAGTATTGGCGCAGATGGCATATTTCTCTCGGCGCCTGGATGAAGAAGTACGTATTCTATCCTATAGCCATTTCCGGTAGCTCTGTGAAACTCAGCAAGGCTATATCAAATTCAAAGTACGGCAACTCCGCCTTTATAAAGCATATATCGCAGACGCTGCCCGCTGCTCTGGCTTCGCTGATAGTGTTCCTGTTAATCGGAATATGGCACGGCTCTAACAGCAAGTATATCGGCTTCGGATTGTGGAACGGTGTAATCATTATGATGTCCACACTCCTCGCTCCAATATTTAACAGTTGGGCTAAAGCGCTTAAGATCAAAACATCATCGGCAATTTGGAAGCTCTTCCAAATGTTTAGGACATTTATACTGGTGCTGGTCGGTTACTACTTCGACATTGCTCCTTCGCTCATCGGAGCTTTGGACATGCTGAAACTTTCAGTTTTCGATAATTCCCTTAGCATCACATTTAAGCAGTTGCGAGAAGTCGGAATTGCACGCTCTGACTGTTTAGTGCTGTTTTACGGATTTGTTGTTTTGCTGTACTTCAGTATTCGCTTGGAATCTTCCGGAGCGGAAACGCCGGGAGAATATTTAGAGAAAAGAAGCGGCTTAGTGCAATGGTTGGCAGTTTTCATCGCCATTATTTCTATACTGCTGTTCGGCTCGTACGGTCCGGGCTTTGACGCTGCGGATTTCGTATATATGGGATTTTAACGTCTCGGAGGTTTGTTATGAGAAAAGTTATTAAGCGTAGCGCTGCAATACTGTTCTTATTAATAGCAACTGCATTTTTTACGTATGAAATACAAGACCTGTTTTTTAATTTCGTAGGGAATGAGCCTCTTAGACTTAAGTCCTTTTATTTAGAGGATGCCAACTCACTGGACATGGTCGTAATCGGTTCAAGTGAAATAAATCTCGGCTACAGCGCACCTCAGGTGTATAAGGAAACCTCTATTACCAGTTATCCTTATAGTTTTAGTGTTAATCCTGTTCCTCTTTGGAAATACGAATTGGCAGACATTGAGCGCTATCAGTCTCCGTCTTTAATCGTTATAGAAATAAACGGAGCTATCTACAGCGAAGACAAGCACATTCACTCGAACGGAGCGTTTTACAAGCTTGTCCAGAGCATGCCTTTCTCGAGAAACAGACTCCAATTAGCGCTTGATCAGAGCCCTTCAGACGACAGTATTATGAGCAATATTTTTCCGTTCATACGTTATCATGGGCAATGGGCAGACGCGTTCGATAACACATATTTCAAGGATCGTTTAGCAGCAAAGAAGAGAGGATATTCAGTTTTAAAAGGAGCCGAGACTCCTCTGGTCGATGAAATAATCAGCTATGACAACACATATCCTTTCGATGATGCAACTGAAGAATTGAATCCGGACGCCGAAGCAGCATTAAGGGAATTCCTTGAAATATGCAAGGAAGCCAAAACTCCTAACATTCTGTTCATTCAATATCCTCATCTCATGGTGTCGGATAGTGGTTACGCCAGACATAAGCGCTATAACCGCGCAGGGGAAATTATTAAAGAGTACGGGTTTGAGTATCTTGATTTGAGTGCATCTGCCGAAGCGATAGGTATAGATCCGGAAAACGATTTCTATGACTCAGAGCATCTAAATGGATATGGACAAAAAAAGATTTCCTCCTATTTGGGGAAATTAGTGAAAGATAAATATGACATGCAATCCAAATCCCTGGATAATACTCAAGTTAGCAATTGGAATCTTTGTGCGGATTATATCGACAGCTTTTACAAATACTACGAAGAAAACAGAGACCCTGTCAGAATCGAGGACGGGGATAATCTCCCTAATTTGCGTGAGTCTGTAAAATATATGAATATTCTAAGTAATCACTAAATCCAGCACTCTCTTTGAAGACTCGCTGTCATCAAGATAGTTGAATCGAGCGTTAAATGCATCGTAGCGGGTTTTATAAGTCTCCCAGTAATTGCCTATTCCTTTGATTTGCCTATACAGCTCATCTTCGGTCTTTACGATTGGGCCCGGCAGCTCCTCGAGATCAATATAAAAGTCTCTCATGTTATTCTTGTAATCATCTAGGTCGTACATGTAGAACAGCATCGGCCTTTTCAGATTCGCATAGTCGAAGAACACGCTGGAATAATCCGTGATAATCATATCCGCCAGGATATATAAATCGTTCACATCGCTATACGAGGATACGTTATAGATAAAGCCCTCATATCTGCTTAAATCTATCGCCTTAGATATAAGATAGTGAGTTCTGAATAGCACTACATGCTCGTCCCCGAGTTCTTTCCTCATTCTATCCAGATCAAGCGCCAATGAATAACTGTACCCTATGCCTGTCGCATACTGGTTATCTCTCCAGGTAGGTGCATATAGTATCACCTTCTTATTATCGGGAATTCCAATCTCTTTTCTCAGTTTCGCTACATAGTCATTATCAAACTTAAAGAGAGCATCGTTTCTGGGGTAGCCAGTCTCGATTATGCATTTTTCTTTTCCGAGCTTTTTGAGATTGAATGCGCTTGTGAGTTTTTCGCTGGTAAATCTCGATGGGGTGACCAGGTATGAATACCTCGAGGCATCATATTCATAGAGATGTTGCCATTCCGACACGGTGTGCAGAGCATTCTTACCCTTTACTTCAATATCAAATCCCAGCCTTTTCAAAGGAGTGCCATGCCAGAACTGCACATATTTCTGGTCTTCTTTCGGGACTATATAATCAGGAAGCCTCGATGGTGTGAACCAGTACTTAGCCTTGGCATAAGTCTTCATATATTCTTTGCTGTTGTAGCGCACCACCGATGTATTTCTGTTCTGCTCCAGATATCTGAACTTATCGGGATCGGCAAACGCCCACACAAATCTGTAGTCTTTATATTTCTCATTCTCAAGCATTGCAAGATAGATAGCTTTAGGACTATCGCTGAAAGTTCTTCCGTTAAAGACTTCAAATACGCATAATTTATCGTCAGTTTCGCATTTTGCGTACATGAGATAAAGTTGCATCAAAGTCTTCGTCCTCGTGTTAAGGACAAGCTCTCTGAGGAACACGCTTTTTCTGATAATGTCCAGCAAATACTTAAGAATCTTCTTCATATCTTTTGGCCTCATCTGCAATCTTCTTAATATTAAAGTCTGTTTTCCAGATGTAGTCTGAAGTTCCGGAGCTGTTTGTAAGAATCTCCAGAAATCCTTCGTTATTGACTATTGCGCTCTCAACCTCACCCAAATCACAGGTTATCGTTCCTATATATCTTGCATTTTCCATATCATAAATGTCAATATAGTTCGTTCCGTGTTTGCTGCTGCCGGATACGCAGTTTAGCAACAATCCGTCATATGCTTCGCAATCTTGCATATACTCAGTTCCTCCGCGCCTTACTCTGCGGAATCTGTTCTCTACCGACAGGCTTTCCGGATCGTATGAAACCAAAGAGCCTCTTGCGCTGGTGTAGAGTTTTTTGCGTTCTTTATCATAGCCTATGCCGGAGCAACCGACAGGCATGTTTATAGTCCAAAAGTCATCGTTTGGCACATCGTAAATAACGCACTTGCTGCTGTTACCTCTTACACAATAGCACCACTGTTTATCCGGATTATATGTAAAGCCGTTCGGGTGTCCTAGTGATGTGCCCGGCACCACGACATCTCGATTCGATCCGTCAAGATCATAGTTGACTATCCTCGTCGGTCCGTACATGCCGAAGCAAACCATGTACTTTTCTCCTGTATATGCCATTCCCTGCGGCACATCAGCACCGCCTGCACCATCAACAGCCAGATATGCTTCACAATTGTCCGCACTGGCATAGAAGATAGAGTGCGGTGAAGCCCCGCTCGCAGGAACAGGGTATATGTCCATAACGGTGACCTCAACTACTTTAGATGTTCCTTCGAACTCCCAATTCTCTTTAGCTATGAGTTTAACTTCTGCTGTACCGGTTCCGTCTATTACGATGTCCCCTGTACTTTCGTCTATATGGAGGACATCATTATCCTCCATTTCATATGTCAACTCTGTCTCAGCATCAGCATCAAATTTGAAAGGTTTGCTGCCCGCAAACTTGACAATCTGATCATCCGTCTTTATAGTCTGTGTTTTCTGAGTAGTAAAGAATTTATTTAAGGTTGATCTTGCAGTGTGCCCATCGTTTTCTGACTTGACGGCAAACGCATATGTCACTCCTTCCGCCAAACCTTCTACGCGTGCTTTGGGCTCTGAAACTTTAATCTCCTTCCAAGTACCGTCTTTGGAATCTTGCTCAATACCAAACTCCATTTCCTCTTTGGTCTTGTAAAAGACTTTATAATAGTCGGTGTTACGTGTTTGATCCCAGCTTAATTCAATATAATCAGTCCCTCGGCCCATGAGTAAAATGGAGTCTCTTTGGACTACTCCGGGATACAGCACATAGTGTTCATAGACAAGGAATACCATCACTCCCAACGCGAATAGAAAAAGCGCAAACAAAGAAAGGAAGCACCTGCGTCGACGTTTTCTCGACACACGCCTGACCCTGCGCTTCAGCTTGACAGGCGCCTTCTTGTGAAGATCTTCCTTGTCATCTTCCGGCTTATGATCTGCTTCTTGCACATCAGTGCGTTCCAGTTCTTCTCTTTCTTTTTCGGACATTAATCAACCTGTGTTACGCATGTAATAAAAAGTCGGTCCTTGCGGACCGACCTCTAATTCTCTCTACTGATCCGCGTCGAACGGCAGCAGTGCGACTACTCTGGCTCTCTTGATAGCCTTAGCTACGGCTCTCTGATGCATTGCGCATGTGCCTGTCACTCTTCTTGGGAGGATTTTACCTCTCTCAGTGATGTATTTGCCGAGAGTCTCGGCATCCTTGTAGTCAATTGTCTTGTCTTTATCTGCGCAGAACTGGCATACTTTGCGTCTTCTGATGCCTGTATTCATGCGCCTTGGTCTGCTATTTCTTTCCATTATTCGTGCCTTTCCTTTCTAGAACGGAATATCATCCTCAGCGGCCTGGAATGAATCCGGCATATC
>CACWIO010000023.1 GCA_902760855.1 uncultured Eubacteriales bacterium
GACCTCTGTTTTTAAGGATTTCCAGTAAAGTATCGTATGCTGCTATTGATGTGTTCTTTTTGTTACAAAATACATAAATCTTATGTGACATAATGTCCTCTCGGTGTTCAAATTTTGCGGTCTGTATGCTATAATATTCACTCGGAATTATAACACAAGAACATTTATTTATAAACTAAATGGACAGAGAAAGATTGTACGAAAAACTGGATATAGAATCTCCGGAAGAGTTTCAATATTACGAGAGTTTCGAAGCCTTAATGGAGGATGAAGAGCATATTGAAGAGGAACTTATCAGGGAAATTCTAGCAGTTACTGATGCCGATCTTCTGAGTGAACATATTGCGAATTTCTTTGATGCATTCGCATCCAATGTTCCGGACGATGAGACAGAACTGACCATAATAGTTGATACATTCAGGAATAATATTTTATCAGCTTCATCTGCAGAGCTTACGGATGAGGATCTCAATCAGCTTGTTAATGAGATATATAAGTTCAGGAAATGGTATGCCATTGATCACAATGCGACTGATGAGATCAAGTCCGAAGAAATAAGCGTAAGAGATGCAAGGTACGAATTAGCAGCCGCTAAGCTACTTGGAGATACAGTTTCAATAGATTTCGGAAGGGCTCTTACAAGCGGCCCGGACGCATATTCCGTAAGACTGAGAGATATCCTTAATGATTAAAAGGACTGACATAGAGAAAAGAGAATATGAAACGCTCTCTCCGCTCGCATGCAAAGCCGCTGAGTCCAAAGGACGATTGAACGAAGATGAGCCTTGTGAATTGAGAACGGTCTTTCAAAGAGACAGAGACCGTATAGTTCACTCGAAAGCTTTCAGAAGATTAATACATAAAACACAGGTATTTCTGGCACCCGAAGGAGATCACTACAGAACGAGATTGACGCATACCCTCGAAGTTGCGCAGATATCTCGCACGGTTGCCAGGATACTCGCATATAACGAAGATCTCACGGAGGCAATTGCCCTTGGACATGACCTCGGACATACACCGTTCGGACATGTCGGTGAAGCTGTTTTGAACAAAATTCATCCGGGGGGATTCAGGCATAGTGCGCAGAGCCTAAGGACCGTAGATGTAATTGAAGATGCATCAGTAAGGCGTGGACGAGGACTCAATCTCACTTATGAAGTAAGAGACGGAATTCTAAATCACAGTGGTTCAGGACATCCTTCTACCAGAGAAGGCGAGATCGTGCAGTTGTGCGACAGAATAGCATATGTCAATCACGATATAGATGATGCAATACGAAGCGGAGTAATCAGTAATGCTGATCTTCCGAAAGAAGAGATTAAGCTGCTTGGTTCAACTCACAGCGATAGAATCAACAATCTGATTATAGACCTTTGCAGTAACAGCGAGGGTAAAGAACATATAGCGCTTTCGGATACATTTAAAGAAGCCCTGAATAATCTAAGGACATACTTATACCAAAATGTGTATCGCTCTGAGGATGTGCGTAATACATCTGATCTGAATAAAGTGGAGATGATAATTACGTCACTTTACAATTATTTCCTCGATCATCCCGATGAGATGCCTAAACTATACAGGGAAATCGAGAGCGAAGACGGAATACATGTAGCGGTCAAAGACCTGATATCAGGCATGACGGACAGATATGCGCTGAATAAATATGACGAATTATTCGTTCCTAAGAGGTGGAGGCAGCTCTAGTAAATGGCTTTTGATAATTCAATAGACGAAATCAAACAGCAGCTTAATATAGTCGATGTTATCGGCAAGGAAGTCAAACTTAAGAGAACTGGCAGCGGATACAAGGGATTATGTCCGTTCCACAATGAAAAGACTCCTTCGTTTTCCGTTAACGAGCAAGGGCAATTCTTTAACTGTTTTGGCTGCGGCAGGAAGGGCGATGTGCTGAGATTCGTCATGGATTATTATAAGCTGTCATTTCGAGAAGCAGTTGATAAACTGTGCTCTGAGTACGGAATCGCTAAGCCCGAATGGAACGCAGGCGGACCTAAGATCGACTACGAGAGATATTATTCGATAAATGCAAAAGCAGCGAGATTTTTCTATAATTGCCTAGGGAAAGTCCCAAATAAAGGAATATCATATCTGATGTCGAGATCTCTGACTAAAGAGACCATAACGGCTTTCGGACTCGGATATGCCCCGGCTGACGGCACGGCTCTTACGGATTATCTTAAGAGTGAAGGTGTAAGCGAAGAGGAATTGCTGTTCCTCGGACTATCAAACCAAGGAAAGAACGGCTTATATGATAAGTTCCGCGACAGGGTGATATTTCCTATCATTAACAGCAATGATAAGGTTATAGGATTCGGAGGAAGAGCTATAGGCGATGCAATGCCTAAATATCTGAATTCCCAGGAGAGCATCATCTTCCTTAAAAAGAATAATCTCTACGGACTCAACCTAACCAGAAAAGAAATCAGCACCGAAGACAGAGCTATTATCGTAGAGGGATATATGGACCTTATCTCGCTATATCAAGCGGGAATCAAGAATGTCGCAGCATCCTTGGGAACTGCACTTACGGATAATCAAGCCAGGCTACTCTGCAGATATACCAAGAATATAGTCATGGCTTATGACTCCGATCAAGCAGGAATCAATGCTGCCCTGAGAGGCATAAGCGTAATCAGCGAGGCCGGAGGAAAGGCCAGAGTAATGAATGTTACTGATGGTAAAGACCCTGATGACTTCGTTAAAAAACATGGCAAGGAAGCTTTCTTAAAACTCGCAGATAACGCATCTCCAGGCACTGATTACAGGCTGAGATTAGCTAAGAGAGAATATGATCTCAATGATGACAGGCAGGTGCTTGATTATATAGACAGAGTTGTTCCTATACTTAGAAGCCTCGGTCCTGTAGAGCAGGATATGTATATCAGAAAACTATCCGAAGAGTTCGGTATATCCGAACACGCAATATCACTTGCGGTTAATTCTGATAGAACTGAGAGGCGACCTGTGCCGACCCAAAGAGCAGCAGTTGATAACAGAATACGTAATACAGCAGCAGTCGATAACAGACTCGAGAGAATCGAAATATCGCTTCTGATGCTGGTTACCAGAGACTATAGGTATTTAAAGAGATTTCGAGATGACGGAATCGAATTCAGGACAGGACTTGCAGATAAGATAAGATCCGCGGAAGAGTCGCTTACGGAAACTATACAGCCCGGCGCTCTCGGGATAGATGTGAAGAAGATATCTGAAGCCCTCGACCCTGATGACGAAGCCTCGTTTAGAAAGTATCTTAACAGTATACAGATAGGTCCCGATGATGAGGCTTTTTATAAACAGACAAAAGCGGGATACCTAATTAACAATTACAGGGCGCAGAGAAGTGAGATGCTAAACGATCTGGCGCTTGCCGAAAAGCTCGGCAATTCCGAAGATCTAGGCAGAATTGCTTCAAGACTAATCGAACTGGACAATCTCATCAATCAACTTACGGAGGAAATTAATGGCTAGAAGAAAACCACTCGAAGGTGAAAGACCCAAACCTCAAAGAGCTAAAGGAAAGAAAACTACAGAAAAGAAGGAAGCCGAGGCTAAAGAAGTCGAAAAGAAAGCAGCCCCTAAGAGAGCTGTAGGAAAGAAGGCTACTGAAAAGAAAACGGCAGACAAGAAGACTAGCGAAAAGAAAGCCAAGACAACTGTTAAAGAGTCTAAGAAAAGGGAACCCAAGACTCCGGATGTTATTTCTGAAATCGATATTATCGATGGTACTCCTTCTGAAATCAGCAAGCTTGAAGAACTGTCAACGCCTATACTAGAGGCTGCAAGACAGAGCGGAAACGAAATTACATTCGGTGAGATTAACATCATGCTTGCCGATAACAATCCGGACAAGGACACTCTTGAAGATATCTATGATTTTCTTGAGAGTAAAGGCATTAGTCTGCTCGATACAAGAGAGCCGGATAGCCAAGAGCTCGAGGCAGGAGAGGATGACGATGATGATGACGATCTCCTCGACATGGATGATATAGAAGATGCCGATGATATCATCAATGATAAGGAAGATGAGAAAAAGAGCGGCGTTGTTATCAAGCCAAGCGGTGAGATTGAAGTAAGCGATTCAGCAAAGAACATTCCTACAGACGATCCTGTAAGAATGTACTTTAAAGAAATAGGTAAAGTTCCTCTGCTTACAGCTGATGAGGAGAGGGAACTTGCTATTAGAATTGAGCAGGGAGATGAGGAAGCCAAGAAGAAACTTTGCGAAAGCAACCTCAGACTTGTAGTATCGATAGCCAGAAGATATTTGAACAGAGGTCTTTCATTCCTAGATCTTATTCAGGAAGGTAATCTCGGTCTTATCAAGGCTGTAGAAAAGTTCGACTACACTAAGGGATATAAGTTCTCGACTTATGCTACATGGTGGATCAGACAGGCGATTACAAGGTCAATTGCCGACCAGGCCAGAACTATAAGAATTCCTGTACATATGGTAGAGACCATTAATAAACTGATAAGAATTTCTCGTCAACTTCTCCAGGAATACGGCCGCGAACCGACCTCAGAAGAGATTGCCGAGGAAATGGGCATCACAGTTGAAAAAGTCCGCGAAATCAAGAAAATCAGCCAAGATCCGGTATCTCTGGAGACGCCTATAGGAGAGGAAGAAGACAGCCATCTCGGAGACTTTATTCCGGATGAAGATATTCCATCGCCGGTGGACGCTGCGGCATATTCCATGCTCCAAAAGCAGCTCAGAGAAGTGCTCGATACTCTCTCCGAAAGAGAGAAGAAGGTTCTGATTCTCAGATTTGGTCTTGATGACGGACGTCCTCGCACACTTGAGGAAGTAGGTAAAGAATTCAATGTAACACGTGAGCGTATCAGACAGATTGAGGCTAAGGCGCTGCGTAAACTAAGACATCCGAGCAGGAGCAAGAAACTCAAAGACTATCTCGAGTAAATGAAATTAAGCAATAGAATCTACAAATTGGCCGAAATGGTCAGCATAGGAGACACAGTTGCAGATATAGGGACGGATCACGGATACGTCCCTATGCTTTTAATTAAAAACGGGATAAGTCCGAGAGTCATAATGTCTGATATAAGCGAGGGCTCACTGGCTAAAGCAAAGGAGACTTTTGATATTTCCGGCCTGCACGCCGATGATAATGATTTCAGAATAGGCGACGGTATTCGAACTATAGAGGACGGGGAAGTAGACACTGTTATAATTGCCGGTTTAGGTGGACATACAATCACGGACATACTTAGTGCCGACGAAGCTAAGACAAGGTCATTTAAACGCCTTATAATGCAGCCTCGCAAACATTCCGGAGCTCTTAGATATTACCTGTATACTCATGGTTTTGATATTACGGACGAAGTTCTGTCTACTGAAGGCAAATTCGAATGCGAAATATTATCTGCAGTTCCTTGCGGTGAGATAATCAAAAGCGCTCCGTATCCTGAAGATGATATCAGATGGAAGTATCCGGAAGAGATGGTTAAGAATAATCCGACTCAGGCACGAAACAGAATTGAGTGGAAGATAAACTGCATTAAAGAACAGATAAGCAATTTGGAACAAAGTCACAGAGACAGATCGGAGCTAATAGATATACTCCGGTCTGATCTGGAATATTTAAACGACTTGATCATAATTTCACAGAAATGATATTGAAATCATTTTTATAAAGTCTATAATTTTAAAGGTATTTTTCGGGTAGACCAGACGATCGCGTGTCCTCCGCTATTTGGTGGAGGACATGAGGAAAGTCCGGGCTCCGTAGGGCAAGGATGACGGATAACGTCCGCCGCAGGTAACTGTAGGGAAAGTGCAACAGAAACATTCCGCCGAAACGGGTAATGCCGTGGTAAGGTTGAAATGGTGAGGTAAGAGCTCACCGGTGCCGTGGAGACACAGCAGCCGTGTAAACCCCATCCGGAGCAAGACTAAATGGGCATTTGGTGGTGCGGCCCGTACCCGCCCGCAGGTGAGTCGCATGACGCTTAAGGCAACTTAAGTGCTAGATGGATGATCGTCAAATACAGAACCCGGCTTATGGTCTGCCCGAAACATATTATTAAGGATTAGATATGGAACTCAGATTAGGTATTGATGTAGGAAGCACAACAGTTAAGCTTGTGCTCCTTGATGAAAAGAATAATATAGTCTATTCAAAATACGAGAGGCATATGTCATCCGTATTTGAAAAAGCCGGAGAAATGCTTAAAGAGCTGAGGGATGAGATGGGCAACATCTCTGTAAAATCAGTTATTACGGGATCCGGCGGTCTTTCGCTTGCGGATTTATTCGGCATCAAATTCGAGCAGGAAGTTATAGCATGCAGCAAAGCTGTAGAAGAGCTCATACCGGAGACCGATGTTGCAATAGAACTCGGGGGAGAAGACGCTAAAATTACATTCTACGGATCTACTGTAGAACAGAGAATGAACGGCACCTGTGCAGGCGGCACCGGTGCTTTTATTGATCAAATGGCAGTTCTCCTCAATACAGATGCAGGCGGGCTTAATGAAGCTGCCAAAGATTTTAAGATTATATATCCTATAGCATCCAGATGCGGTGTATTTGCAAAGACTGATATACAGCCTCTGATTAACGACGGAGCAAGAACCGAAGATATAGCTGCCTCGATATTTCAGGCTGTTGTAAATCAAATGATTTCAGGACTTGCATGCGGACATCCTATACGCGGAAATATAGCTTTCCTCGGAGGTCCGCTTGAGTATCTCTCCGAGCTTAGAAACAGATTCATCAAAACTTTGAATCTCGATGAAAAGAGCGTGATATTCCCGGAAAATGCTAAATTCTTCGTGGCGATCGGAGCTGCATATCTTGCAAATAATGAAGACAGCAGATCTCTTGACGAACTGCTCACAAGACTTGAAAATGCCGATGCAGATGAAGTGTCAGATACTAAGTATCTGAGGCCTTTATTTGTGAATGAGGATGAGCTTGCCGATTTTAGGACGAGACATGCAAAATCCTGCATAAAACGAGCGGATATTCTTGAAACTCACGGCCCTGTATTCCTTGGTATAGATGCGGGTTCTACAACCACTAAAGCCGCTCTTATAAATCGTGACAAAGAGCTTATTTATGAACATTACAGCAATAATGAAGGCGATCCTTTGGAAGTTGTACGTAAAGTCCTCAAGGATATATACGGAAGGCTCCCGGACGATGTATTTATAGGACGAGCTGTGGTAACCGGCTACGGAGAAGGGCTTATCCAGGCTGCATATAAAATAGATGCAGGTGAGATAGAGACTATGGCACACTATAAAGCCGCTAAGGAGTTCATGCCCGATGTCAGTTTTATTCTTGATATAGGCGGTCAGGACATGAAGTGCATGCAGATACATGACGGGGCAATCAGCTCCATCATGCTCAATGAAGCCTGTTCTTCCGGCTGCGGATCTTTTATTGAGACTTATGCAAAGTCCGTTAATATGAGCGTGCCTGAGTTCGCTACTGAGGCTCTTAAGTCTAAAAAGCCTGTTGACCTCGGAACGAGATGCACTGTCTTTATGAATTCCAAAGTTAAGCAGGCTCAAAAGGAAGGCTCGACTATATCGGATATCTCTGCGGGTCTCTCTTATTCTGTTATCAAGAACGCTTTATATAAAGTAATTAAACTCAGAAACAGCGAAGACACAGGTCCGAATGTAGTAGTGCAAGGCGGCACATTTCTAAACGAAGCTGTTCTGAGAAGCATCGAGATTATCTTAGATAAAGATGTAGTAAGACCTGACATTTCCGGTCTTATGGGAGCTTACGGCTCGGCTATAATAGCCTGCGATAATTACAAAGACGGAGACAGGTCTACTGTGCTTCCTCTCTCGGAAGTAGATAAATTCTCTGTGGAGACATCTAATGCGAGATGCGGAAGATGCGGTAATAATTGCCTGCTTACAGTCTCTAAGTTCGCTGACGGAAGCCGCTACATAACCGGCAACAGATGCGAAAAAGGAGCCGGAATGAGCAGCGAGAAATCCGACCTTCCTAATATGTATAAGATTAAGAATGCACTTCTCTTCGACAGGCCTTCGCTTCACGAGGAGGATGCAAAGAGAGGCACTATAGGAATTCCGAGAGTTCTCAATATGTATGAGAATTATCCGTTCTGGCATGCTTTCTTTTCTAAGCTCGGATTCAGGGTAGTGCTGAGTCCGCCAACTGATAAAGAAATGTATCAAAACGGTATGGATACCATCTCTTCGGATACCGCTTGCTATCCTGCTAAGGTAGTACATGGACATATAAAGTGGCTCGTTGAGAACGGTATTAAGAGGATATTCTATCCTTCGATTAACTACGAGGCAGTAGAGGATAAGAGCGCTCCTAATCATTACAATTGCCCTGTGGTTGCGACTTATCCCGAAGTAATCGATAAGAATATGGCGGATTACTTCTTTGAACACGATGTGGAATTCTATCATCCTTTCGTGCCATACGATAACGATGACAGATTTGTAATGGAGATGACTAAGTTCTTCTCCGGGACAAGGCAAGTTGATACTTCGAGCACGGAGCACATCAACGACTATTATCATTTCCAGGATGACCATAGAAAGTATACTCTATACGGCATAGGCACTGACATGCTTGAAATCAGGCATGCTCTTACCGCAGGTAGAAATGCGCAGAGAGTATATAAGAAAAAGGTAGCCGAAGCAGGAGAGTCCGCTCTTCAGTATATGAGAACTCACGGTAAAAAAGGGATTATTCTATCGGGCAGACCTTATCATATAGATCCTGAGATTAATCACGGCATAGACGAGCTGATTACACAGCAGGATATGGTGGTCCTTAGCGAGGACTCCGTCAGCTGGAAGGTTAAAGCCGCAAGGCCTATCAGAATACTTGATCAATGGGTATATCATTCGAGGCTATATAAAGCAGCTATTTATGCCGGAAGACATGATGATGTTGAAGTGATTCAGCTGAATTCATTTGGCTGCGGCCTTGATGCCGTCACAACTGATGAGGTTGATGAGCTCTTACAGCAAAATAACAAACTGTATACAGTGCTCAAGATAGACGAGGGTGCTAATCTCGGCGCAGCCAAGATCAGAATCAGATCACTTAAAGCGGCACTTGCCGAGAGAAAGAAACTCGGTGCGAGAATCAGGAAGATAAACGTACCTTATGTGCGCAAGATATTTACCAAGCGCATGAAGGTGGACGGATACACTCTTTTGGTTCCTCAAATGTCACCGATTCACTTCCAATATTTCGAGCCTATATTCAAGAAAGTCGGCTACAATGCCGTCTTGCTGCCTGCAGTGACTAAAGAATCCGAAGAGGAAGGCCTCAGATATGTTAATAATGACGCTTGTTATCCGACCATAGTAACGCTCGGACAGATTATATATGCTCTTAAATCCGGAGAATTCGACCTTAATAAAACAGGAGTATTCATGTCACAGACCGGCGGAGGCTGCAGGGCAAGTAACTATGTAGCTCTTCTCAGAAAGGCATTAAAAGATCTGGGCATGGAGCAAGTCCCGGTTATTTCGTTTAACATGGTAGGACTTGAAAAGAATCCGGGATTTAAGCTTACTTTGAATCTGCTGAGGCAGCTTCTGTTTGCAGCTCTGTATGGAGATCTGATGATGAAGTGCCTTTATCGCATCAGGCCTTACGAAAAAGAAAAAGGCAGTGCCGAAGCTGTTATGAAATCCTGGTTCGACAAGATAGTAAACAGCTGCATCAATTTGAACACTTCTGAATTCATCGGCAATATATATGCAATAGTCAAAGACTTCGACAGCATTCCTATTCATGAGGATATGGTTAAGCCGAGAGTCGGAATAGTCGGCGAGATACTCGTTAAATATCACCCGAACGCGAATAATAATCTCGTAAATATAATCGAGCAGGAGGGCGGTGAGGCCGTAGTTCCTTCATTTGTAGATTTCTTTGAATACACATTCCTAAATAAAATCTACAATTATTCGAATCTCTCGGGTACATATAAAGACATGGTGATTAACAAAGCCGCCATAGCCTTCGTTGAATATTATAGGAAATATGTAAGAGCTGCCTGCGAAAAGAGCAAGCGCTTTACTCCTGATGCTCACATCGAAGAAACAGCTGCGAACGCCGAAAGATTCATTTCAGTCGGCAATCAATGCGGAGAGGGCTGGCTGCTCACTGGCGAGATGGTCGATCTTATCGACGATGGCGTCAAGAACATACTGTGTCTTCAGCCGTTTGCCTGCTTGCCAAATCACGTCGCAGGAAAGGGCATGCTTAAAGCTCTAAGGCAGTACGATGAGAAAGCCAATATAGTGGCCATAGATTACGATCCGGGTGCTTCTAATGTAAATCAGCTGAATCGTATCAAACTCATGATGTCCACCGCATTCAAGAATCTTGAATAATAAGGCCCTCGGTTGTACAATATGGACAAGAGAACAATTACTAGAGATTAAAAGGAGGTGTCTCCCTTGGGCAGACATGGAACAATTGCAAACAGAAAATCAGCGCAGGATTCGAAAAGATCTGCGATGTTCACCAAGTATTCAAGACAGATAATCGTAGCCGCAAAAGGCGGAGGGGATCCTGAATTCAATCCATCACTCAGAGTGGCTATCGACAAGGCTAAGGCCATAGGAATGCCTAATGACAACATAAACCGCGCCATCAAAAAGGGTACGGGAGAATTAGGCGGAGAGTCATACGAAGAACTTCAATTCGAAGGTTACGGCCCAAACGGAGTTGCCGTCATAGTAGAAGCTCTCACAGATAACAAGAACAGAACAGCAGCTTTCGTCAGATCCGTATTTGATAAAAGCGGTGGCAATCTCGGCACACCGGGCTGCGTATCATATATGTTCGCTCGCAAAGGTGTCGTGATAGTTGACTCAGAGGGCCTCGATGAGGATGAGGTAATGATGGTTGCTCTCGATGCCGGCGCCGATGATATGATAGTCAACGAAGATAACTTCGAAATTAGAACTGAGCCGATAGCATTCAACGATGTGCATCAGGCCATCAAAGATGCAGGCTATGAAATATTCGAAGCCGAAATCGAGCAGATACCTTCCATGGAGGCATCGGTAAGTGACGAAGCAGCTATCAAAGCACTTACCAAGCTCATTACATCCCTCGAGGATAATGACGATGTCCAAAAGGTTTATTACAACTGCGATTTGGATATTGAATAATTGATGATTTACTGGAATATACGTTACGGTCTTCTTAATTGAACCTACACTTTTTAAACGGGATTCCGATGCTGAAGCGTTATGTAAAGCCCCTTCGAAGGGACTACAGAGGTCAGGCTCAGGAAGTACCCACCTTATCGAATCGATAGGGCGTCAATTAAAGGCCTGACGGTATTCCGGTTTTTTATAAGGTTTTACTCTTGTTTTAGGTGCGGAAAATGAAAATAAGAAAAATTGATTTTCGAAACATCAAAGGTTTCAAGGTAGGCAATGCTGAGAACATAGACAAGGGCACGGGATGCACTGTCATTATATGTGAGGAAGGAGCTGTAGCCGGAGTTGATGTAAGGGGAGGAGCTCCTGCAACCAGAGAGACAGATCTCATTAAATCCGAGAACACAGTAAATACTGTTAACGCCGTTGTCATCAGCGGAGGCTCAGCCTTTGGTTTAGAAGCCGCATCAGGCGTTATGAGGGAACTTGCAGACAGAGATATCGGATTTGACAGCGGCTACGGTAAGGTTCCGATAGTATGTGGCGCATCATTATTTGATTTGACTGTCGGTGATACCAAGGCCTTCCCTGATGTCGAGATGGGAAGAGAGGCCGTAAGAAACGCATATGAAGGCAATTTCGATCATGGAAACAGAGGGGCCGGAACAGGTGCAAGCGTCGGCAAATTCCGGGGCATTAACAGGGCAATGAAAAGTGGTCTCGGAACTTTTGCATGCGGAGATGATTTCATTCAAGTCGGTGCTGTTGTTGCTGTAAATGCAATGGGTGATGTATACAATGGAGCAGGTAACATAATTGCCGGATTGAGATCTGAAGACGGAGTTTCCATTTACGGCAGCATTAAATCTCTAAAACCCCTCGTGCATAATATGAAAGACTCTGCAGAGCCTGCATCTGAGGAGATTGAGAATAACGGATTCCGCCAAGAAGAAAAACAAGTAAATAAGCAGGAAATAGCTGATGCCATCAAGAACGCTTTTAAGAATAAAAAAGAGGTTATGATGGTAACCGGTCGTTTTCCTAAGATTGATAATGCTGCTTCCGAGCCAGAGCCAGAACTTAAACCTGAACCTGAACCGATAATTGAAATTGAACAAGAACCAGTTACTGAGACTATTCAAGATGCAGTTTATGATGCTCCAATTGAAGCAGAGCCTGTACATCAAATACCTGAATCAACGATAGAGCCTCAAGTTGAAGCCGAACTTGAAATTGAAATTAAAGAAGAAGTTGAAGCTGAAGCTGCAAATGAAGCTCAAAATGAAGTCGAAGCCGAAACAGAAACTGAAAGCATTAATCAAACTCCTATAGCAGAATTTGATGACGATGACGATCAGGGATACGATATTGCATTCAATACGACTATCGGATGTCTGATTACAAATGCTAAGTTTACTAAAGCTCAGGCCAATAAACTTGCGTCAATTCTTCACGACGCATATGCAAGAGCAATTAAGCCTGTCCACAGCACTATGGACGGTGACACTATATTCGTACTCACAACGGCGGAACAGGAAGTTAACTTTGATGCGTTTGCCGCACTGGCTACAGATGTAATGCAATATGCTATTATAGACGCCGCTACATCTGCCAAGAGCGCATACGGACTTCCTGCTGCATGCGATATATTAAAGTAATATGAAACAAGTTGTATTAATAGACGGAAACAGTCTGCTCTTTCGCGCTTATTTTGCGATGAGACCGATGGTAACAAGTAAAGGCATTCACACCCAAGGCGTGTTTGCCTTTGTTAATATGCTCAATAAGATCATAAAAGACTACGAGCCTGAGCATCTCGCCGTAGCTTTCGATATGAAAGGCGGGACATTCAGGCATGAGAAATACTCAGAGTATAAAGCGGGCAGACAGCAGACTCCACCGGAGCTCTTGTCTCAAATTCCATTGATGCACAGAGTTCTCGAGGCGATGAATATTGCTGTTCTCGAGAAGGAGAAATATGAGGCAGACGATATCATCGGGACGATAGCTGCTGATGCCGGCAGGAAAGGTCTAAGCACTCTTGTAATAACAGGAGATAAGGATGAACTTCAACTGGTGGATGAGAATGTAAATGTTCTTATTACCAAAAAAGGTCTGACTGAGTTCGACATTTATGATATTCCGGCCATGCGAGAAAGATACGGCCTTACTCCTTCCCAGTTTATTGATCTAAAGGGGCTGATGGGTGACAGCTCGGATAACATACCCGGTATAGCAGGAATCGGCGAGAAGAAAGGCCTTGCTCTGCTGCATGAATACGGAAGCCTAGAGTCAGTGCTCGAGCACGCTGATGAAATTAAGGGCAAGTTGGGGGAGAATATACGTGCAAGTTTTGAAATTGCAAGGCTTTCTAAATGGCTTGCGACCATCAACACTGAGTCTCCGATAGAATACAGCTGGGATGAACTCAAGTTTACAGATCCTGATTACGGTAAACTAATAGAAATCTATACCGAGCTTGAATTCAATCAGTTCATTAAACAACTTGAAGCAGGCGAGGGAACATCCAAGCGATCATCAAAGCAAGAAGATCTCATGGCAGCTTTTAACAAAGAATTCTCAGAGATTAAGAGAGTATCTCGGGATGAGTTTTTCAAAGAGGCTGAGAAGGGATGTCATCTTTATATTGAAATTGCCACAGATAATTCTCATGTTGATTTTCCTGAAATATCTGCAATGGCCTTATTCAACACCATTAATTTCACAGCTTGCCTTATTGAGAACTCTCCGATTGAGACATCTTCGGTCTGCGCTATTATAGCTGAAAAGGATTATAAATTATCCGGCTGCGGTCTTCAAAAGGTCATATATTCATTGAAACACTTATATGATTATGATTATAAATGCGAATTTGATAATCAAATTTGTGAATATCTCTTAAATCCGACAGCTCAAAAGTATTCTCTCGATAAGATGTTCCTATCACATCTTGGAATGCCTTGTGATGAAAAAGATATAGAGATATTCTCCGATGAAATCAATTTCAACAGTTCCGGCTTAAGCTCAGAAGACTGTCTGAGAAGATTATATTTTGCATCTATTGTTGAAAAAGAGCAGGAGCAAGTGCTTCTCTCGAGCGGCAAACTCAAAGATCTCTTCAGAAATTGCGAGATGCCTTTGGTAGCTACTCTTGCTGCAATGGAATATGAGGGAATTAAGTGCGATCCTGAAGTTCTTAAATCCATCGGAAGTGAACTTGTGGAGGAGATAGCTAAGCTCGAAGGATCAATATATGATGCCGCAGGTGATAAGTTTAATATTAATTCACCAAAGCAGCTCGGACATATTCTTTTCGAGAAAATGCTCATTCCGTATCCTAAGCAAAAATCAAAGACAGGCTCATACTCAACGGCGGCCGATATTCTTGATAAGCTCAAGGATAATTATCCGATAGTATCGGATATCCTGAATTACAGGAAACTCGCCAAGCTCAACAGCACTTATGTCGAAGGCCTGCTGCCGCTGATCGGTAAGGACGGAAAGGTGCATCCTCATTTCCAGCAGACTGTAACAGCAACGGGAAGGCTTAGCTGCACAGAGCCTAATCTACAGAACATACCTATAAGAGATGACTACGGGCGGCTTATAAGGAAAGCATTTATTACATCCTCTGCTGAGAATATATTTACGGGCTCCGATTACTCTCAAATAGAACTTCGAATACTCGCAGCACTGTCAGGAGATGAATCCTTGATTGCGGATTTCAAAGCAGGCAAGGACATTCATAAATCAACTGCGGCGAGAGTATTCGGTATCTCCGAAGATGCAGTTACTCCACTTGACAGAACTAAAGCTAAAGCGGTAAACTTCGGCGTTGTATATGGCATGAGTGGATTTGGCCTCGGAGAAAGCCTCAGTATTACGAGGGCTGAGGGCCAAAGATATATAAACGATTACTTCGCTAAGCATGAAGCTGTCAAGAAGTATCTTGATGAAAAAATTGAAGAAGGAGAGACGAGGCGCGAGGTCAGCACCTATTTCGGCAGGATAAGACCTCTTCCCGAGTTTGCTTCAAGCAAATTCATGGAAAGGGAAGCCGCTAAGAGGCTCGCCATGAATACTCCTATACAAGGTACGGCTGCAGATATTATAAAGATTGCCATGAACAGTGTGCATGACGAGCTCATTAAACAAGGCCTTAAATCAAAGCTCATTCTTCAGATTCATGACGAATTGATTGTGGAAGGACCTAAGAGCGAGGAAGATGCAGTAAAGAATCTGATCAACAACTGCATGATAAATGCCGCAAATCTGGCCGTTGAGCTTGTTTGCGACATACATAGTGCTGATACCTGGTATGAATTAAAATAGGGATTAGAGAAAGATTTAAAGGTGATTACAAGATGATTAATATCGCTATTACAGGCGGAATAGCCTCAGGTAAATCCGTCACAACTCAATACCTTCAAAACCTCGGATATACAGTAATAGATGCCGATAAAATGGCTAGGGAGATTACAGGTCCGGGCGGTAAAGCCATGCCTTTTATCAAAGAGCATTTCGGTCCTCAGTACATTAACGAAGACGGCAGCCTTAACCGTGCGGCAATGAGGGATTTAGTATTTAAAAATCCCGATAAGCTTATGATCTTGGAAGCCGGAACCACAGATGTGGTTATAGAGGACATAGAAATAATCAAAGCCGAGAGAGCGGCGGCAGGAGACGAGATTATATTCTTCGACATTCCTCTTTTGTTTGAGAAAAAGCAACAAGACAAGTATGATGCTGTTTGGGTTGTTACTGCGGACAGAGAAATCCGAAAGAAAAGAATAATCGAAAGAGACGGAATGGATGAGCATATGGCAGATCTTATGATCGATTCTCAGGAGGATGAAGACCGCAAGGTGGAATCTGCAGACTTCGCTATTTACAACAACGGGGATATTGCAGAGCTTTATAGAGCAATTGATGATGCTCTATCTCATTACATAAATAACTCAAATTCTTAAAAAACTTGCATTTTGCTCTTGCAATTTGAATAAACGATGTTTATAATCAGCAAGTGACGTGTGGATGTGGCGGAATTGGTAGACGCGCATGGTTGAGGGCCATGTGGGTGAAACCGTGCTGGTTCGAGTCCAGTCATCCACACCAATTTTTTTAGCCAAAATTTGCCATTGGCCGGTGTGGCGGAATTGGCAGACGCGCGGGATTCAAAATCCCGTGATAGCAATATCGTGTGGGTTCGACCCCCACCACCGGCACCATTTATTCATACACGAGTAGGAGGCTATTATGGGTGGTAACAATCAAAGCGGCTTAATGTCAATCGGTATGCTTGTCATCATGTTTGCTCTTCTCTATTTCCTGATGATCAGACCTCAGAAGAAGAGAGAGAAAGCTGATCAGGAGATGAGAGCGGCACTGAAGGTAGGAGATGAAATCGTAACAATAGGCGGCGTTGTAGGAAAGGTTGAGAAGATTACCGACAGAACCGTCGTTATATCCACTACCTCAGCCAAGAATAAAATTGAGTTTCTCAAGACATCTGTTGCAAGCGTAAACAGATCTTCACAGGCTCCGGAATCAACTGCTAAAGAATCAAAAAAGCTTGTTGAAGAAGAGAAAAAGCCAAACAGAGATAAGAAGGTTACACCTAAGAAACTCGGTCAGAAAAACGAAGAAGAAAAGACAAAATAAGCAAGCTCGACCCGCTTCCAAAGCGGGTCTTTAATTTAATACAAAAATTGCTCTAAAGAATTCCATTATTCATTGAAATTGCAAGGAAAAACGAGTAGAATTGATTGGATAATTTGTTAATTGTCGCATTTTGCGATTTTTTGAAAAATTTATAAGTTTGAGAGGTAGTTATTGTAATGAAAACCGGTAGAAGAAAAGTAATTGCGGTATTGATTGTACTGCTCCTCATCGCATCTTGGGTTGTTTCATTCACAGGTGCGGGAGACAAATTCAAAAATCTCGGAGAACAACTCAAGTACGGTCTCGATATCAACGGAGGAGTTTACGTACTTTTAGAAGCTGATACTCCGGAAACAGGAACAGAACTGGCTGGCATCATGAACCAGACTAAGAGCGTACTCGAAAACAGAGTTAACGCTATGGGTATCAGCGAAGCTCAGGTAACAATTGAAGGTACCAACAGAATCAGAGTTGAGATGCCTGGCGTTGAAAATGCAGAAGAAGCCATCGAACAGATCGGTCGTACGGCTCAGCTTCAGTTCTTCCTCGCCGACGGCACATTGGCTCTTAACGGTGACGGTGTAAAAGATTCTCAGATGTCCACCGATTCACAGAACGGCGGATATAAAATCACCATCGACTTTACCGGAGACGGAAGCAATAAGTTCGCTGATGCAACAGAAAAAGCATTTTCCGGAACTATCACGCCGACAATGAAAGACGAGAGCGGAAACCTTGTTGATCCAACTGCGATCGTAATTGCACTGGATGACGAAGTAATATCCGCACCGGTTGTACATGAAAAGATAAATTCAACATCCTGTGAGATTACAAGAAGCGGCGGATTCAGTGAGACCGAAGCTTCACAGCTTGCTGCTCTTATCAGAGGCGGTGCACTTCCTGCAAATCTGACTGAGATTAACTCATCAGTTCAGACAGCTACTATCGGAGCCAACGCTCTTAACTTAAGCGTTAAGGCCGGTGCCATCGGACTCGGACTGGTAATGCTCGTGATGCTGTTTGTATACGGAGCGCTCGGTCTTGTAGCTGACCTTGCACTCATGCTCTATGTACAGCTTGTACTTTGGACAATGGTATTCATCGGATCCGTTCTTACGCTCCCGGGTATCGCAGGTATCATCCTGTCTCTCGGTATGGCTGTGGACAGTAACGTAATTATCTTTACTCGTATCAGAGAAGAGATTGCCAAAGGCAAGT